>JAEWVQ010000382.1 GCA_023459095.1 Pseudomonadota bacterium | reverse complement strand
TCGAGCACGGCATCGGTGAGATCGGCTGCGGGTGCACAGGCGCGTTCCTCGAGCTGGCCGCTGCGGTCGATGCCGCTGTGCGGGGCGTCTTCGGGGAGCGGGCCGACGAACAGGTGTTCGGCTTCGATCCAGCCGTTCTGCGGGGCGAGAATGAGGCCGCGCTCGATGACGTTCTCCAGTTCGCGCACATTGCCCGGCCAGTCGTGGCGCTTGAGTGCGCGCATCGCCTTGTCGGTGAGGCCGGCGACGCGTTTGTCGTGGAGCGAGCCGAAGCGGTGCAGCATGGCGTCGACGAGCGCGCCGATGTCGGCGCCGCGCTCGCGTAGCGGCGGAATGGTCACCGGATAGACGTTGAGGCGGTAGTAGAGGTCGCGGCGGAAGCGCCCGCTGCGCACCGCCTCTTCGAGATCGACGTTGGTCGCGGCAACCAGGCGGACGTTGATCTTGCGCGTGCGCTCGTCGCCGAGGCGCTCGATCTCGCCTTCCTGCAGCACGCGCAGCAGCTTGGCCTGCGCGGGCAAGGGCAACTCGCCGATCTCGTCGAGAAACAGGGTGCCGCCGTCGGCGCGCTCGAACTTGCCCGCGCGCGAGGCGTGGGCGCCGGTGTAGGCGCCGCGTTCGACGCCGAACAGCTCGGATTCGATCAACTCGTCGGGCAGCGCCGCGCAGTTCACCGCGACGAAGGGCGCGCCCTTGCGCGGGCTCATCTCGTGCAGCGCGCGCGCGAAGCGTTCCTTGCCGACACCGGTTTCGCCCAGCAGCAACACGCTGACGCTGGTGGTCGCGGCCTTGACGACGAGGTCGTAGGCATGGCGAAAGCCGCTCGAGGCGCCGATCAGGTTCGGCACCTTGCGCGGACAGGCGAGGCTCTGGCGCAGGGTTTCGACCTGCTCGCGCAGTTGGAGCAGGCGGCCGACGATGGAGTCGGCTTCGAAATACGGGGTGAGTTCGGCGGCGTCCGGCCATTCCTCCACCGGCTTGCCGACGATGCGGCAGTGCGTGCGGCCGGTGGCGGCGCATTCGGTCTCGCGGAACAGGATGAAGCGGCCCATGAAGGCGCTGGTGTAGCCCGAGGCGTAGCCGATCTGCATCCAGCACACCGGGTGCTCGACCTCGCCGAATTCCTGTACATGGACTTCGGCCTCCCACGAATGCTCCCACAGGAACTCGCCGTAGAAGCGCCCGGCGGCGACGTCGAGTTCCAGCCGCACCGGCGCGACCTGCACGCAGCCCTCGAGCATGTGCAGCTGAGGGCCGACGACGAAGGCGTCGAGCGGGTCGCCGCTGCCGCGGATCTTGCGCGCGAGTTCTGCGTCGCGCATGCCCGAGGCGAAGCCCATGCGGGTCAGGATGCGGCGCGCCTGCTCGCCGCCGACCGAACCGATCAGTTCCTTGCGCAACTCCGACAGCGCCGCCGAGTGCAGCAGCACCATGCGGTGCTCGTCGAGCCAGATCAGGCCGTTGTCCGCCGAAAAGCGCAGCAGCCGGCGCAGGTCGGAATTCTCCGGGTAATGAATCGCGGTCACGTCTCCTCCTGCTCCCGTCGCGTTCCGGTCGCGGCGCCGGGGTCGGGCGCCGCGCCTGCGGGAGTCGTTGTGCGGCCTGTATACCACGCCCCGGTGCGCGAAGGCGATCAGCGGCCGCTTTCGGCTATGTCGATGAAGAGGCGTAATCTCGATAAGTTGTGAATGGCATGGATCTTGTTTCTCCACGCCGCTGGCGCCGCGCGCGTTCGCAATCAGTTACAGCCGCCGGTACAGGCGGCACCTACAGGAGGAGAAGACATGGAGACGAAGTTTTCGATACGCATCGAGAACTGCGACGAGACTTTTGCCTGCGACGGCAGCCTGAGCCTGCTGCGGGCGATGGAGGTGCTGGGCCGTCGCGGCATTCCGGTGGGCTGCCGCGGCGGCGGTTGCGGCGTGTGCAAGGTCAGGATCGGCGAGGGCGCCTACCGCACGCGCAAGATGAGCCGGGCCTGCCTGTCCGAGGACGAGGAGCGTGCCGGCATCGTGCTCGCCTGCAAGGTGTTTCCGGAAAGCGATCTGTCGCTCACCGTGGTCGGGCACATGGGGCGGGTGCTCGGCGCGCCGCGCGGATGAGCGCGCCATGTGCTGCGATGCGTCATTACGGCATTGATCAAATGCGCAAGCAGGCGGCGGATTTGATCATTTGATCAAGTGATCAACAAAAGTGATCAGCATTGAATCTCGAAATAATCGTCAAATCTGCGGTTTATCGGCTGTTTTCGAAGCTGGCACGAAGCTTGAGTGCACGCTGCCTGTCGCAGCAGGCGACGAATCACCTGAGAGGAACGACAGATGAGCGCAGCACAGCCCGCAATCGATATCGGCCTGAAGTACGTGCGCGTCACCGAGCGGCGCGCCGACGGCCTGGTCGAGTTCGAGTTCGCCATCGGCGAACCCGGCCTCTTCGTCGAGATGCTGCTGCCGGAGGCGGCCTACGAGGCCTTCTGCCGCAGCAACGCGGTGATTCATCTGGAGGCGCGGGAGGAGGCGCCCGCATCCGACTGGGACTGGCGCCTGCACGAAGCGACCCGGCAGCGTTTTCGCTGAACGCGCCTGCCGGATCACACAAGACAGGAGGAGACAGTTCATGCACATCGACCTGCGCACGGTGGCGATCAAGCCGCTGCGCCACACCTTCGATCACGTCGCCCGCCGCCTCGGCGGCGACAAGCCGGCGTCGCGCTACCAGGAAGGCACCTTCGACCTGCAGGCCACGCACAACTTCCATTACCGCCCGACCTGGGACCCGGCGCACGAGATCTTCGACCCCGCGCGCAGCGCGATCCGCATGGCCGACTGGTACGCGCTCAAGGACCCGCGCCAGTTCTACTACGGCGCCTACACCCTGGCGCGGGCCAAGCAGCAGGACACCGCCGAGGCGAGCTTCGAGTTCGTCGACGCGCGCGGCCTCGCCGACGCCATGCCCGACGCGCTGAAGGCCACCGCGCTGCGCCTCCTTGTACCGCTGCGCCACGTGGCCTGGGGCGCGAACATGAACAATGCCTCGATCTGCGCCTATGGCTACGGCACCGCGTTCACCCAGCCGTGCATCTATCAGGCGATGGATCAACTCGGCATCGCCCAGTACCTGACCCGCATCGGCCTGCTGCTCGGCGGTGCCGAGGCGCTCGACGAGGGCAAGCGCGCGTGGATGGAGGACGCGGCCTGGCAGGGGCTGCGCCGTTATGTCGAGGACAGCTTCGTGATCCGCGACCCGTTCGAGCTGCACGTGGCGCAGAACGTGGTGCTCGACGGCCTGCTCTACGCCCTGGTGTTCGAAACCCTGGTCGACGACGTGCTCGCCGGGCGCGGCGCGACCCCGGTGGCGATGCTGACCCGCTTCATGACCGACTGGTTCGGCGAGACCCGGAAGTGGGTCGATTCGACGGTGAAGACCGTCGCTGCCGAGTCCGCCGACAACGCCGGCCTGCTGCGCCAGTGGAGCACGCACTGGCGCGATCGTGCCGCCGCCGCGCTGCTGCCGGTCGCGCGCCTGGTCGATGCCGAGCGCGCCGACGCGCTGCTCGAGGACGTGGTGCAGCAGTTCGATGCCCGCCTGGCGAAAGCCGGCGTCACCCTTTGAGGAGTGCCCGATGTCGACCGTATTCATCGCCCTGCAGGCCAACGAGGACACCCGCCCGATCATCGATGCGATCACCGCCGACAACCCGCAGGCGCGGGTCAATGAAGCGCCGGCGATGGTCAAGATCGACGCCGAAGGGCGCCTCACCGTACGCCGTGCGTCGATCGAGGAGCGCATCGGCCGCGATTTCGATCTGCAGGAGCTGCACGTGAACCTGATCTCGCTGTCGGGAAACATCGACGAGACCGACGACGAACTCACCCTGAGCTGGAACGCCTGAGGCGGGGAGGACACACCACATGGACATGCAAGTCGCCAAGAAGAAACTCGGCCTGAAGGAAAAGTATCAGGTCATGACCCGCGGCCTGGATTGGGAGCCGTCCTACCAGAAGAAGGAGGACATCTACCCCTACGCCAGCTACGAAGGCATCAAGATCCACGACTGGGACAAGTGGGAAGACCCGTTCCGCCTCACCATGGACGCCTACTGGAAGTACCAGGCGGAAAAGGAACGCAAGCTCTACGCCATCATCGACGCCTACGCCCAGAACAACGGCCACCTCAACGTCACCGACGCGCGCTACCTCAACACGGTGAAGCTCTTCCTCACCGGGGTCAGCCCGCTCGAGTACATGGCCCACCGCGGCTTCGCCCATGCCGGCCGCGCCTTCCCGGGCGCCGGCCCGCGCGTGGCCTGCCTGATGCAGTCGCTCGACGAGATCCGCCACGCCCAGACCCAGATCCACGCGCTCTCCAACTACAACAAGCACTACAACGGCCTGCACGACTTCCGCCACATGCACGACCGCGTGTGGTACCTCTCCGTGCCGAAGAGCTTCTTCGACGACGCCGTCACCGCCGGGCCCTTCGAGTTCATGGTGGCGATCGGCTTCTCGTTCGAGTACGTGCTCACCAACCTGCTGTTCGTGCCCTTCGTCTCCGGTGCCGCCTACAACGGCGACATGGGCACGATGACCTTCGGCTTCTCGGCGCAGTCGGACGAGGCCCGTCACATGACCCTGGGCCTGGAGGTGATCAAGTTCATCCTCGAACAGGACCCGGACAATCTGCCCATCGTGCAGCGCTGGATCGACAAGTGGACCTGGCGCGGCTACCGCGTGCTTACCCTGGTGGCGATGATGATGGACTACATGCTGCCCAAGCGCACGATGAGCTGGAAGGAAGCCTGGGAGGTGTATTTCGAGGAGAACGGCGGCGCGCTGTTCAAGGATCTGGCGCGCTACGGCATCACCATGCCCAAGTGCGCCGAGACCATCGCGCTGGAGAAGGACCACCTCTCGCACCAGGCCTGGGGCACCTTCTACAACTATGGCGCCGCGGCCGCCTTCCACACCTGGGTGCCGGAAAAGGAAGAGATGGACTGGCTGTCCGCCAAGTACCCCGAAAGCTTCGACAAGTACTACCGCCCGCGCCTGGAGTACTGGCGCGAGCAGGCGGCAAAGGGCAACCGCTTCTACAACAAGACGCTGCCCATGCTGTGCCAGACCTGCCAGATCCCGATGCTGTTCACCGAGCCGGGCGACCCCACCAAGATCTGCTACCGCGAGGTCGATTACCAGGGCAGCAAGTACCACTTCTGCTCCGACCACTGCAAGGCGATCTTCGAGCACGAGCCGGAGAAGTACGTGCAGGCCTGGCTGCCGGTGCACCAGATCTACCAGGGCAACTGCTTCCCCGAAGGCACCGATCCCACCGCCGAAGGCTTCGACCCGCTGGCCGCGGTGCTGCAGTACTACCACCTGGAATTCGGCCGCGACAACCTCGATTTCGAGGGTTCGGAAGACCAGAAGAACTTCGATGCGTGGCGCGGTCAGGCGACGAAGAACGCCTGAGCCGTCCGTCCCGTCCGCGGCCCGGTGCCGCGGCGCACATCACAAGACCACGAGGAGACACGACATGGCCGTAGCCGCCGTCGCGAAGTACGAGTTCGAGCCGCTCGATGCGGTCGACAAGTTTCATGGCGCCCAACTGCTCTACATCGGCTGGGAAGACCACCTGCTGTTCTGTGCCCCGTTCGCCTTTCCGTTTCCGCCGACGATGCCTTTCCGCGCCGTCATCGAACAGGTGCTGCCGGGCTCCTTCGGCTACCACCCGGATTTCGCCCGCATCGACTGGGCCAAGGCGCAGTGGTTCAAGTCCGGCAAGCCCTGGCAGCCGGATTTCGACAAGTCGCTGGCGGACAACGGGCTGAAGCACAAGGACGTGATCCGCTTCCGCACCCCGGGCCTGACCGGGATCGCGGGCTCCTGCAGCTGAGCCCCGCCAGCCGGCGCGCGCGGCGCGCCGGCGCCGTCCAACAGAGACACGGACACGCATCATGAGCTACGAATTGACCATCGAACCCCTCGGCCGGACGATCGCGGTCGAGGACGAACAGACCATACTCGACGCCGCGTTGCGCGCCGGGATCTGGCTGCCCCACGCCTGCTGCCACGGCCTGTGCGCGACCTGCAAGATCCAGGTGGTGGACGGCGAGATCGACCACGGCGAGGCCTCCAGCTTCGCGCTCATGGATTTCGAGCGCGACGAAGGCAAGGCGCTCGCCTGTTGCGCGCGCCTTCAGGGCGATGTCGTGATCGAGGCCGAGATCGACGACGAGCCCGATGCCGAAGTCATTGCCGTGCGCGACTTCGCCGGCACCGTGCGGCGCATCGAGGCGCTGACGCCGACGATCAAGGGCGTGTTCGTCGAACTCGACGAGCCCATCCATTTCCAGGCCGGGCAGTACATCAATCTCGACATCGACGGCGGGCGGTGCACGCGCGCGTTCTCGCTCGCCAATGCGCCGGGCGGCGGGCGCGAGGTGGAGCTGAACATCCGCATCGTGCCGGGCGGGGAGGGCACGACCTGGGTGCACGAGCAGCTGCGCGCCGGGGACCGCGTGCGCCTGTCCGGGCCTTACGGGCGCTTTTTCGTGCGCAAGTCGGCGCCTGAGGCCCTGCTGTTCATGGCCGGCGGTTCGGGGCTGTCGAGTCCGCGCGCAATGATTCTCGATCTGCTCGCCAGCGGCGACACCCGCCCGATCACCCTGGTGTACGGCCAGCGCAACCTCGCCGAGCTGTATTACCACGACGAGTTCGTCGCGCTCGCCGCCCGCCACGCGCATTTCCGCTATGTGCCGACTTTGTCCGACGAGCCCGCGGGCTCCGGCTGGGAGGGCGCGCGCGGTTTCGTCCATGAGGCCGCGAAGGCGCATTTCGACGGCGACTTCCGCGGCCACAAGGCCTACCTGTGCGGACCGCCGGCGATGATCGAGGCCTGCATCACCACGCTGATGCAGGGCCGGCTGTTCGAGAACGACATCCACACCGAGAAGTTCTTTTCCGCCGCCGACGCGCAGCAGGTGCGCAGTCCGTTGTTCAAGAGAATTTGAGATGAATCAATAAATATCGAGATTATTAATCGATATCGATTTGCTTGACCTATCATCACCGGACCGCATCCACCGCGGCCGGCAATGAGCTTCGATCCGGCCATCCGCTGCCGGACGAACAACGACACAGAGGAGACGACATCATGGCAATGACTGGAGTGCTGCGCCCGGGCCACGCCCAGATCCGCGTGCTGGACCTGGAGGAGGGTATCCACCACTACAAGAACGTGCTCGGCCTGATCGAGACCGGGCGCGACGCCCAGGGCCGGGTGTATTTCAAGGCCTGGGACGAGCGCGATCACAACAGCGTGATCCTGCGCGAGGCCGACAGCGCCGGCATCGATTTCTTTGCCTTCAAGGTCGCCGATCAGGCCACGCTCGACAAGCTCGACCGCGACCTGCAGGAGTACGGCGTCAAGACCGAGCGCATCGCCGCCGGCGAACTGCTGGAAACCGGCGAGCGCGTCCGCTT
>JAEWVQ010000381.1 GCA_023459095.1 Pseudomonadota bacterium | reverse complement strand
GGCGAGGGCTGCGGCGAGCGCGGCGCCGAAGCGCCCGGCGGCGGCGACGTCGGCGGCGGCGACGCCGGCGGGCGGCAGGCCGAGGAAGCGGTCGCGGCGTCCGCTCAGCAGCCAGCGCGGCGTGGTGATGAAGGTCGCCAGCGGGTGGGCGTTGTCGGTGAAGGCGACGTGGTCGATGGGGCGACCGCCGGCGTCGGCGACCAGCGCGGCGAGCTTGTCGTAGGCGGTCATCCACATGTTGCGGCAGGCGACCACGCTGACCACCGGCTTGCCGGCGAGCAGGCGCCGGCCGTCGGCGCTCTGCAGGAAGGCGGTGACCGGCTGCGACGGCGACAGGTACCAGACCTGCCACGCCAGGATCACCAGATCGTAGTGCGCATCCGGCTCCAGGCTCAGCGGCCGGTTGGGGCGCGGGTCGAGGCACACCGATTCGGGAAAGGCGTCGAGAAAGTCGAACAGCGGCCACGGGAACGGGAACGGCCGCTCCGGCACCAGCACCTCCTCGGTGATGCGCACGCCGGCTGCGGCGAGCGGCTGCAGCAGGCGGGCGACGATCGACGACAGCTGGCCGGTCTGCGAGTAGTGGATGACGAGGACGTTCTTCGCCATGCTCAGTTGGCCTTCTTGCGCAGCTCGAGGCCGGAGTAGAGCAGGCGCTTGTCGTCGGCGCTGCCGGCGATGCGGATGGTCTCGCCCTTGCCGGTGCCGAGGCCGGAGACGATCATCTCGGTGTCGGAAATCGGCTTCAGGCCGATGCGCAGCACGAAGCCGGGAAGCTCGGAGAAGCTGCACTCGCCGACCAGCATGCCATCCTCGAGGCGCAGCGCGACGCGGTCGGGCATCATGCCGAGCGGCTTGCCGACGATCTCGTACTCGCCGACGTAGTCGAGCAGGCGCTTGGGCACCGGCGCGGGCGACAGGCGCTCGCCGACGAGCATGGTGTCGTCGCCGAAGTGGCCGACCAGCACCTCGTGCTCGGCGATCCGCGCCATCGACACGCGGACGCCGTCGAACGCGCTGACCTGCACCGGAATCAGCCCGAACAGCTTGTAGCGCAGGCCGAACTGGCCGCCGGCGCGCGGCTTGAGCTGCAGGGTGTGGCCCATGACCTCGGCGTCGAGGCCACCGGAGCCCGGATTGACCTTCACCAGCCCGACCATGGAGTCGTACCACGCCCCGTAGGCGGCGAGCTGTTCGGCGGAGACCGCGACCTCGGCGCTCGCGCTCGGCGGCGCGTCGGGCTGGGCGATGCCGGTCTTGGCCTCGAGGGCGAGCTTGAGCGCCTCGGTGGCGACGGTCTTGACCACGCCCTGCGCGGTTCCCGAGTTGGAGGCGACGATCACGCCGAGTTTGTGCTCGGGCAGGATCACCATCAGGCTGTGCGAGTCGAGCAGGGTGCCGCCGTGGCTCGCCACCGGCCCGGCGTTGCGGATCTCGATGCCCGACAGCAGCCAGCCGAGGCCGACGCGGAAGCCGAGGTCGAGCGGGACGTGCTCGTTCTGCGGCCGCAGCATCTCGGCGAGGCTCGCCGGCGACAGCACCTGGCGGTCGCCGGCCCAACCGCCGGCGAACACCATGCGCATGAACTGGCTCATGTCGGCAACGGTGGACACCAGGCCGCCGGAGGGCAGGTCGCGCAGCGCCATCGGCTCGATTTCGCCGTCGCGGTCGTACACCTTGAGTGCCGGGCGGGCTTCGAAGCGGGTGTCGTGCATGCCCAGCGGGGCAAACAGGGTGCGCGCCAGATGGTCCTCGAAGGGGGCGCCGGCGAGGCGCTCGACGGCGGCGCCGAGCAGGGTCACGGCCAGGTTCGAATAGCCGAAGATGAAGTTCGGCGGGTAGGCCGCGTACTCGTTGCGCACCGCCTCGACCAGATCGGAGAAGCGCGCGGGCTCCGCGCCGAGCATGCCCTTGAGGTAGTTGGCGGGCAGCCCGGAGTGGTGGTGCATGATGGTGCGCGGGGTGACCGGCGCGGCGTCGGCGAAGCGCGTGCGGATCGAGAAGCCGGGCAGGGCGTCGGCGAGCGGACGGTCGATGTCGAGGCGGCCGCGCTCGGCGAGCTGCATCGCCGCGGTCGCGGTCATCACCTTGGCGATCGAGCCGAGGCGGTAGGGGGTCTGCGCACTGGCGGCGATGCCGGCGTCGGCATCTTCGAAACCGAAGCCTTCGGCCCACACCACGCGCTGGTCGTCGACGAGGGCGATGGACAGCCCGGTGACGCGGTTGTCGGCCATTTCACGGGCGATCAGCCAGCGCGCGTACTCGCGCGTGTAGGCGTAGTCGCCGCGCACCTGTTCGGCGGGGCGCGGCGGCATGGTCGCGGAGCAGGCGGCGAGCAACGCCGCCGCGCCCGCCAGCAGCACGAGGCCGAGGCGGGAGGCGAGGCGGGTCGAAGGGCGGGAGCCGGTGGCGGGCATGGCGATTCGGGTTGCGGGCAGCGCGCTGCCGGACCGGGCACGGCCGTGCCCGGAGGTTCATCGGTGGATCGGCGAAGTTTGCGCGCAGTTGCGCGGTGTTGCAGGTTGATCTGCGCAGGCTCGGCAGGCCGGCTTTTGTGTTTGGGCGAATTATACGGCCTGACACACCTTGTTACGGCGGCGCGTGCGTCCATCCTTATGCCCGCTTGCCGCCGTGCGCCAGGGTGGGGTCAACGAATCGGGCCGAACTCCACCGGAATCCACTCGTAGCTGCCCTTGTCGGCGCGGCGGACGTGGCCGATGCCGGGGAAGGGCAGGTGCATGCCGGCGACCATGAGCTTTTCCTTGGCGGCGCGGGCGAGCAGCTTTTGCCGGGTGGCGACCGCGGCCTTGCGGTCGACGTCGAACTCGATGGCGATCTCCGGGTTGGCGAACTGGGCGGCGACGTTATGCACGATGTCGCCCCACACCAGCAGGCGGTCGCCGGCCGATTCGATCAGGAAGGCGCTGTGCCCCGGGGTGTGGCCGGGCGCGGCGTGCGCGGTGATGCCGGGCAGCACCTCGCTGCCGTCGGTGAAGGTCTGCCAGCGCCCGCCCGCCTGGTAGGGCGCGGCGGCGGCCTGCGCCATCTGGAAGAAGGGCTTGCTGTCGTCGGCGGCGCGGGCGGCTGCCTCGGCGGACAGCCAGAACGCGGCGTCGGCCTGCGCGGCGTACACCGTGGCGCGGGCGAACACCGGCTTGCCGTCGGCGTCGATGAGGCCATTGACGTGGTCGCCGTGCAGGTGGGTGAGGAGCACGGTGTCGACCTGGTCGGGGGTGTAGCCGGCGGCCTTCAGATTGTCGACGACGCGGCCCAGGCTCGGGCCAAACAGCTGGGCGGCGCCGGTGTCGATCAGCACCAGCCGGGTGCCGGTGTGCACCAGGTAGGCGTTGACCGCGGTCTGGATACTCGGCTCATGGGCGGTGAAACGTTTTGCGAGCAGGCGCTGGATGTCGCGCTGGCTGGCGTTGCGCAGCAGCTTGGGATCGAGGTCGAACTGGCCGTCGTAGAGCGCGGTGATCTCGAACTGGCCGACCATCATGCGATAGAAGCCGGGCACCTGGGTCTTGGCCTGGGCGGGCGCGGCGTCGGCACGGGGCGCTTCGGCGTGGGCGGTGGCGCCCAGGGGCGCGAGGGCCGGGGTGGCGACGAGGGTGGCGGCGAGCAGCCAGCGGCGCAGGGCGGGAAGGTGCATCGGGACGGCTCCGGTGGGCGAAAAACCCCGGATTCTAAAGCGATTTTTCAGTTCATGCGCATGCAATGTGAACCGCCAGCCAGACCGTGTCCGGCGCCGTCGAGGCGACGCGGTGGCGGCAGCCGGCGGGCAGCACAAGCCAGTCGCCGGGGGCGAGCGTGCGCCGGCTGCCGTCGTCGAAGGCGAGTTCGGCGTTGCCGGCGACCACCATCACCCACTCGTCCTCGGCCTGGTCGTACCAGAAGTCCGGCGGGCTGGCGTGGCGGTGCGAGACGATGCGCTCGATGCGGGCGCCGGCGCCGACGTACAGCGGCTCGAAGGTTTCGTCGGTGCCGGGCGCGGGCAGGCCGGCGAACAGATTGCCGTGGGCGAGGGGCTTCATGCGCGCTCGCGCACGTCGACGACGCGGATGCCGGGAATGCGGTGGAGGTCGTCGGCGGCGAGGCGGAACACGGTGTTCGGCGTGCCCGCCGCCGCCCAGATCGGGTCCAGCGCCCACAGCGCGCGATCGACCAGCACGGTGACCTCGCCGCTGTGACCGACCGGGGCGACGCCGCCGATGGCGAAGCCGGTGGCCGTGCGCACGAAGTCGGCATCGGCGCGCTTGATTTTTTCGCCGAGCTCGGCGGCGAGGCGCTTCTCGTCGATGCGGTCGGCGCCGCTGGCGATGACGAGCACGCAGCGCCCGCTGTCGCGGCCGCGAAACACGATGGACTTGGCGATCTGCGCGACCGCGCAGCCGATCGCGGCAGCGGCTTCGGCGCTGCTGCGCGTGGAGGCAGCGAACTCGACGATGTCGGCAGGGATGCCGAGGGCACGCAAGGCGGCTTCGACGCGGTCGCGGGAGCCGGTGGCGGACGGGGCTGCGGTCATGGCGGCGGGCGCTGCAAGGTGAAGCGCCCGAGTGTAGCGGAAGGCGGGGCGCCGAGTGGCGCCCCCCGGGGCGCTCAGCGCTCCTTCTTGGCCTCGACCAGCGGGACCACGCCGGGCAGCTCGAAGCGCTGGCGCCCGGGTTCGATCTCGGCGAGCGGCGCGCACGGCCGCAGCGTGGCGAGGCTGCGCACGGCGAGTTCCTGGTAGGTGCGGGTGCCGTCGCTCTTCCACGCGATCTCCTGCGCCGACAGCTCGCGCATGACCTTGGCCGGCATGCCGGCGACCAGGGTGCGCGGCGGCACTTCCATGCCGGCCTTGACGAAGGCGCAGGCGGCGACGATGGCGGCTTCGCCGATCACCGCGTTGTCCATGATCACCGCATTCATGCCGACGAGCGCATTGCGGCCGACGCGGCAGCCGTGCAGCACGGCGCCATGGCCGATGTGGCCGTCTTCCTCGACCACCGTGTCGGTGCCGGGAAAGCCGTGCATCACGCAGCTGTCCTGAATGTTGCTGCCGGCTTCGAGCACGAGGCGGCCGAAATCGCCGCGCAGGCTGGCGAGCGGCGCGACGTAGCAGCGCGGGCCGACGATGACGTCGCCGATCAGCACGGCATCGGGGTGGACGTAGGCGGTGGGGTGGATGACGGGCTTGAGGCCGTCGATTTCATAGCAGGGCATGGGGTCTTGTTCCTATCGAGGGCAGGATGCTCGGCACCCGGCGTGGCGGCAGGGCGGTCCCGTGCGGCGCCTGCTGTCGTGGCCTTCGGCTTCCCGCGCTGCAGGCGGTCCCGGGGGCGGCGATGCAAACCCGCCCGGCTGCGCCGGGCTCAAACATGCATCGCCTTGTTTCCCCCGCGACCGCCTTCCGCTCGGCACGACAGAAGTTGCCACCCGTGACCGCCCCGCCGCCACCTGAACCGTGGTCGGGGTCCTCGAGCTTACTCGACGTGGTAACGCCGCTGCACCACGCGGAAGCGGTTGGCGACGAAGGCGGCGTCGGCGTAGCTGGCGTTGGCCGCCGGGTTCATGCCCACGCCGTGATAGTCGGAGAACGCCGCCGACTGGTTCACGAACACGCCGCCGGTGAGGTTGATCGACAGCGCGACGCCGGCGCGCAGCGTGGCCGCGGTCATCGCCTCGATCACTGCCGGCTTGGTCGAGTACAGGCCCACGGTGAGCGCGCCGTGCTCGCGCACGATGCGTTCGGACAGCGCCACCGCCGCCGCGCCATCGGCGACCTTGACCAGGAAGGAGATCGGCCCGAAGCGCTCTTCCATGTAGCTCTTCTCGTCGGCGGCGTCGCAGGCGATCAGCACCGGCGTGCGCACTTCGGCCTTGGGGAAGTCGGCATGCTCGATTCGGGTCGAGGCCAGCACGACCTGGCCGTATTCGCCGGCCTCGGCGATGCGCGCCAAGGTTGCTTCGGACTGGATCGCGCCCAGTACCGCGGTGGCGACCGCCGGGTCGGCGAGGAACTTGGTGATTGCGGCGCCGAGGTCGGCGGCGACTTCGTCGAAGCTCTTGGGGCCCTGGTCGGTGTCGATGCCGCCGGCCGGCACCAGGATGGCCTGGGTGGTGGTGCACATCTGGCCCGAATACAGGCTGAGCGTGAACGCGAGGTTGCGCAGCATCGCCTTGTAGTTGTCGGTGGATTCGATCACCACGTTGTTCACGCCGGCGAGCTCGGCATACACCTGGGCCTGCTTGGCGTTGTCGTACAGCCACTGGCCGAACACGTTGCTGCCGGTGAAGTCGATCGACTTCACCGCCGGGTCGGTGGCGAGCGCCTGGGTGGCGGCGCGCTGCTCGACCACCGCGAGGCTGACCACGTTGGGGTCGAGGCCGGCTTCGGCGAGCACCTCGCGGGCGATCTTCACCGTCATCGCCGCCGGCAGGATGGCGTTGCTGTGCGCCTTGACGATCACCGGGTTGCCGGTGGCGAGCGCGGCGAACAGGCCGGGGTAGGTGTTCCAGGTCGGGAAGGTGCCGCAGCCGACCACCAGCGCGACGCCGCGGCCGACGATCTCGTAATGCTTCTTCATCTTCAGCGGCGGGTTCTTGCCCTGCGGCTTCTCCCACACCGTTTCCGCCGGCACCCGGCTCATTTCATCCCAGGCGTAGGCCACGGCCTCGAGGCCGCGGTCCTGGGCGTGCGGGCCGCCGGCCTGGAAGGCCATCATCCAGCCCTGGCCGGTGGTCATCATCACCGCGTGGGCGATCTCGAAGCTGCGCTTGTTGAGACGATCGAGAATTTCCAGACAGACACCGACGCGGCCCTGCGCACCGACCTTGCGCCAACCCTCCATCGCGGCCTGGGCGGCGGCGATCAGGGCTTGCGGGTCGCACACCGGATAGCGCACGTCGAGGGCGATGCCGTAGGGCGAGCGCTCGGTCGCCGCCCACCCGGTCTGGCCCGGCTGGTCGAGCGCGAAGTCGCGGCCGAGGCAGGCCTCGAAGGCGCGCTTGCCGTCATCGGCGGCGGTTTCGCCGTAGACCTTGGGGCTGGGCATTTCCGCATACGGCGTCCAGTAGCCGCGGCCGTGGATGGCGGCGACGGCGGCGTCGAGGGTGGCCTGGTGCTTGGCGAACAGCGGGTGCGTCATGGGGGTGTCTCCTCCGGTCGGGGCGCGGTGTCCGGCGGCCGTTTTGCTCGGTCCTGCCGGGTTCATGCCGCGCGATGGATCAGGGTGTTGCGCAAGAAAACGGGGTGCTGCGCTGCGGCACAAAAGGTCAAGTGAAAAGGGCTTGTCTTTTGATCTGGATCAAGATTACTATTGATTGACCGGTCGGTCAAACCGCCTTCAGAGCAGGTCGCCGGTCCGCAGAACAAGCCCCCAGCGTGCGCCGAAGCGCGCCGGAAGACAAGGACAAGGAGGAGACATGAGCGGCACCGCGTGCACTTTCGAGCACATCCTTTTCGACGTGGCAGGCGGGGTGGCGACCCTGACCCTGAACCGGCCCGACCGCCTCAACAGCTTCAACGATCAGATGCACGCCGAAGTGCGCGCCGCGCTCGAACAGGTCAAGGCCGGGCGTGCCGACGGCAGCGTGCGCGTGCTGGTGATCACCGGCGCCGGGCGCGGTTTCTGCGCCGGGCAGGATCTCTCCGACCGCAACGTCGCCGCCGGCGGCGAAGGCGTCGACCTGGGGGCCTCGGTCGAAAAGAACTACAAGCCGCTCGTCACCACGCTGCGCAATCTCGACCTGCCGGTGATCGCCGCGGTCAACGGCGTCGCCGCCGGCGCCGGCGCCAATCTGGCGCTCGCCTGCGACCTCGTGTTCGCCGCGCGCTCGGCAAGCTTCATTCAGGCCTTCTGCAAGCTGGGGCTGATTCCCGACACCGGCGGTACCTGGATCCTGCCGCGCCTGCTCGGGCCGGCGCGCGCGCTCGGCCTGGGGCTGCTCGGCGACAAGGTGCCGGCCGAGCAGGCCGAAGCCTGGGGCATGATCTGGAAGTGCGTCGACGACGAGACCCTGCTGCCCACCGTGCAGCACCTCGCCGCGCAGCTCGCCGCCGGTCCGACCTTCGGCTATGCCCAGACCAAGAAGGCGATCTGGGCGAGCTCCACCAATGATTTCGACACCCAGCTCGACCTCGAACGCGACATGATGCGCGAGTGCGGCCGCTCCCACGATTACCGCGAGGGCGTCGCCGCATTCATGGAAAAGCGCGCGCCGCAGTTCAAGGGGAACTGAGGTGAGCGCGTCCTTCCCGGCCGCGCGCGCGGCCTCCTGTACGCCGCGGGGCTGAGATGGCGCTCGACAAGCAGGTGAAGGTGCTGGTGATCGGCGCCGGCGCGATGGGCGCGGGGATCGCGCACGTGGCGGCGGTGGCCGGTCATGCGGTGTATCTGTACGACACGCGCGCCGAGGCGATCGAGCGCGGCATTGCCGGCATCGGCATGGATCTGGCGTTTCTCGTCGGCAAGGGCAAGCTCGCCGCCGAAGCGCGCGACGCGGTGCTCGCGCGCATCACGCCGGTGACCGCGCTGGCGGCGGCGCGCGACGCCGGGCTGGCGATCGAGGCCATCGTCGAGCACCTCGACGTCAAGCAGCAGCTCTTTCGCGAACTCGAGACGCTGCTCGGCGAAGACGCGATCCTCGCCAGCAACACCTCGTCGCTGTCGATCACCGCGATGGGCGCCGCGCTCG
>JAEWVQ010000380.1 GCA_023459095.1 Pseudomonadota bacterium | reverse complement strand
GTCGCGCCCTGCGGCCTCGGCGCGCGCGACACGCTGCGCCTCGAGGCCGGCCTCAACCTCTACGGCCAGGACATGGACGAAACCGTGACCCCGCTCGACTGCGGCCTCGCGTGGACGGTGGACCTGCGCGACCCGGCGCGCGACTTCGTCGGCCGCGCCGCCCTCCTCGCGCGCCCGGCGCGCAGCCGCCAGCTCGGCCTCGTCCTCGACGGCAAGGGCGTGCTGCGCGCGCACATGAAGGTGTTCGCCGCGGCTGGCGAGGGCGAGACCACCAGCGGCAGCCACGCCCCCACGCTCGAGCGCTCGATCGCCTTCGCCCGCCTGCCGCCCGCCACCGCGCCGGGCGAGCGCGTGGAGGTCGAGATGCGCGGCAAACGCGTCACCGCGCACACGGTTGCGCTACCCTTCGTGCGCAACGGCAAGGTGCGGGTGTAAACCGCCGCGCCGCCTACAGACAACCCGACATGACACACGACGTGAACACGGAGAACCTGCAATGAGCACCATCCCCGCCGAGTTGAAGTACGCCAAATCCCACGAGTGGATCCGCGCCGAAGCCGACGGCACGCTGACCATCGGCATCACCGATCATGCGCAGGAAGCGCTCGGCGACGTCGTCTTCCTCGAACTGCCGGCGGTCGGCCGCCAGCTCGCCGCGGGCGAGGCCTGCGCGGTGATCGAGTCGGTGAAGGCGGCGTCCGACATCTACGCCCCGGTGGCGGGCGAGATCGTCGAGGTCAATCAGGCGCTCGCCGACGCGCCCGAAGGCGTCAATGCCGACGCCTACGCCGCCTGGCTGTTCAAGCTGCGTCCGGCAGCGGGCAGCGATCTCGGCGCGCTGCTCGACGCCGCCGGGTACGCCGCCGAAATCGGCTGACCCCCTGCCCGCCCGGCCCACGCCGGGCCGTGCCCCGGCGCCAGCAAGGAGTGACCGCATGACCTCGCCCTTCCCCGTTGCCGCGCCGGCGGCGCCCCTCTCTACCTCCCTTGAAGCGCTCGCCTGCCGCGACGCCTTCGTCGCCCGTCACCTCGGCCCAGACGCCGGCGAGATCGCCCGCATGTGCGCGGCAATCGGCGTGGCCGACCTCGACGCGCTGATCGCCCTCGCCGTACCGCCCGCCATCCGCCTCGCCACGCCGCTGGCGCTGCCCGCGCCGCGTCCGGAGCACGAGGCGCTTGCCGCGCTGCGCGCGCTCGCGGACCGCAACACGGTGAACAAGTCGATGCTCGGCCAGGGCTATTACGGCACCCGCACACCGCCGGTGATCCTGCGCAACGTGCTGGAGAACCCCGGCTGGTACACCGCCTATACGCCCTACCAGGCCGAAATCGCACAGGGCCGGCTGGAGGCGCTGCTCACCTTCCAGCAGATGGTGGCCGACCTCACCGGGCTCGAACTCGCCAACGCGTCCTTGCTCGACGAAGCCACCGCCGCCGCCGAGGCCATGGCGATGGCGCGCCGGGTGTCGAAATCGGCATCGAACGCGTTCTTCGTCGACGAAGCCTGCTTTGCCCAGACCCTGGACGTGGTGCGCACGCGCGCGCGCTACTTCGGCTTCGAGCTGATCTGCGGCAAGGCCGCGGACGCCCCTGCGCACGAGGTGTTCGGCGCTCTGCTGCAGTACCCGAACGAACGCGGCGAGGTCGTCGACCTCAGCACGACCCTCGCCGCACTGCGCGCGCGCGGCGCCATCACCGCGCTCGCCACCGACCTCATGGCGCTGGTGCTGCTGAAGAGCCCCGGCGCCCTGGGCGCCGACATCGCGCTCGGTTCGGCGCAGCGCTTCGGCGTGCCGATGGGCTACGGCGGCCCGCACGCGGCCTTCTTCGCCACCCGCGAGGCCCATGTGCGCGCCATGCCCGGACGCATCATCGGCGTCTCCAGGGACGCGCGCGGCCGCAGCGCGCTGCGCATGGCGCTGCAGACCCGCGAGCAGCACATCCGCCGCGAGAAGGCGACCTCCAACATCTGCACCTCCCAGGTGCTGCTCGCCAACATGGCCGCCTTCTACGCCGTGCATCACGGTCCCGGCGGCCTGCGCACCATCGCCACGCGCATCCACCGCCTCGCCGCCGCGCTCGGCGAAGGGCTGCGCACAGCCGGCTTCAGCCTGGTCGCCGACACCTTCTTCGACACCGTGCACGTGCGCAGCGGCGAACGCACCGCGCCCATCCTCGCCGCCGCCGAGGCCGCCGGCTACAACCTGCGCCGTGTCGCCGACGACATCCTGGGCGTGTCGATCGACGAAACCCACGACGCCGCCGACATCGCCGCGGTGCTGCGCTGTTTCGGCGCGGCGGTCGAGGGCGAAGGCGCCGTCGACGCCCTCGATGCCCGCGCGCGCGCAGCCGGTGGCGTGCTCCGCGCCGCGCTGCTGCGCGACGACGCCATCCTGACGCATCCCGTGTTCACCACCCACCACACCGAGCACGAGATGCTGCGCTACCTCAAGAAGCTGCAGCGCCGCGACCTCGCCCTCGATCATTCGATGATCGCGCTCGGCTCATGCACGATGAAGCTCAACGCGACCAGCGAGATGCTGCCGGTGACCTGGCCCGCGTTCGCCGACCTCCACCCCTTCGCACCGCGCGCGCAAGCCGCCGGCACGCTGGCGATGATCGAGGGCCTCGCCGCCCAACTCTCGGCAATCACCGGTTTTCCGGCGATCTGCATGCAGCCCAACTCCGGCGCCCAGGGCGAGTACGCCGGCCTGGTGGCGATCGCGCGCTACCACGCCGCACGCGGCGAGGCCCAGCGCGACGTCTGCCTGATTCCGAAATCGGCCCACGGCACCAACCCCGCGACCGCGCAGATGTGCGGCCTGCGCGTGGTCGTGGTGGACTGCGACGACCACGGCAACGTCGACCTCGCCGACCTGCGCGCCAAGGCCACCGAGCACGCCGACCGCCTTGCCGCGCTGATGATCACCTACCCCTCGACCCACGGCGTGTTCGAAGAGGACATCCGCGAGATCTGCGCCATCGTCCATGCGCACGGTGGCCAGGTGTACATGGACGGCGCCAATCTCAATGCGCAGGTCGGCCTGACCTCGCCGGCGGCGATCGGCGCCGACGTCAGCCACATCAACCTGCACAAGACCTTCTGCATTCCGCATGGCGGCGGCGGTCCGGGCATGGGACCGATCGGCCTCGCCGCCCATCTCGCGCCCTTCATGCCCGACCACGTCGTGGTCGCCACCGGCGAGCCCGGGCGCGCGCACCGCGGCCAGGGCGCGGTGGCGGCCGCACCTTTCGGCTCCGCCGGCATCCTGCCGATCTCGTGGATGTACATCACGATGATGGGCGCGAGCGGCCTCAGGCGCGCCACCGAGGTCGCGATCCTCAACGCCAACTACCTCGCCACCCGCCTGGGAGCGCACTACCCCGTGCTCTACACCGGCCGCCAGGGCTGCGTCGCCCACGAGTGCATCCTCGATCTGCGCCCACTCAAGACCGCGACCGGCATCACCGAGGTCGACGTCGCCAAGCGCCTGATCGATTACGGCTTCCACGCCCCGACCATCGCCTTTCCGGTCCCGGGCACGCTGATGATCGAGCCCACCGAATCGGAAGACCTCGCCGAGCTCGACCGCTTCATCGACGCCATGATCGCGATCCGCGCCGAAATCCGCGCGGTCGAGGACGGCCGCTGGTCCGCCGAGGACTCCCCGCTCCGGCACGCGCCGCACACCGCGGCCGACCTGGTCGGCGCATGGACGCGGCCCTACACGCGCGAGCAGGCGGCATTCCCGCTGCCGTGGGTGGCGGACAACAAGTTCTGGCCCAGCGTCAATCGCATCGACGACGCCTACGGCGACCGTCACCTGTTCTGCGCCTGCGTGCCGCCGCTGGACTAGCCCCGCGTTGGGACGCGGCGCCGCACCGGATCAGAGCAGCTCGTTCACCCGCTCCGGCGGGCGCCCGACCACGGCGCGCTCGCCGCGGATCACGATCGGGCGCTCGATCAGCACCGGATGGGCGACCATGGCCTCGATCCAGCCTTCCTCGTCGAGCGTGCGCCCGGCATAGTCGCGCTTGAATACGTCCTCGCCGCGGCGCACCAGATCCTCGGCCTTCATGCCGAGCTTGGCGAGCAGCGCGCGCAGTTCGGCCGGCGTCGGCGGGGTCTTCAGGTATTCGACGACTTCGGCGTCGATGCCGCGCTCGGCGAGCAGGGCGCAGGCCGAGCGGCTCTTGCTGCAGCGCGGGTTGTGATAGATGCGGAATTCGCTCATCGCGGGGCTCCTTGGGTTCAGGTTTGTGCGGTTTCAGGGTCGAGCGGCGGAGCGGCGCGTTCAGGCCCCCAGCCAGCCCGCACGCAGGCCGCGGGCGCGAGCGCCGGCGCGCGTGGCAAGCGCGAGCTTGATGGTGTCGGCGGGCGGCGGCGCGAGTTCGACTTCGAAGCGCATCAATTCGTCACGGCGGAAGGCGTGGATCTCCACCTTGGCGCCCGGCGCGCGCCGCGTCAGCATCGCCTCCAGCGTGGCCGTGCTCGCCTTGAGGCCGTCAATCGCCACCAGCACATCACCGGCGGACAGTCCCGCGCGCTGCGCCGGCCCGCCGTCGTACACGCTGGCGAGGCGGGCCTCGCCGTTGCCGGCGGCGAGCTTGATGCCGAGCGACGGCGTGGTGCCGGCTTCGGCGCGGCAATCGACCCCGAAGCCCTTCAACAGGCGCGCGAGCGGCAGATCGTCGGTCCCCTCCACGGTCTCGCGCAGCCAGCGCGCGAGACGTTTGCCGAGGGCCCCGCCGCCGACTTCGGCAACCGCGGCGAAGATGCCGTCCTCGGCCACCCCGACCCCGCTCTGGCCGTGGCGCCGCCACAGCAGGCGCATGACGTCGTCGAGGCTGAGGGCGCCGTCGCTGCCCGCGCGCAACTGCAGGTCGAGGGCGAGCGCGATGAGCGCGCCCTTGGCGTAGTAGCTGACGATGGCGTTGGGGGCGTTCTCGTCCTGCCGGTAGTACTTGGTCCACGCGTCGAACGAGGATTCGGCCACGCTCTGCTTGAAACGGCCGCTGCCGCGCAGCACGTTGGCGATGGTCTTGCCGAGCAGGCCGAGGTAATCGGCCACCGGCAGCACGCCGCTGCGCACCAGGGCGAGGTCGTCGTAGTACGAGGTGAAGCCTTCGAACGCCCACAGCAGCCGGGTGTGATTCTCGGTGCTCAGGTCGTAGGGCGTGAAGGCGGCGGGCTTGATGCGCTTCACGTTCCAGGTGTGGAAGTACTCGTGGCTGCACAGGCCGAGAAAGCTCTTGTAGCCGTCGGGCA
Source organism: Pseudomonadota bacterium (assembly GCA_023459095.1). Lineage (GTDB taxonomy): Bacteria > Pseudomonadota > Gammaproteobacteria > Burkholderiales > Rhodocyclaceae > JAEWVQ01. Next base: position 6,532 of record JAEWVQ010000380.1, on the reverse strand, counting down.
GGCCGCTCATCCCCGGCCATGGCAGGTCGGCGCGGCTGGCGATGAGCGCGGTCGAGGCGCGGTGTTCGAGCCCGCCGTAGCCGTCGCCCACCACCAGGGTCAGGAAGGCGTAGTAGTCCATCGGCGGCGGCGCACCGAAGAGTTCGATCTGCCACGCGCAGACGCGCGCGAGGTCGGCGCACAGGCGCGCGCGGTCGCAGTCGTGGCGACCGCTGAGGACGACGTCGTGGCGCACGCCGCCAGCCTCGAAGGCGTCGAGCGTGAACCGGCCCATCTCCACCGGATGGTCGATGAGCTCGTCGTAGTCCGCGGCGCGGTAGCGCCCAAAGCCGTAGGCCGGGGTCTGCCGGCCGTCCACGGCCGCGCGCGGCAAGGCGGTGGCCACCCGCCAGTCGGCGAACGCGGGGCCCGGCGGCGGCTCGATGTCGACCTCGCAGGGCGATGCGGTACGTCCGGCGACGGCGAGGAACACGCTGGTGCCGTTGAAGAAACCGTGGGTCTGATCGAGGTGGGCGGCGCGCACCGAGAGGTCCCAGGCATAGACCTCGTAATCCAGTACGAGCGTGCCCCCCGCCGGCACTGGCGCGGCGCGCCAGCTGTGCTTGTCGAGCTTCTCCAGCGCGACCGGACGGCCATCGGCCTCGGCGCGCAAGGTGACGATGTTGCGTGCGAACTCGCGGATCATGTAGCTGCCGGGAATCCACGCCGGCAGGCTGAAACATTGCCCGGCGGGGTCGGGGTCGGTGACGGTGCAGCGGATTTCGAACAGGTGGGCGGCGGGATTGGCCGCACGGATGCGGTAGTGGATCGGCGTCATCGGGCTGGGGTACAGGGCGCAGGGGCTGGCGGGAAATTGGACGAAATCGTGGGCGCGGTCATGGGCGAAGTCATGCGCGGATCGGCGGCCGCTGCGGCGCGCAAAGCGGGATTATAGAAGCCGTCCTGCGCCCAGCCCGCGCACCTACCCTGCCTCATTTTCAGGCACAAGGCGAATATCGTTTTTTTTCAATGACATCCGCCGCCCGCTCACAGATTATCCACACCGTGATTCACGCCGACCGGGGATAACTGTGCGCTTTGCGGGCGCGGTGGGCTGCGCCACACGCCTTGCCCGGCGGCAGGGTTTGCACTGCACCATTTTTAGGCAACACCCAAAAACCTCGACAGATCAAGCCTCTTCAGCGGCCACCCACATCTTTTCCACAGCCTGATTCACGGCGCACGGGGATAACCCGCCTCATCCCCAAACAAGGGCACCGCTCACGAGCCGCCGTCGGCAAGGCGCTCGGGATCGAGCAGCACTTCGAGGCGGGCGCGGTCGAGACCGCTCAGTTCGGCGGCGACTTCGATGATCGGCCGCCCCTCGCGGTAGGCCTGCTTGGCGATCTCGGCCGCCTTCTCGTAACCGACGATGGGATTGAGCGCGGTGACCAGAACGGGGTTACGCGCGAGCGCCGCGCGCAGGCGCGCGTCATTGACTGCAAATCCGGCGATCGCCTTGTCGGCAAGCGCACGGCTCGCATTCGCGAGCAGGCCGATACTCTCGAGCAGGTTGCGGGCAATCAGCGGCAGCATCACGTTGAGTTCGAAGTTGCCCGACTGGCCGGCGACCACGATCGCGGCGTCGTTGCCGATGACCTGGGCGGCGGCCATGCAGACGGCCTCGGGGATCACCGGATTGACCTTGCCGGGCATGATCGAGGAGCCCGGCTGCAAGGCGGGCAGTTCGATCTCTCCCAGCCCGGCGAGCGGACCGGAGTTCATCCAGCGCAGATCGTTGGCGATTTTCATCAGCGACACCGCGGTGGTGCGCAACTGCCCGGAGACCGCGACCGCGGTGTCCTGCGCGCCGATCGCGGCGAAAAAATTCTCCGCCGGGCGGAACGGCAGGCCGGTGAGCGTCGCGAGTTCGGTGGCGACGCGGGCAGCGAAGCCGGGAGGGGCGTTGATCCCGGTGCCCACCGCGGTGCCGCCCTGCGCCAAGCGCTGCAGCGCCGGCTGCAGCTGAGTGAGACGTTCGACGTCGGCCTCGATCTGCCGCGCCCAGCCTTCGAGCACCTGACTCATGCGCACCGGCATCGCGTCCATCAAGTGGGTGCGGCCGGTCTTGACGTGGGCGCGGACGGTCTGCGCCTTGGCACGGAGCGTCGCGGCGAGGTGGACGAGCGCCGGCAGCAGGTCGTGAGCCACGCCCTGCGCGGCCGCAACGTGGATCGCAGTGGGAACGGTGTCGTTGCTGCTCTGGCCGCCATTGACGTGATCGTTAGGCGACACCGCCTCGCCGAGGCGGCGCGCGGCGAGGGTGGCGACGACCTCGTTCGCGTTCATGTTGGAGCTGGTGCCCGAACCGGTCTGGAACACGTCGACCGGAAAGTGGCGCATGTAATCGCCCTCGAGCAGTTCGACGCAGGCCTCGGCGATGGCCTCGCCCAGCGCCGGCGGCAGTTGCCCGAGCGCGACGTTGGCGCGCGCCGCGGCGAGCTTGGTCTGCAGCAGCGCGCGTACGAAGGGCGCCGGCATGGGTTGGCCGCCGAGCGCAAAGTTGTCCACCGCGCGCTGCGTCTGCGCGCCGTACAGCGCATGGATCGGCACCGCGACTTCGCCCATGCTGTCGCGTTCGATGCGGGTTTCGTTCATGTCGCCCTCCTTCGTCCGGCGCCGACGGCATGGCCCGGTCCGCGCCACAAGCGCGCGCCCTCAGCGCTTGAGGTACAAGCCCGGGCGACTGGCGAACCAGGCGGCAAGATCGGCCATGTCGGCGTCCGTCAGGTTTTCGACCTGCGCCGCCATGATCGGGTTGCGTCGGCGGCCGTTCTTGTAATCGTGCATCGCCTGCAGCAGATAGGCTTCGTGCTGGCCGGCGATGCGCGGAAACTCGGGCGTCGGGCTGTTGCCGTCCTGGCCATGGCAGGCCGCGCAGGTCGTCGAAATTTCCTTGCCGCGCGCCGGATCGGCGGCCGCGGCGGGCAACACCAGCGCCAGGACGAGCGCGGCGCCGGCGAGCGGCGCAAGGCGGTGCGCGGGCTTCATCGGGCACCTCCGTAGTAGGCGGCGAAGTCGGCCATATCCTGCTCGGAGAGGCTGCCGGCGATACCCTGCATGGTCGGGTGGCTGCGTTCGCCGCTCTTGTAGGCCTGCAGCGCGCGCACGATGTACTCGGGGTGCTGGCCGCCGAGCATGGGCACCGGATAAACCTCGGGATAACCGGTGCGGTAGCCGGGAATGCCGTGGCAACCGATGCACATTGAACGCTTGCCCTCGGCCGCCTTGGCGTCGCCGGCGGCGCACGCGGCTCCGCTGGCGGCGAGCGCGGCGGCGAAGAGCGCGCCGGCAAGGTGGGATCGCTCCATGTTGCCTCCTCTGCATGGGGATGCAGTCAAACGGCGGATGCGGAGGACGTGCAGCGATGCCCACTTAGGGAAGCCCGCGCTTCCGTCCTCTCTCCCGCCCGCAAGGCACCGGCGTCGGTGCGGTTCCGTCGAAGCGGCTTTCTCCCGGGCACGTGCAGCTTCCGGTGCAGCTTTCGCGGCTGGCCTCAGCCTAGCCCTATAATCGGGCGAAATTAATCAGAGGATTCCCCGATGCCCCAACTTCGCTTCGAAGGCTCCCAGGACTACGTCGCCACGCCCGACCTGATGCTCGCGGTCAATGCCGCCATCCGCCTGCAGCGCCCGCTGCTCATCAAGGGCGAGCCGGGCACCGGCAAGACCATGCTCGCCGAGCAGGTCGCCGCCGCGCTCGATCTGCCGCTGCTGCAGTGGCACGTGAAATCGACCACCAAGGCGCAGCAAGGCCTGTACGAGTACGATGCGGTGTCGCGCCTGCGCGACTCGCAACTGGGCGACGACCGCGTCAAGGACATCGGCAACTACATCGTCAAGGGCGTGCTGTGGCAGGCCTTCGAGGCCGAACGCCAGACCGTGGTGCTGATCGACGAGATCGACAAGGCCGACATCGAATTCCCCAACGATTTGCTGCGCGAGCTCGACCGCATGGAGTTCCATGTCTACGAGACCCGCGAGACCGTGCGCGCGCGCCACCGCCCCATCGTTTTCATCACCTCGAACAACGAGAAGGAACTGCCCGACGCCTTCCTGCGCCGCTGCTTCTTCCATTACATCAAGTTCCCTGATCGCGACACCATGCAGCGCATCGTGGACGTGCACTTCCCTGGCATCCGCAAGGCCCTGCTCGCCGAGGCGCTCGAGGTGTTCTTCGGTCTGCGCGACGTGCCCGGCCTGAAGAAGAAGCCCTCGACCTCGGAGCTGATCGACTGGCTCAAGCTGCTGGTCGCCGAGGACATCCCCGCCGAAGCCCTGCGCGGCACCGACCACAAGGCCATCGTGCCGCCGCTGCATGGCGCCCTGCTCAAGAACGAGCAGGACGTGCATCTGTTCGAGCGCCTGATCTACATGGCCCAGCGCAACCGCTGACGCCACCGCCATGCTCATCGACTTCTTCCTGCATCTCAAGGCGCGCCGGCTGCCGGTGTCCACGCGCGAGTTCCTGACCCTGCTCGAAGGGCTGCGCGAGCGTGTGTGCGGCCACTCCATCGACGAGTTCTACGTGTGGTCGCGCGCCTGCCTGGTCAAGGACGAGGCGCTCTACGACCGCTACGACCAAGCCTTCGGCGAGTACTTCAAGGGCGTTGCCGAAATTCCCGGCCTCGAACTCGAACTGCCTGAAGACTGGCTGCGGGCAGCGATGAAGAAGCATCTCAGCCCCGAAGAGCGGGCCAAACTGGAGAAGCTCGGCTGGGACACGCTGATGGAGGAGTTCCGCAAGCGCCTCGACGAGCAGAAGGGACGCCACCAGGGCGGCAACAAGTGGATCGGCACCGGCGGCAGCTCGCCCTTCGGCAACAACGGCACTCATCCCGAGGGCATCCGCGTCGGCGGCGATTCGGCCGGCAACCGGACCGCGGTCAAGGTGTGGGACAAGCGCGAATTCCGCAATCTGGACGATGCGGTCGAACTGGGCACGCGCAACATCAAGGTCGCGCTACGGCGGCTACGCCGCTTCGCCCGCGACGGCGCCGCCGAGGAGCTCGATCTCGAGCGCACCATCGCGGCCACTGCGCGCAACGCCGGCTGGCTCGATCTGATGATGCGCCCCGAACGCCACAATGCGGTCAAGGTGCTGCTCTTTCTCGACGTCGGCGGCTCGATGGACGACCACGTCAAGGTCTGCGAGGAACTGTTCTCGGCCTGCCGCACCGAGTTCAAGCACCTCGAATATTTCTACTTCCACAACTGCGTGTATGAGAGCGTGTGGCGCGACAACCGCCGCCGTCACGCCGAGCGCATCCCGCTCGCCGACGTCATCCACCGCTACGGCGCCGACTACAAGCTGGTGTTCGTCGGCGACGCCACCATGAGCCCCTACGAGATCCTGCATCCACACGGCTCGATCGAGCACATGAACGCGGAGCCCGGCGCCACCTGGCTGCGCCGGCTGCTCGACGCCTATCCGGCGGCGGCGTGGCTGAACCCGGAGCCGGAACGCTTCTGGCAATACCGCCAGTCGATCGAGCTGATCCACCAGATCGTCGGCGGACGCATGTTCCCGATGACGCTCGATGGCCTCACGCGGGCGATGCAGTCGCTGTCGAAGAAGAACTGAGAGGCGGCGGCGGACACCTCTCCACCCCCGCGCGCCTCAGGGCGCGCGATAACTGTCCTGGGTCATCAGGTCGATGCCGCAGGGCAGATTCTCGATCCAGCCGAGGAAGCGGTTGACCATTTCCTTGCCCTCGAAGCGCGCGCCGTGCTGGGGCACGATCATCTCGACGTCGAGGCTGCGCACCATGTTCACCCAGTAGCGGCAGATCTTGTTCGACACCATGTAGCGGCGATGGAAGCCGAGCATGCTCGGCACATGAGCATCGAAATCGCGCACCGGGTCGAGCGCCTTGTCATGATCGATGAGGGACGCGCCCATGTCGCCCGAGAACAGGATCTTCGAGACCGGATCGTAGAACTGGAAGTTACCCTCGGAATGCATGAAGTGCGCCGGCAGCGCCTTCAGCTTGCTCCCCCCGAGCGGGATCAGCATGCCTTCGTCGGGGATGCCGATAATCCTTTCGGAATAGTCGCGACCGGTGGTGAAGTGTGGCAGGAAACGCGCCCACAGCTTGGAGATCATCACCCGGCAGCTGGTCGTGACCATCCACTTGTTGAGCGAGGCGATGATATCGGGGTCGGCATGCGACGCCAGGATGTAGTCGAGATTGCGCGCCGGAAAATGACGCTGCATGCCCATCAACAAGCCGTTGTACGTCATGTTGCCGCCGGGATCGACCAGTGCGCCGTGATCGCCATCGACGATCAGGAACTGGTTGCACTGCACCGCGTGATCCGCTTCTTCGTCCACCAGATCGTAAAAGGCGAGACAGATGTGCGTCCCGTCGTTGTACAACTCCACTGCCATGAATGTCGTCCTGCTGAGGAAGGGCCACCCGTCTGCGCGGGCACAGGTGCGCAACTGTACCGGAGTCGATACCTGCGCGTCTCCCCCTTTCGGCATAAATTTG
>JAEWVQ010000379.1 GCA_023459095.1 Pseudomonadota bacterium | reverse complement strand
TGCACGACCACGGTGCTCGCGCGCGACGGCCGCTTCCGCTTCGCCGCGCTCGACCCCGCCGCCGCGCGCGCGCGCCTCGCCGACGCCCTGCGCCTGTACCGTGACGGCCTGCGCGCGCCGCTGCCGTTCTTCCCGAAATCGGCATGGGCGTGGGCGAGCCGCGGCGGCGACCTCAACGCGGCGCGGGCGAAGTGGACCGGCGCCAACCGTCCGGAATACGGCGAAGGCAACGATCCGGCCTATCGCCTTGCGCTGCGCGGCATCGCCGACCCGATCGATGATCGCTTCATGGAAACCGCGGCGCGCGTGCTGCATCCGCTGCTGGAAAAACTCGACGATCCGCGACTAAGCTAGACGGCGACAGGCGATCGCGGCCGACTGCAGCGCCGCGCGCCGGTCACGCCCCGATCGCCACCGCACAGGTCCAGCCCATGCCGTTGTCCGTCCGCGTCCGTTGCCCGAAGTGCACCAGCACCACCTGCCGCGAGTCGAAATGGCGCTCGCACCGCGAAAAGCTCGAGCATCCGGACGCCCGGCCCTGGCGCTGCGAGGACTGCGCCCATCGCTTCATGGAGCCGGAACGCGTCACGCGCCGCGCCACCCCGGTCATCGCCGTGCTCGCGCTCGGCGTGGTCGGCGTACTCGGCCTCTTGCTCGGCGCGCTGGCGTACTTTTCGGCGGCCGGCGGCGAGCGCACCGACAGCGCCGAGCTGACCCCCGCGCCGCCCACCGCCGAACTGAGCACCGCGGCCCAGGCCGGCGACGTCGACGCCCAGTACCGCCTCGGCCGCGCCCTGCTGCAGGAAAGCGCGCTCGGCCGCGACACCGCCGGCGAAGCGGTGCGCTGGCTGCAGGCCGCCGCCGACCAGGGCCATGCGCCGGCGCTGGTGCAGCTCGGGCGGCTGTACCGATCGGGCGTGGGCGTGCTGCAAAACTTCGAGCGCGCCGCGCAAGCGCTCCAAGCCGCGGCCGGCCTCGGCAACGCCGAAGGCATGGTCGAACTCGGCCGCCTGTACCGCGACGGCATCGGCGTGGCCGTCGATCCGGTGCGCGCCTACGTCTGGTTCAACCGCGCCGCGGCCGCGCTCAACAGCGAAGCCGTGCATGAGCGCGAAAGCGTCGCCCGCCTGCTCTCGGCCGAGCAGCTGAAGACCGCGCAGCGCCTCTCGGCGCCCGGCGACGATGTCGCCGTCACCGCCGGCCTGCGCTGAACCCGCCCACCGCCCGGCGCCGCCTGGCAGCCGCTGGCGGGCGGGGCTATGCTGCAACAGGAGCCAGCCCCGGCGGAGAAGCGCGATGAAGACCGCTGCCTACATCCTGAAGTCGAAAGCGAGCGCCGCGGTCCACACCATCGGCCCGGACGATACGGTGTTCGACGCCGTGCGCGTGATGGCCGAGAAGGAAGTGGGGGCGCTGGTGGTGACCGAGCACGGCCGGATCGCCGGCATCGTCACCGAGCGCGACTATGCGCGCAAGATCGCCCTGCTCGGGCGCGCCTCGCGCGTCACCCTGGTGCGCGAGGTGATGTCGGCGCCGGTGCTGTGCGTGCGCCCCGAACAGAGCGCCGACGAGTGCATGGCGCTGATGACCGAACGCCGCCTGCGCCACCTCCCCGTGGTGCGCAACGACGAGTTGCTCGGGCTGATCTCGATCGGCGACCTGGTCAAGGACATCATCTCCGAGCAGCAATTCATCATCGAACAACTCGAGCACTACATCGCCGGCGACCGCGGCGCCTGAGCGGCAGCGCGCATCGACAGCGCCGCGGGCATGCGTTAGCGTATGGCGATATGCAAATATCCCTGCGGAGGACGACATGAAACAGGTGCTCGCCGTGCTCGGCCTGCTGTGGCTGTTCGCGATGCCCGTCAGCGCCGCGGAGTTGCGCGCGGTCCAGGTCGGCGACCATTCCTGGTACGTCCAGGGCCTGCCCGGCATGGCCTCGGCGGCCAACGAAGGCTTCATGTCCAACGCCGGCTTCGTGATCACCGACGAGGGCGTGGTGGTGTTCGACGCGCTCGGCACCCCGGCGCTCGGCGAACAGCTGATCGCCACCATCCGCGCGCTCACCGACCGCCCCATCCGCCGCGTCGTGGTCAGCCACTTCCACGCCGACCACTACTACGGCCTGCAGCCGTTCAAGGCCGCCGGGGTGGAAATCTGGGCCCACCGCCTGGGCCGCGAAGCGGTCGAGTCGGAGGCCGCGCAGGCCCGCCTGGCGCAGCGCCGGGCCGACCTCTTCCCCTTCGTCGACGACCACACCCGGCTGATTCCCGCCGATTTGTGGCTCGACGGCGACACCGACTTCCGCCTCGGCGGGCTGAGCTTCCGCATCACCCACGTCGGCCCCGCGCACGCTCCCGACGACCTCGTCATGGAAGTGGTGGAAGACCGCGTGCTGTTCGCCGGCGACCTGCTGTTCCGCGGCCGCGTGCCCTTCGTCGGCGACGCCGACACCGCGCGCTGGCTCGAAGCCCTCGACCGCCTGATCGCGCGCCCCCCCGCGGTGCTGGTGCCCGGCCACGGCCCGGCGTCCACCGAACCGCTCGCCGACCTCGCGCTCACCCGCGACTACCTGCGCTATCTGCGCGAAACCATGGGCAACGCGGTGCGCGAGCTGAAATCCTTCGACGAGGCCTACGCCGACACCGACTGGCAGCGCTGGGAACGCCTGCCCGCGTTCCGCGAGGCCAACCGCGCCAACGCCTACAACGTGTTCCTGCAGATGGAGCGCAACGCGCTGCGGTAAGCCCCCGTGGATCGCCGGTGTCGATGCCGGAGGTTTGCCGGCGGCGGGCGCGCTCGCTAACATCCGGGCGATGTCCGCCCGCGATCTCGACGTCTTCTCCTGCCCCCTCGACGGCATCCGCCTGGTCGAAGCCTCGGCCGGCACCGGCAAGACCTGGAACATCTGCGGCCTCTACCTGCGTCTGCTGATCGAACGCGGACTAAGCGTCGATGCGCTGCTCGTGGTCACCTTCACCAAGGCCGCCACCGCCGAGCTCGCCACCCGCATCCGCGCCCGCATCGTCGACACCCTGCGCGTGCTCGACGGCCACGATCCCGGCACCGACCCCTTCGTGCCGCAACTGATCGCCACCGCGACCGCCGCCGGCATCGCGCGCGACGACATCGCCCAGCGCCTGCGCCACGCCCTGCAGACCTTCGACGAAGCGGCGATCTTCACCATCCACAGCTTCTGCCAGCGCGCGCTCGCCGACACCCCGTTCGCCGCCGGCCTGCCCTATGCCCTCGAACTCACCGAGGACGACAGCGCGCTGCGCCGCGAGGCCGCGCAGGATTTCTGGCGCCGCGAGGTCGTGGACGGCACGCTCCCCGCCGCGCTCGCCGAACTGCTGGTGCAGCGCGGCGACCACCCCGACCGCTGGGCCGACCTGCTGCGCCGCGACCTCTCCCACCCGCTCGCCGAACGGCGCTGGGAC
>JAEWVQ010000378.1 GCA_023459095.1 Pseudomonadota bacterium | reverse complement strand
GGCTTCGGCTCCGCGATTTATTTCGACATCGCACTGCTGATCGCCCTGTTCGGCTTCGTCGGCGCCACCGCGATGGCCAAGTTCCTGCTGCGCGGCGAGGTCATCGAACCATGAACGAGCTCGACGTCCCGCTGTGGGCGGCGCTGCCCGCCGCCGTGCTGCTGGTGTGCGGCGCGCTGCTGACCCTGGTCGGTTCGCTGGGCCTGCTGCGCCTGGAGAGTTTCTATGGCCGCATCCACGCGCCGACCATGGGCAACACCCTGGGCGCCGGCTGCGTGCTGGTGGCATCGATGCTGGTGTCGTCGGCGCTGGCGCAGCGCCCGGTGATCCACGAGTTGCTGATCACCCTGTTCATCCTGCTGACCTCGCCGGTGACGACGATGCTGCTGATGCGTGCGGCCATGCTGCGCAGCCGCGACTGAGCACGACCGCATGCGCGGCCGTGCTCGTGCGCAGGGCGCCGACGAAAAAAGGGCGTCTCCAGTGGAGACGCCCTTTTCATATTCGGGGTGGCGAGCCTGACCCCCGGCACTTGCAGGAAACGGCTGTGGCTGCTGCCTTCCGGCCCTGACCAGGTTCACCGCGCTGCAATGCGGGGAGACCCGCCACGGCGCGGATTGTAGCAGCACTTGACGCGCGCCCCAAACGCTTTGCATTCGACGGCAGGGATTGGGCGCCGCATCGGCTGGCGGCCCTGCGCCCGCCGCGCCGCCCGGGTCCGGGGGTGAATTTTTCACGGCGACCCCACGATTGCCTCACTGCATCATGACGAAGATGTGAAAATACCCTTACGTCATCGGCACGCACGGCGCCGGACGATTCACTACCGACAACCCAACCGGACAGTTTCGATCTGGAAAAGTCATGAAGAAAACCTTGTTTGCGCTGGCCTTCGCCTCGGCCGCCCTGCTTGCCGCGCACCCGGCCCTGGCCGGGAGCCTGGATTTCACCCTGGTCAACAAGACCGGCTACTCGATCAACGAGGTCTATGTCTCCTCGGCGGCGTCGAACGACTGGGAAGAGGACATCATGGGGCGCGACATCCTCGCCAACGGCGAGCGTGTGAACATCGAGTTCGAACGCGGGGCGAAGGGCTGCAAATGGGATCTGAAGGTCACCTACGACGACGGCGAGGAGGCCATGTGGGAGAGCTTCGACCTGTGCTCGATTTCCGAGGTCATCCTGCGCTACGACCGCAAGAAGGGCGACACCTGGGCCGAGACCAAGTAAGCGCCCGGCCCCACGAGCGGAGCGGCCCTGCGGGGCCGCTCACCCGTTTACCGCGGCGCGCCGCCATCGGCGCGCAAACCGCCCAGCGCAGCGTGCGCCTGTGCGAGCAAGCCCGCCGTGTCGACCGCACCCGGAGTCCAGGCCAGGCGGCGGCGGCCGCCGTGCTCGTCGCGGAAATCGCAGCCTTCGTGGTCGAGACCGAGCAGCCGTGCGCCCGGCAAGGCCGGCGCCAACTCGGCGAGCAGGGCTTCCTCGGCAGTTTCGGCCAGCGTCGGCACGCTCCATTGCGCCGCCTCGATCCAGCCCGCGCGGGCAAAGCCGCTGATCAGCCGCACGCGCTGCGGCCGCAGGCGGAAGAAGCGAAAGTCGCCAAAGCCGATCCAGGTCGCCGCTTCGGGGTGGTAGCGCAGATAACGGTCGAGGAGCGCGCGCGACGGCTCGATCGGCACGGCTTCGCCCATCAGCGTCAGCCGCGGCTGGGATTGCGGCTCGGGACCGGGCAGTGTCGCCATCAGGCTGACGCGCGCATCGGCAAGCAGGTTGCGAGTGTGTTCGGCGAGCCCGGACAGCAGCAGTACCGGACGGACCTCGGCATCGAGGGCGAAAGGCACGTGGCTGACGAAGGGGTGGCCGGGGAGCTTGGCCGACAGTGTGGCGAGCGCGCCGAAGTCGCACTGCCGCAGCACGCTACGAGCCTCCAGGGCATCGAGTTTCATCGCAGTTCCAGACAGGGAATCTGCGGATTGTAAGCGCGGCGGCGCTGATCGCGCCGCCGCGTCCGCCCCGGAACGGGCTCAGCCCTTGAGTTCGGGGAAATCGTCCTCGAAGAACTCGAGTGCGCCGCGCTCGCCCGCAGCCCGCCCTTCCTCCGACTTGCGCAGCTCGACGCGGCGAATCTTGCCCGAGATCGTCTTCGGCAGATCGGAAAACTCCAGGCGGCGGATGCGCTTGTACGGCGCGAGCTTTTCGCGGGTGAAGGCGAGAATGTCCTTCGCCAGCTCGCGGCCGGCCTCATGGCCCGGGGCCAGGATCACGTAGGCCTTGGGCACCGCCAGACGCAGCGGATCGGGACTCGGCACCACCGCGGCTTCGGCCACCGCCGGATGCTCGATCAGCACGCTCTCCAGTTCGAACGGGCTGATGCGGTAGTCGGACGCCTTGAACACGTCGTCGGCGCGGCCGACGTAGGTGATGTAGCCGTCCTCGTCGATGCTGGCGACGTCACCGGTGCGATAGTGGCCGTCGCGCATCACCGCGGCGGTCTTCTCCTCGTCGCCGGCGTAGCCGAGCATCAGCCCCACCGGACGATCCGCGCCCAGCACCAGCGACACCTCGCCTTCGGCCCCCGGATTGCCGTCGGCGTCGAGCAACGCGACCTTGTAGCCGGGGAGCGGGCGCCCCATGGAGCCGGGCTTGAGCGGCTGGCCCGGGGGGTTGCCGATCTGGCAGGTGGTTTCGGTCTGGCCGAAGCCGTCGCGGATGGTGATGCCCCAGGCCTTCTTCACCTGCTCGATGACCTCGGGGTTGAGCGGTTCGCCCGCGCCGATCAGCTCGCGCAGCGACGTGCGGTAGGCGGCGAGATCCTGCTGGATCATCATGCGCCACACCGTGGGCGGCGCGCACATCGTGGTGATCTCGTACTTCACCAGCACGTCGAGCAGCGCCGGCGCGTTGAAGCGCCCGTAGTTGTACAGGAACACGCAGGCGCCGGCGTTCCACGGCGCGAAGAAGCAGCTCCATGCGTGCTTGGCCCAGCCCGGCGAGCTGATGTTGAGATGGCGGTCGCCCGGCTGCAGGCCGATCCAGTACATCGTCGACAGATGCCCCACCGGATAGGACTGGTGGCTGTGCTGCACCAGCTTGGGCTTGGACGTGGTGCCCGAGGTGAAGTACAGCAGCAGCGGATCGTTCGCCTTGGTCACGCCCTCGGCGACGAACTCCGCGGACGCGGCGTAGGCGTCCTCGAACGCCAGCCAGCCGTCGATGCTGCCGCCGACGCAGACCCGGGTGTAGGCGCCGGCAAGCTCGGCGAACTTGTCGGTGTGCGCCTTGCCGATCACCACGTGGCGGACCTGGCCGCGCTCGAGGCGGTCCTGGAGGTCTTCGGGAGTCAGCAGCGTGGTCGCCGGAATCACCACCGCGCCGAGCTTGATCGCGGCGAGCATGGTTTCCCACAGCGGCACTTCGTTGCCGAGCATGATCAGGATGCGGTCGCCGCGGCGCACGCCCTGCGCGCGCAGCCAGTTGGCGACGCGGTTCGAGCGCGCCGACATCTCGGCAAAGCTGAGTCGGGCTTCGCGGCCGTCTTCCTCGACGATCCACAACGCCGGCTGGTCGTTGCCGGCGGCCATGACGTCGAAGTAATCGAGCGCCCAGTTGAATTCGTCGAGCTGCGGCCAGCGGAAGCCGGCGTAGGCGGTGGCGTAGTCGCTGCGATTCGCGAGCAGGAAGTCACGCGCCTGAAGGAAGGACTGGATTGCGGCGGACATCGGGATTCTCCTTTCCCTTGTTGGGCGGGGCCTGGACCCCGCACCGTCGGCGCCGGCCGCGCGGCCGGCCTGTCTTTTTTGTAGGCGACGCTCGGGCCTGCGGCCCGAAGCGCGCACATTCTGACGTTGACGTAAACGTCATGCAACAACCTGCCGCCGCGCCCGATTGCGCCGCCACCGGCAACGGCAACGCAGACCGGTATACTTGTGCGGTTCTGCGCGCGAGCGCCGCCGGTGGCCGCGCGCCCTCACCGGAGCCCCCATGACCACTGCCCAGCACCTCTTCCAAGCCCGTTACGGCGACGACAGCCTGCCCCCACCCGCGGTGTGGTCGCCGGTGATCGAACATCTGCTCGGCCATCGTTCGGTGCGCCACTACCTGCCCGACGCGGTCAGCGACGAGCAGCTCGCCGCCATCGTCGCCGCCGCACAATCGGCATCGAGCTCGTCCAACCTGCAGGCCTGGAGCGTGGTCGCGGTGCGTGATCCGGCACGGCGCGCGGCGCTTGCCGGGTTCGCCGGCGACCAGGCCCACGTGCGCGAGGCGCCGCTGCAACTGGTATGGCTCGCCGACCTCGCCCGCCTCGAACGCCTCGCCGCCCACAACGGACGGCCGAGCGCGGCGCTCGACTACCTCGAGATGTTCCTCGTCGGCGTCATCGATGCCGCGCTCGCGGCGCAGAACGCGGTCGCCGCCGCCGAATCGCTCGGGCTCGCCACGGTCTATATCGGCGGCATGCGCAACCAGCCGGAAAAGGTTGCCGAACTGCTCGGCCTGCCGCCCAAGGTGGTCGCGGTGTTCGGCATGTGCATGGGCACCCCCGACCCCGCGCAGCCGGCCGCGATCAAGCCCCGCCCGCCGCAATCGGTGGTGCTGCACCACGAGACCTACGCGCTCGACACCCAGGACGCCGGCATCGACGCCTACAACGCCGCGATGGCGCGCTTCTACGAGGCCCAGCAGATGAAGGTGCACGGCACCTGGGCGGTGCACTCGGCCAAGCGCGTGGCCGGCCCGGAAACCCTGTCCGGGCGCGACCGTCTGGTCGACGCGCTGCACAACCGCGGCTTCGCTCTCAAGTAAGGAGCGGCGACGATGCGCAAACGCGACACCAGCCTCACCACCGACCAGAAGGCCCTCGCCCTCAATCTCGACAAATTCAAGTACGGCTCCATCGTCGAGATCGGCGCCGGCCAGGAGGTCGCGCGCCGCTTCTTCCAGGTCGGCGCCGCCGCCGGCACCATCGCCAAGACCATGTCGGCCTACGACATGGCGGTGAGCGACGACATCTACGGCCACGTCGACCGCTACGTCAGCCGCGCGCGACTGATGCAGATGCTGGAGAAGGAGTTCGACCAAGTGGTCGCGCGCCTCGCCCACGTACGCCCGAAGAACACCACCTTCTTCGCCTACGCCGCGACCGTCACCGCGCGCAGCTTCAAGCAGAAGAACGAGTGCCACGGCTGGATCGGCATCCGCCTGCAGCTCCACCCGGGCGCCGCGCCCAGCGACGTGGTGCTGCACGTGCGCATGCTCGACAACGACAACGCGCTGCAGTCCGAAGCCCTCGGCATCCTCGGCGTCAACCTGATCTACGGCGCCTTCTTCCACCACGACCACCCCGAATGGGTGGTCGAGGGGCTCGCCGACGGCCTCGGCTCCGACCGCATCGAGGTCGACCTGATCCATTTCTCCGGCCCCTACTTCGAGGAGGTCGAGAATCGGCTGATGAACCTGCACCTGATCCGCAGCTGGCTGACGCGCGCGGTGGTGTTCAACCCCGCGGGCGAAGTCGTGGTGCCGGGCGAACTGCTCTACCGCAAGCCGGTGATGGTGATGCGCGGCAGCTTCAAGCCGGTGACCTGCGTCAACGTCGACATGATGCGCGCCGGCCAGCGCCAGTTCAGCCAGCTCGAGGCGGTCGATGCCGGCGACGTCGTCGCGCTCGCCGAGATCACCACCAACTCGCTGGTGAGCGGCGACCGCATCGACGGCACCGACTTCCTCGCCCGCATCGACCTGCTCGCCTCGCAGGGCTACACGGTGATGATCTCCGACTACCTGCGCTACTTCCGGCTGCGCGCCTACCTGCGCCGCTACACGCAGAAGCCGATCGGCATCGTGCTCTCGGTGCGCGACTTCCAGCCGCTGTTCGACGAGAAGTACTACGAAGGCCTGGAAGGCGGCATCCTCGAAGCCTTCGGCAAGCTGTTCCCGGACAACACCCACGTCTATGTGTATCCGTCGCGCCCCGACAGCGAGGCCGAGATGATCACCCTCGACAACGTCCAGGTTCCCGCCAACCTGCGCCACCTGCTCGCCCACCTGATCGACAACGGCAAGCTGCGCGCGATCGAGCCCGACGACGCCGCCCATTTGCACATCGACGCCGCCAACGTGCTCGCCGCCCTGCGCCGCGGCCCCGGCCCCTGGGAGCGCGAGGTGCCGGAGGCGGCCGCCCGCCTAATTGCCGAGCGCCGCCTGCTCGGCTACGACTCCGAGTAGGCCGCGGCGCCCGCAGCCGCCGCCATGCCGGCGCCGAGAAAGTCGCGCAACTCGGCGGGCGGCAGCGGGCGCGCATACAGATAGCCCTGCAGTTCGTCGCAGCCCTCGGCGATCAGGAACTCGGCCTGCGCCGCCCGCTCCACGCCTTCGGCGACGACGCTGAGGCCGAGGCTGTGGCCGAGCGAGATGATCGCCTTCGGGATCGCGCGCGCGTCCTCGCCGCGGTCGCACTCGGCGACGAAGCTGCGGTCGATCTTCAGCACATCGACCGGGAAGCGCTTCAGGTAGGCGAGCGACGAATAGCCGGTGCCGAAATCGTCGATCGCCAGAGTCACGCCGAGCGCCTTCAGCTGCTCCAGCACCCCCACCGTCTCCTCGACGTCGCCGACGAGCAGGCTCTCGGTCAGCTCGAGCTGCAGCCGCGCCGGCTGCAGCCCGCTGTCGCGCAGCACGTCGCGCACCAGGCCGACGAGGCGGCGGTCGCGGCGGAAATGGCGAGCGGACAGATTCACCGCCACCGCCGGCGCCCCCGCCTCCAGCACCGGCCAGCCCGCGGCCTCGGTGCAGGCGCGGCGCAGCACGTGTTCGGTGAGCGGCACGATCAGGCCGGTGTCCTCGGCGAGCGCGATGAAGCGCGCCGGCCCCACCCAGCCGAACTCGGCGCTGTGCCAGCGCGCCAGCGCCTCGCAGCCGCGCACGCGCGCCATGCGATCGACCTTGGGCTGATAAACCACGCCGATCTCGCCGGCATCGAGCGCGCGGCGCAGCGCCGACTCCAGCGCCAGGCGCTCCTGCGCGGCGACGTTGAGCCCGGCCTCGTAATAGCGGAAATGGTCGCGGCCGCTGGCCTTGGCCTCGTACATCGCGGCATCGGCGTGGCGCAGCAGGGTTTCCAGATCGCGCCCGTCGCGCGGATACACCGCCACCCCCATCGAACAGCTCACGCGCAGCTCGTGGCCGTCGAGCGCCACCGGCTGGCGCACCAGGGCCTGCACGCGCTCGAGCACCGCGGTGGCCTCTCCCGGGGTCGGCGGACACTCGCAGATCAGCACGAACTCGTCGCCGCCGTAGCGCGCCAGCGTGTCGGTCTCGCGCACGCTCGCCTGCAGGCGGCAGGCGACCTCGACGAGCAGGCGGTCGCCGACGGCATGCCCCATGCTGTCATTGACGAACTTGAAGTTGTCGAGATCGATGAACACCACCAGCAGGCGCCCGCCCGGGCGGCGCGCCGCCGCCATCGCGCCGTCGAGGCGCTCCTGCAGCAGGTAACGGTTGGGCAGGCCGGTGACCGGATCATGGGTGGCCTGATGGCGCAGCTGATCGTGATGGCGGCGGCGCTCGGAGATGTCCTCGACCGTGCCCTCGTAATACAGGAAGCGGCCATCCGGCGCGTGCACCGCGTGCGCGTTCTCGCTGATCCAGATGCGCTCGCCGTCGCGCCGATAGACCTCCGACTCGAAATCCACCACGCGCCGGCGGCTATCCACCAGCGCCTTGAACTGGTCGCGGCGGCCGCGCTCGACGTAGAGCCGCGCGGCGATGTCGGACAGGCCGACGATCAGCGCCTCGGGCGTGGCATAGCCGTAGATGTCGGCGAGCGCCTGATTGGCGGCGAGGTAGTGCCCGTCCTCGGAGGTTTGATACATGCCGAGCACCGAATTGTCGAAAATGCTACGGAAGCGCAGCTCGGCCTCGGCGATCCGGGTGTGGGTCTGAACCTGCTCGCCGATATCCTCGATGTAGGCCTCGATGCACGGCGGCCCGCCGCGCGGACGGCAGCCCACGCCACGCTCGCGCACCCAGCGCACGGCGCCGTCGCTGCCGACGATGCGGTACTCGACGCAATACACCGCCTCCTCCGCCACCGCCTGCGCGATCAGCGCCTCGGCGCGCGGCCAGTCCTCGCCGTGCGCCACGCGCGCCCACGGCAGCGCGCACAGCGTCTCCGCGGCGTGGCCGGTGAGCAGCACCG
>JAEWVQ010000377.1 GCA_023459095.1 Pseudomonadota bacterium | reverse complement strand
GCGACGACTGGGACAAGGCCCGCAGCGCGCAGATGATCGCCGGCGGCGGTATCGAGGACGTGGTGCGCCAGACGCTGGCGGTGGTGGTGCAGCAGGTGCAGGCCACCGTGGAAAGCATCCAGGCCGCGCCCGACATGCCCCCGGCCGACAAGGTGCAGATGCTCGCCAGCCTGGCCGACGCCTATCACAAGCTCATGGCCGTCTCGAAACGGCTGATGCCCGAAACCGACAAGCTCGCCGTCGCCATGGACGTGCTCAAGCGCTTCGGCGAGTTCATCGCCAAGAAGAAGCCGGCGCTGGCCGGGGAGTTCGTCGAGCAGCTCGAAACCTTCGGCGACGAGATCGCCCGCGCCTACGGGTAACCACCAGGAGTAAGACCATGACCGACCAGATCGAGCAGGAAATCCGGGCCAAGGGCCTGAACGCGCCGCGGGTCACGCCCGAGGACATCGAAGCAGCGATCGCCGGCGAGCACTACTTCTCCGCCCAAAGCGGCATCGAAGGCGCCATCAGTCGCGGCGAGTTGTGCGGGCGCGAAGCGGTCCAGCTGGATGTCGAAAACCCCATGCCGTACATCACCATCTGCGTGATCGTCCTGCGCAACGGGCACAAGATCGTTGGCGTGAACACCGGCGCGGTGAGTAACGCCAACTTCGACCCCGAACTCGCCCGCAAGCTGGCCCGCAAGAACGCGGTTGACCAGATCTGGCCGCTGCTGGGCTACGCGCTGCGCGAGCGGCTGGCGATGACCGCCGCCGCCCGCGACGTGCTCGCCGAGCGTCGCCGGCAGATCGACGAGGGGTGGGTGCCGGAGCATGACGACGAGCACGATGCCGGCGAGCTGGCTGCCGCCGCCGCTTGCTATGCAGGAAATGCGGCCGGCTACGTGTGGAATGGGGAGTGGCTCAGTGAGGTTTGGCCTTGGGAGCGCGAGTGGTGGAAGCCCACAACCCCGCGCCGCGACCTCGTGAAAGCCGCCGCCCTGATCCTCGCCGAGATCGAGCGCCTGGACCGCGCAGCCGATGATCACCAGCACCCGTAAGTCTTTCCTCGCCGACCTCGCCAACCTCGCCGCGTCCTTCCGGGCGCGGATCGAGGCCGAGGTCACCGGCTTCGACCCGGACCCCGCGCAGTGCCAAAAGCGGCGCAAACTGGCGTGGGATGATTTCGAGACCTTCATCGGCACCTACTTTCCGCACTACGTGCGCAGCCCGCACAAGAGCGCGCTGCACCGTTACCTCTTCACCCGCCTGCCCGAGATCGTGGCCAGCGAGAAGAGCGAAACCGACGCCATCGCCGCGCCCCGCGGCGAGGCCAAGTCGACATTGGTGAGCCAACTCTTCGTCATCTGGTGCTTGGTCACCGCGCGCAAGCGTTACCCGGTGATCATCATGGACAGCATCGACCAGGCCTACCCGATGCTGGAAGCCATCAAGGCCGAACTGGAGTTCAACCCGCGCCTGGCGATGGACTTCCCGGAAGCCTGCGGGCAGGGCCGCGTGTGGCAGGCCGGCACCATCATCACCGCCAACGACGCCAAAGTGCAGGTGGCGGGCTCCGGCAAGAAACTGCGCGGCCTGCGCCACGGCCCCTACCGGCCGGATCTGGCGGTGCTCGACGACATCGAGAACGACGAGCAGGTGCGCAACCCCGAGCAGCGCGACAAGCTGCAGAGCTGGGTGAGCAAGACCATCCTCCCGCTCGGCGGCGCCGGGGCCAAGTTCGACGTGGTCTATATCGGCACCATCCTGCACTACGACTCGGTGCTCTCCCGCACCCTGGCCAACCCCATGTGGCGCACCGCGCGCTTCAAGGCGCTGATCCAGTGGCCGGACAACCTCGCGCTGTGGGACCGCTGGGAGGAAGTGCTGAGGAACGAGGGCGAAGCCGCGGCCGAGGCCTTCTACCAGGCGCACGCCGCCGAGCTGGAGCGCGGCGCGGTGGTGAGCTGGGCCGCGCGCCCGCTGCTCGCGCTCATGAAGATCCGCGCCCGCGACGGCCACGACACCTTTGATTCCGAATACCAGAACGACCCGGTGGCGGGCGACAACGCGCCGTTTGCCGGCATCATCCAGTTCTGGGTCAATCGCCTGCCCGAGTGGGTGTTCTTCGGCAGCTGCGACCCCTCACTCGGCAAGGCCGGCGCCAGCCGCGACCCGAGCGCGCTGCTGGTGGGCGGCCTCAACCGCCAGACCGGCATCCTCGACGTGGTCGAGGCCGGCATCAAGAAGCGCCTGCCCGATCGCATCATCGAAGACGTGATCGCCTACCAGGCGGAGTACCGCTGCCTGCTGTGGGTCATCGAGACCGTGCAGTTCCAGGCCTTTCTGTATTCCGAACTCATCAAGCGGGCCGCCGCGCGCGGCATCCCGGTGCCGGCGCGCGGCGTGCAGCCCATCGCCGACAAGCTGCTGCGCATCGAGAGCCTCCAGCCCCACGTCAAGAACGGCCTGATCCGGCTCCACGCCAGCCAGACCACGCTCCTCGACCAGCTGCGCCACTTCCCCAAGGCCGACCACGACGACGGCCCCGACGCCCTGCAGATGCTGTGGATGGCCGCGACCACCATGGGCGCCAGCACCAGCGGCTTTCAGTCGCTCGGCCGGCACGCCGCGCGCAGCGACGCCTACGACGATATCGGCGGGTATGACTCGCGGAGGATGTTCTGATGACCGACCACAGCAAAATCCTGGAGAAGATCCGCAAGTGCATGGCGCTATCGGCTTCCAGTAACGAGAACGAAGCCGCTGCGGCCCTGCGCCAGGCACGGGCGCTGATGGAAAAGCACGGCCTGACCGATGCCGATGTGCTCGCCGCCGAGGCGGGCGAGGACGGCGCCCGCGCCAGTAGCGCCAGCCGCCCATCCAACTGGGAGGCCGCGCTCGCCGGCAAAACGGCGTCTATTTTCGGATGCCACGTGATCTTCCGTCGCGGCCCCTTCGAAAAGCACGCCAGCTGGGTGTTCATAGGGACCGGGGCCAACTTTGAGG
>JAEWVQ010000376.1 GCA_023459095.1 Pseudomonadota bacterium | reverse complement strand
GGCGGATCTGCCCGCGTTCCTTGACGAAGACCACGCGCTCGTCCGCACGGCTGTCGTTTACGAAGCTGCGGAAGCGCTTGCGCACCTCGGGATCGGTCACCGCGGTCTTCCATTCGCACTGATAGGTGTCGACCACGTACTGCATCTGCGCTTCCAGCTCGGCGCACAAGCCCAGGCTGTCGGCGATCAGCACCTCCTTGAGGTAATCCAGCCCGCCTTCGAGGTTCTCGCGCCAGGTGCTGGTCCGTTGCAGGCGGTCGGCGGTGCGCACGTAGAACATCAGGAAGCGGTCGATCAGGCGGACGAGCGCGGCCTTGTCGAGGTCGGCGGCGATCAGCTCGGCGTGGCGCGGCTTCATGCCACCGTTGCCGCACACGTAGAGGTTCCAGCCGCGCTCGGTGGCGATGATGCCGACGTCCTTGCCCTGGGCCTCGGCGCATTCGCGCGTGCAGCCGGACACGCCGAACTTGATCTTGTGCGGCGCGCGCAGGCCCTTGTAGCGGTTTTCCAGCTCGACCGCGAAGCCCACCGAGTCATCGACGCCGTAGCGGCACCAGGTGCTGCCGACGCAGCTCTTCACGGTGCGCAGGGACTTGCCGTAGGCGTGGCCGGATTCGAAGCCGGCGGCGATCAGTTCTTCCCAGATCAGCGGCAATTGCTCGACGCGGGCGCCGAACAGGTCGACGCGCTGGCCGCCGGTGACCTTGGTGTAGAGGCCGTATTTCTTGGCTACCTGGCCGACCGCGATCAGCCCGTCCGGCGTCACCTCGCCGCCCGGCATGCGCGGCACCACCGAGTAGGTGCCGTCCTTCTGGATGTTGCCGAGGAAGTAGTCGTTGCTGTCCTGCAGGCTGGCGAGTTCGCCCTGCAGCACGAAGTCGTTCCAGCACGAGGCGAAGATCGAGGCCGCGGTCGGCTTGCAGATGTCGCAGCCCAGGCCGCTGCCGTGGCGCGCGAGCAGATCCTCGAAGCGCTTGATGCCGCCGACGCGCACCAGGTGAAACAGCGCCTGACGCGAATACGGAAAGTGCTCGCAGAGGTGGTTGTTCACCGCCAGGCCGCGCCTGGCCATCTCGGCCTTCATGATCTGCGTCACCAGCGGCACACAGCCGCCGCAGGTGGCGCCCGCCTTGGTGCAGGCCTTGATCTCGCCGATGCTGGTGGCGCCCTCGCCCACCGCCGCGCAGATCTGGCCCTTGCTGACGTTGTTGCACGAGCAGACCTGCGCGCTGTCGGGCAGCGCATCCGGGCCCAGGCCGGGTTTGGCCTTGCCGTCGCTCGCCGGCAGGATCAGGAATTCCGGCGACTCCGGCAGCGCGATGCCGTTGAGCGCCCTCTGCAGCAGCGTGCCGTATTCGTCCGCATTACCGACCAGCACCGCGCCGAGCAGGCGCTTGCCGTCCGCGCTGACGACGATCTTCTTGTAGACCTGCTTGACCTCGTCGCTGTAGCGGAAGCTGCGGCAGCCCGGCGTCTTGCCGTGAGCGTCGCCGATGCTCGCCACATCGACGCCCATGAGCTTCAACTTGGTGCTCATGTCGGCGCCGCCGAAGGCCGCGCCCGCCTCGCCGGCCAACTGCCGGGCCACCACCCGTGCCATCTCGTAGCCGGGGGCGACCAGGCCGAAGCTCTGGTCGCGCCACGCCGCGCATTCGCCGATCGCGTAGATGTCCGGGTCGCTGGTGCGGCAGTGGTCGTCCACCGCGATGCCGCCGCGCGCGCCCACTGCGAGCGCGTTCTGACGTGCGAGCTCGTCGCGCGGGCGGATGCCGGCGGAGAACACGATCATGTCGGTTTCCAGATGCGTGCCGTCGGCGAACACCATGCGGTGGCGCGCGGTCATGCCGTCGGTGATCTCGCTGGTGCTGCGGCTGGTATGGACCTGTACGCCGAGCGCTTCGATTTTCTCGCGCAGCACGCGGCCGCCGTCGTCATCCACCTGCACCGCCATCAGACGCGGCGCGAATTCGACGACATGGGTTTCGAGCCCGAGGTCGCGCAACGCCTTGGCGCACTCCAGGCCGAGCAGGCCGCCGCCCACCACCACGCCCTTGCGCGAGATCTTGCCGGCGGCGGTCATCGCCTCCAGGTCTTCGATGGTGCGATAGACAAAACACTGCGCGCGGTCGTTGCCCTTCACCGGCGGCACGAAGGGATAGGAGCCGGTGGCGAGGATCAACTTGTCGTAGGACAGCGTCACGCCGTCCTGGGTGGTGACGGTCTTCGCGCGGCGGTCGATCGCCGCGGCGCGGCTGTTCAAGCGCAGCGCGAAGCCGGTGTCATCGAAGAAGCCCGGCGCCACCAGGGAGAGATCCTCGGCGGTCTTGCCCGCAAAAAATTCGGAGAGATGCACACGGTCGTAGGCCGTGCGCGGCTCCTCGCACAGCACCGTGACTTCGGCGCCGGGAATCTGCCGTTGCCGGAGCTCTTCGAGGAACTTGTGGCCCACCATGCCGTGGCCGACGAGAAGGATTTTCATGCTTGGTATCACTCATTAGGCCCCGGGAGGCCACTCGCAATACCTGTGCGTTTCGGGTGCAACCCCGCACATGCATGAAGGCCTCCGCAGAACGCGGTTCGATGTCGGTTCGAATGGCCGGAGGGCGAATGAACGGCTCACACCCACCGAACCCCACCATCGTTGGCGGAGGCTGCTGTCCGTAGCGTCGTTGCTGACAGACGCATAGCATAAAGCAAACTGTGTGCCACTACCGGAAAGCGGCCGGATCGGCATCCGGTCGGGCGACGCGCGCGATGAAGGCGGCGCTTGATGCACCGCAGCAGTGCGCCGATCACCACAGTGGGGCGCGA
>JAEWVQ010000375.1 GCA_023459095.1 Pseudomonadota bacterium | reverse complement strand
GCGACGCTGGTTCACGTCACCCACGATGATCAGGTCGGCCTCGCCTTCAGCCTGCCCGAGGATCGGGCCCAGTTGCTGCGCGACCGCCTGCAGGAGACCGGACAGGGTGTGGGGGGGTGATCGTTTTGGCACCGGGGGATGAGGGTGCGAGTTGGGCGGAAGGCCGCGTGGCGCTTGGGGGTTAGGCTTGTGGCGGTCGCCCGGTGGGATTGCGCAATTCGCGCGTAGAGCGCTCCGGTTTGCGCGTTTTTTGGCACTGAACTGGGAAAGGGATGATCGGACCGCCACGCCGGATCGTTCGCGCTCTCTGTTGCTGGGCTATCCGTGGCCCCTACCCAGGTGCCGCCGATGTTGACGAAGCAGGCTGCGCCGGTCATCGCTGCGCGCAGCAGAGAGGTCAGTTCATCGTCATCCATAGGCGCGCCATATTACTGGCACGCCCCTACCCAAACGTCACGCAACAAGTCTGAAGAACTGCGCCATTTCGCGCTTTTCGAACTCGCGCCCTTCAAAGTGCGTGTATGCGACTGCAATCAACATGGCCTTTTTGCTCGGCGTAAGCCGCACCTTGGCCCTGTTCTCGTGCAGCCAGTTTTCGATGGTTTCGACTACCTGGGCGAGTAGCTCGATCGAAACTCGACCACTCTTGACCGCCTCCGAGGGGGGCATGCTCTCGGCTGCCTTCTCAAGCGCTGACGGATAGCGTGCAACCTCGCCGCTTCCTGTTGCCAATGCGCCCTGCGGCTGTGCGGCACCCAGCGTCACGGCTCGCTTCAGGCGGGCACGAACGACCTGGTCGTTCGCCGGCGGGAAATCGCCCTCCCCATTCTTGATCCATTCCAGAGGCACCTCTGACAGTTCGGCGACCTTCTGCAGAAAGTCGTCGGGCGCCTCGGCCGTATTGGCCTCATAGCGCTTGATCGTCGCTGGGCTGCGGCCCGTCAGTTGGGCGAATGCCCATACCGGTTGGTCGAGCAGTCCTTTGCGCACCATGCGAATCCGCCCGCCAAGGGTGGCGTCCTGCCGTTCATCTTCGGCCCCGGAACTTGAATGCTGACCGTCGCTAAGCACGGGAGCGTTCAAGTTTGCGATAAGGCTCTGATTTTTCATTATTTCAGCCCTTTGAGTCGCCGACCAAGTTGCGCGCCATCTTGAACGCAACTTGAACGATGATCCGATTTGGATCATTTAAGTCTTGCATTGATCCGTTATGGCTCATATGATTGGCTCATCAATTGAGAATTGAGCCAAAACGGATCAATCCATGAGCAAATCGCACGCCGGAAAAAAAACCAGCCCGAAGGACTGGCACAACGCGCAGATCCTATGTGCGCTGAAGATGGCCGGCTGGTCGATTGCCAGCCTCTCCAAGCATCACGGCTACGCCTCCCGCACCACGCTCGGCCACGCACTGCATCGCCCCTGGCCGAAGGGTGAGCGCCTCATTGCCGATGCGATTGGCCAGACCCCCGAGACGATCTGGCCTTCGCGTTACCGCGCCGATTCTACCGCCAGAAGTAACGCCCGCTCCCGTCGTGACGCGTGCTGCGCCGACGGGCTGGCGGCGTGACGGCTGAGTGAAAGGGGTGACGACCATGATCGCAATCTCCTCGTTCGACGCTTCCCATCGTAGAAGCGCTGCCGGCGGCGCAGATAGCTGCAGCACCAGAATCTTTTTGCGCCACCCGCCCAATGGGGTGGCGCAATGAAGCGCAGAAACTGGAAGCGTGTGCGCGCCCGCTCGCTCACCGAGGCGATGGAACTGTGCCTGGAGTACGCCCGCCACAAGCACAACCGCAGCATCGATCGCGTATGCGACCTGATGGGCGAGCACTCCACCTCAACCCTCTACAAATGGCTCGCCACGGGGCGCCTGCCGGCCATCCAGATCCGGCCCTTCGAGCATGCCTGTGGCGCCACCTTCGTTTCCGAGTACCTCGCCGCATCCGCGCACCTGCTCGCCATCCCCATGCCCACTGGCAAGGTGGCTGACGAAACCGACGTGATGGAGCTTCAGGCGGGTTTCAGCGAGGCGCTTGCCCATCTCATCCGCTTCTACAAGGGCGACGCCGACGTTGATGCGACCTTAGCGGCGCTCGACTCCACCATGAATGCGGTCGCCTGGCATCGGGCCAACGTTGAGCGTGCGGCCCAACCCGAACTCGCCCTGTTCGGCGACGGGGGGCGCGAGGCATGAGCCCCGTGCGCGAGTGGTATTCCGCCCTGGAACTCGCCGGCCTGCCGGGAATGCCTGGCACCCAGCAGAACGTGAAGGCGCGGGCCAAGCGTGAAGCGTGGGAATCCCGCCCTCGTGCTGGCCGTGGCGGCGGGCAGGAGTACTCCCTCAACGCACTGCCCGCGGAAACCCGCCGTGCCCTGCAGGCACAGCAACTCGAACTTGCGCTGACCAGTGTCTCCTCCGCAGAGGACTCTCCTCCCTCGGTCCCTGCGGCTTTCGCCGGGGCGGCTCCCTCGTTGGCCGTCCCGGTTCTTTCTCACGACCTCACCGACCGTCAGCGCCTGGAGCGCGACGCCCGGACTGGCGTACTCGCTGCGCTCCGCCGCCTGCAGACCGAAACCGGCTGCAGCCAGGACGCAGCCATGACCACGTTACTGACGAACGCCCGTGCCGGCCGGCTCGACCAGGTGCTCGACAACATGCTGCGCTTGGCGCGCGATCCCCGAGGTCGCGCTGGCGACGGCTACCCCAGCACGCGCACCCTCAAGCGCTGGATCTCCGCAGGTGGCGACCTGGCACCCAAGGTCAAACGCGCCGCGATGGAAGTTCCCCCGTGGGCGGCGACTTTCCTCACCTGCTACCAGCAACCGCAAAAGCCCAGCGTCGATGCTGCTTATCGCGACGCCTGCCAAACGTGGTCCGCCGACCAGCGCCCCAGCATCCACCAGGTACGCCGCTTCCTTGCCAAGCTCGGCACGGTGACGCGCGAACACGGCCGCATGGGCGCCCGCGAACTCAAGAACATCCGGCCCTTCGTGCGCCGCACCTTCGACATGCTGCAGCCCAATGACGTGTGGAGCGCCGACGGCCACACCTTCGACGCCGAAGTGCAGCACCCGCTGCACGGTCGTCCCTTCCGCCCCGAGATCACGACCTTCCTGGACATTGCCACGCGCCGCGCCGTGGGCTGGTCAGTGGATCTCGCCGAGTCGTCATACGCCGTGGCCGACGCCCTGCGTAACGGCATCGAGCGCAACGGCATCCCGGCCATCATCTACGTGGACAACGGCAGCGGCTACCGCAACGCCTTCATGCAGGACGAGGCCACCGGCCTTGTCGGACGCATCGGCGCCACCATCGAGCACTCGCTGCCCTACAACTCGCAGGCCCGTGGCGTGATCGAGCGCGCCCACCAAACCATCTGGGTGGCCGGCGCCAAGCAGCTGCCCGCATACCTCGGCGCAGCGATGGACCGCGAGGCCCGCCTGCAGCAATTCAAACTCTCCCGGCGGGCACTCAAGGCCGGCGGCGCCATGCCCCTGATGCCTTGGCATTTGTTCGTGCAGTGGTGCGAACAGCGGATCGCCGACTACAACGCCCGCCCGCACCGCAGCCTCGGCAACCTGAGCCCCGACATGGCGTGGGCGAACTTCTGCGCAAGCGGCTGGGAGCCGGAAGAGCTGAGCCCGACGGAACTCGACACCCTGTTCCGTCCGCGAGTAGTCCGCACACTCGCCCGCGCCGAGATCCGCCTGTTCAACAACCTCTACTTCGCGCGCGAACTGGAGGAGTTCCACGGCCTGGAAGCCCACATCGCCTACGACATCCACGACGCCAGCCGCGTGTGGGTGTATGCGCCGGACGGCCGGCTGATCTGCACTGCCGAGGTCAACGGCAACGCCAAGCACTACTTCCCCGTGCCGGTGGTCGAGCAGGCCCGGCAGAAGCGCGCCCAAGGGCGGCTCAACCGGGTCGAGACCAAGCGCGAAGAGATCCTCGCCGAGCTCAACGGCGGTGCGGCGCTGCCCGCCCCGGAAGCGGCGCAGATCGTCATCGCCGGCCGCATCGTCGAGCCCGCTGCGGTGCTGGCGCGGCGCCAGGCCATCGCCGACGCCACCGACGCCGAGGCCCGCCCCGCACCCATCACCGCCAGCATGCCGGCGATCCAGCCGCAGCCAGCCCGGCCGCGCAGCGAACGCGACCCCGCCGAGAACTACGCCGACTGGCTCGCGCTGGACGAACTCATCAAGCAAGGAAAGGAGGTATCCGACGCCGACGCGCGGTGGCACCGCACGTACCCGAACAGTGCCCAGTACCGGGCCTACGTCAAAAAGATGGCCACCGGCGCTGCAACGCGGGTGGCCTGAGATTCAGAACAACAGGCTGAAAAATGACACAGACCGCTCAGATTCACAACCTCGACCTCGTCCGCACCGCGACCGAGCGCCTCACCGGCCGCACCGCCGGCCTGCCGGGCCTCGCCGCGCTCTACGGCCCGGCCGGCTACGGCAAGACCACCGCCGCGCTTGCCGTCGCCAACGAAACCCGCGCCTACTTCGTGCAGATGCGCAGCGCCTGGACGCGCAAGACGCTGCTCGAAAAAGTGCTGGCCGAGATGGGCATCAAGCCCCTGGGCACCATCCCCGCGCTGCTCGACCAAGTGTGCACCCAGCTCGCCGCCTCGGGCCGCATGCTGATCATCGACGAGTTCGACTACTGCGTGCGCAGCGACAGCATGATCGAGCTGGTGCGCGACATCCACGAAGGCTCCGGCTCGTCGCCCATCCTGCTGCTCGGCGAAGAGCTGCTGCCGCAGAAGCTCAAGAAGTGGGAGCGCTTCCACAGCCGGGTGCTGAGCTGGATTCCCGCGCAGCCCGTGAGCCTTGCCGACGCCGAGGCGCTCGCCCCGATCTATTGCCCCGACGTGCATGTCGCCAGCGATCTGCTCGCCCACCTGGTCAAGATCGCCGCCGGCAGTGTGCGCAGGGTCTCGGTGAACCTCGCCGCCATCGGCGACGCCGCCGCCACCGAAGGCTGGGAAACGGTGACCCTCGCCATGTGGGGCGACCGCCCGCTCTACACCGGCGACGCGCCGCGCAGGGGGGTGTGAGATGAAAGCCTTTGCCTACTGCGACGGCGAAATCCGCTTCGCCTTCCACACTCCGGAAGAGGCCATCGAAATTGCCGATGGGCCGCTCTCCGACCTGCGCCCGGTGATCGAGGGATCTGCCCGCCTGGCCTTCGACAGCGAAACCCTGCTGGTCCCTGGCGTCCCCGAGGCCGACGACGAACGCGCTGCCGTTGGGGCGCTGATCGCCTACAGCCAGCGCGTGCGGGTCGCGCTTGAAGGGAGGGCCGTGTGATGGCCGGCGAGATCCTCCCTAGCAAAAACTTCTACCTCATCGTCGACCGCGGCTCGGCTGAGTCGTCCGAGCATGGTCGCTTTGAACTGGGTGCGTTGCCCGACGGCTCTCCGATCATCCGCAGCAGCAGCACGGGTAAGTACTGGACCCTTCGCTGGAAGGAAATGTTCGGCATGGCGATTGAAGCGGGTATCGCCAAGCCGGAGGTGCCGGAGGGTTGTGGCGCCTGCGGCGATGCCTGCACGGGGAGTGGGTCGTGCCGCGTGCGCGACGAGTCGCCGGAGGCCAGCCATGGCGCGTAAGCCCGTCATCCTTGAGGGCGCCATCAGCCCGCGCCAGCGCATCTGGAATGTCATTCGCGCCCAGCGCGCGGACTGGACGGCCGACGACATCATCAATGCCACCCGGCGCGAACGGGCCCTGGGCGGCACGGTCGATGCCGACACCCTGCGCAGTTACCTGCGCTGCCTGATCGCCGCCAAGATCGTTGCCCACGTCGGCGAACGCACCGAACCCGGCGCGGCCACGCGCAAGACCTACAGCGCCAAGCTGCACCGCCTGATCGTCGATGAGGGGGTCGATGCCCCCCGTGTCCGCAAGGACGGCAGCCGCGTCACCCAAGGGCTGGCCCAGGAGCAGATGTGGCGCACCCTGCGCCTGCTCGCCGGCGGCGACACCAACGCCCGCGAACTCGCCGCGCACGCCAGCAGCAGCATCGCCCCCGTGGCCGAGGTGGCTGCTGCCGACTACCTGCGCATGCTCGCACTGGCCGGCTACCTCGATTGCACCGTGCAGGGCCACGGCGCGCTCGGCAGTGCCCCGGCCGTACAGAGTCGCTTCCGCCTGCGTGCAGACCGCAACACCGGCCCCAAGCCGCCAATGATCTGCCGCACCAAAATCGTCTTCGATCCCAACCTCTGCGCCGTCGTGTGGGCGCCGACCGTTACCGAGGAGGACGCCGACCATGGCCGGTAACGTCAATTGGCGCCAGCTGCTGGAGAGCGCCGTCAACGAAGCCGGCCACCGCGGCATCTCCGGCGTCGCCGCGAGCCTGGGCGTCTCGCGCACATACGTGTCGCTCGTCCTCGGCGGCAAGAAAGACCCCGTGCCGCAAGCCTTCATCGACCGCGTCGTGGCGCGCTACCACGTCGTCGCCGAGTGCCCGGCCACGCTCCAGCCCCAGCCGCGCAACGAATGCCGGCGCCTCGCGCTCGGCGCGGCCCCCACACACAACCCGCTGGCGATGCGCATCTGGAAGCACTGCCAGTCCTGCCCCCATCGCCCGGAGGACACCCGATGAACTGGTTCGAACGCTTCATCTC
>JAEWVQ010000374.1 GCA_023459095.1 Pseudomonadota bacterium | reverse complement strand
CCTTCTTGCGCTGGGCCTCAACTGCAGCCTCGAGCACTTTCACTTCCCACTCCGCATCAGACTGGGACATGAACCACTTGGGCCGCGCCCCTGCGGCCTTCTCACGAGCGCGCTGCAGTTGCTCCTCCAGCGAGTCGGTGCGCCCGATATTGAGCATCGCGCTCCACGCCGAGCCAGCTGCGGTTGCGAGCCCATTCCACGCCTTCTGGAGTGCGCCGAGATTCTCCCCGACCTCGGCCGCACGCTCTTTGACGGCTTGCGCGTAGGTGTCCTGGGCGAGTTTGGCCGCGGCCGTCTTGTCGCCTTGTTCCTCCAGCGCCCGGATCTGCTCGTAGACCGATGCGGTCAGGTAGTTGTACTGCTCATTGAGTGCCGCACTGGCCTTGGCCGGCTCGTCGGCGAGCTTCACGAACTCGGCAACGATGTCGGTAATCGCCCGGCCGGTCGCGTTGCTCATGGCCACTGCCGCGGTGGCGATCGCGCCCATCTGCGCGCTGGCGATCTTGCCCGAGCCCGCCATGGCTTCGAGGGCAGCAGCGGCTTGAGTTTGCGTACCCGTGACCTCGGCCACACCCGCTGCGAGGGTGTTGAGTTGCCCGTAAGTGGCGCCGGCCGCGTTACCACTGAGCACCAGCGCATTGGCCAGGCGCGCCGACTCGGCACTGCCCGCGGCATAGGCCGCAACCAGCGTGCCGCCCACCGCCGCCACCGCGCCCAGGCCGATCACCACCGGCGACACAGCGCCGGCCACGGCGCGCATCGCCGGGCCAATGCCGCCGAAGCTGTCGCGGATCTGACCGCCTTGCTGGATGGCAACCATCCACACCGGCATGCCGCTGGCGAGGCTCGTCACAACGTCGGTGATCTGCATCGGCAGCATGCGCATCGCTTGGGCGTGCTGCTTCGCCGAGATGGTCGCCGCTTGCACACGGCGCGTTGCTTCGGTAGTGGTCGCGCCCAGCTTCTGATTGGCGGTGGCGGCCGCCTGCGACGCCTGCGATGCATTGCGCTGCGCCTGTGCCAGGGCATCGACCTGGGCGGTCGGTGTTGCCGCCGCAGTCGCATTGACCCGAGCCTGGGCGTCGGCAGCGGCCTGCGCGGCCTGCGTGACGGTGCGATCGGCCTGCGCCAGCGCATCCACCTTGGCCGGCGAAGTTCCACCCGCCGCCACGTTCAAGCGGTCCTGCGCGGCGGCGGCACCCTGTGCGGCCTGAGCCGCATCGCGTGCGGCACCCGCCAGCCCGTCGAGGGGCGTCTGGGACGTCGGCGTTCCCGTGCCGGATAGACGGTCAAGGGCCGATTCCACCTCACCCAGGCGCTTCAGTGCCTCGGCTACGTCGGCCTGCAGACGCAGCGCGACAGTAAGATCGCCTCGGTTCATGGGGAGTCCTGATCAATCGTCGTGGAGAGTTCGGCGAGGCGAGCGTTGGCTGTATTGCCGCCTGCCATGGCCGCATTCACATCGAGCAGCCGCTCGGCGCTGGCGCGGCGCTCCCGGCGCAGCGCCTCCTTGAAAAAGAGTTTCAGCTGACGCTCGGTGTATCGGCCGATACGGTCGATGTCGTGGCCGTGGGCGATGAGGGTGGCGTAGAGCTCGCCCCAGCCAACTGTACGAGCCTGCGCTCGGCCCGCGCGACGGCGACCCGGTTGGCCGCGCGGTCGATGAAAAAACGGCCGTTCACTCCCCACCAGGTCATGAGCAGCAATTCGATCTCACCCGGCGAGATCGCACCGAATTCGCTGAGGTCGATGTCGGCAGCCTGGGCAACCAGCGGCAGCAGGCTGTCGGTGTGGGCACTCAGCACCTGCAGGGCATCGTCGTAAGTCGGAGTGGTGCAGGCTTCAAGCTGCGCGGCGATGGCCTCGACCATGGGTCGGGTCATCGGCAGCAGGCGCAACCATTCGACGCCGCCGTACTCCCGCACGACGAGCTTGCGGCCACCGATCTGCACCACGCGCTCGGGGTGCAGCACATCAAGGTCATCGCCCCCTCCTGCGGTCGATTCCGGGGCGGACTGGGGGCGGGTAATCTTGGTCGCCATGACGGCTCCTCTGGGGCAAAGACATTGCGTCGAGGATGCCGCGCGCGCGGGAGGCGCGCTAAATGAAGGAGTTCAATTACGGCGCGCCACTGAAATGGAAACAGCCCCGAGGCGTGGAGCCTGCGGGGCCGCTGAGGGAGGGCACGGAACGGTCAGGGCTGATTGACCTGGATGAAGCGCCCGAAGCGGCCGAGGGAACCGTCGATCGGCTTGCTGCTGTCGATCAGCGCCTCCAGGGAGAACGGCATGCCGGCAAGCGTATTGCCGTTGCTGATGAGCGCGAGCTGCTGCAGCGGCTCGGTGCCGGCCTTGTAGAACTCGACGATCACCGGCGCTTCTTCTTCCGCCAAGTTAACCCCTTCGTACCGGAATTCCAGGATCGGCTGCGGCTTGGTGAAGAACGCCACCTGCTTGTAGCCCGCGTGCGAATACGCGGCTTTGAGCGGCATCACCGGCGCGGGGGCGGACGGCAGGGACAGGAATTCGACATTGCCGAAGCGCGGATCGAGGCTGTAATGGCTGGCCGCAATAGCGGCAGGGGTTCCACTGGTGCTGTCGGTGATCACCAACGACGAGGTGCCCCCCGTCTCGGTGATACCCGGGTAATCCAGCTTGAGTATGTCGCCGGCGGCAACCGTGCCAAGGTCTTCACCGGTGACGGCGCCGCCGGCGACGGTGCTGACCGTGCCGTTGAGCAATTCGGCAAGTCCCTCGGTATCGACCTGGTGCAAGACGCCCGAGAGCGTCATGGCATTGCCGAGACTGAAGCTGCGCACCGTCCCCTTCTTGCCGCTGTAGCTTTCCTTGTGGGTCAGCTTCTCGGTCGAGCCTGCGGCATTGAGTTCCGACACGTCGCCCCACCAACGCCAACGGCCACCGCCGCCATAGGGCCGGGAATAGACCCGGCCTTGCCCGAAGTAGTATTGCTCGATCATTGCGTGCTCCCTTGATCAGGTTTGACCGGGCGTGCCCAGCAGTGGCCCCCGGCGCGAGGAGTGGATGACGTTGGTGGTGAAGGCCACCGGGAAGTAGGCGAATTTCGCCTCGCTGTAGTACGGCCGCGGGGGCGTGGCCGGCACCAGTGCTGTGGTACTGCCGGGTGGGCGATAGCCCTGCAGTGCAGCCAGTACCGCCGCAACGTATGGGCCGGCTTCCTGGTTGCGGGGCGCCGCCTCGCGCCCCTGGGTGGCGTTGCCGACGGCCACGATCGCCAGCCAGCGGTGCGACAGCACGGCGCGTTGCTCGTCAGCGTCGAGCACGGTGTAGCCGTCGTAGACCACATAAACCGCGGGCACCGTCTGCATTTCCTCGGCCACCGTGGCCAGCTTGTCGCGGGTTTCCACCGCACGCGCCCACGCCCCCGGTCCGCTTTGCGCTGCGGCCTTGATGCGATCGACGATGGCGGCTTCCGCCGCGTGGAAGTTCCAACCCTGGGCGCTCATGCGAACCCCCGCAGGTTGTCGTCGGTCATGCTGCGCGGACTGAACTGATAGCGCACCTCGCCGCTACCGCTCTGAGCGTCGGCCCCGATCAGTTCGCCCGGCGAGCCGCCCCACGGGCAAGCAAGCTGCGCTACCCCTTCGGCAATCGCCTCGAGCTCGCGCACCGCGGCCTTGTAGCGGCGGTACACCTCATGCTCGGGCGCCAGGTCGTCGTACAGGTAGTAGCGCGCCAGATCGCACGTGAGCCGAGTGAGCACCGGGGGAGGAGCGTATTGCACCTCGCCCCCCGGTGCTGTCAGCGGCTTCGCGCACCCCAACAGGGGGAGGCGATACACCTGGCCCACATAGCCGTCGACAAAGGCAGCAGCATCGCCGAGCTTGGTCTCGACGCGGGCCACGTCGATCACGCTGGGCGGAATGTTGCTAGCGTCGGTGAGCTGCACGAGCTCACGCTCGCCAAAGCGGGCGACAAGATCGGCCGGGGTGGCGTAGATCAACATGATCAGGCGGTCGGATGCACGTGCGGCAGCAGGCGGACCTCAACCAGCTGACCAACTGCCGTCGCCGCCTCCAGCGCCCGGGCGCAGTGGTCGGTGATGGTCCCCGCCACCGCCTTGCCATCGGACCCGGGCTTCACGAACGCACCCGCACTGAAGGTGGCCCCGGCTTCCACCAGGTACGAATACCCGGTCACCACCGACACCGCCTCGCCAGACTCGGCCGCGTGTTCGGTCACCCCGCAGGCATCACTGGAGCCCCCAGCACCGGCGGCACCGGATGCGTACCCACCCCCGTACGAGGCAAACCGATTGGCTGCGAGCGCGGAGGTCGCCACCAAGGTGGTGGCGTGTTGCTTGTCGTATTGACGTCCCATCTTGTTCGACTCCTCTTGGGCGTTGATCGCTTACTCGCCGGTCTTCGCCTTGGCTCGCGGCTTGGCCGCGGCCTTGGCTTCCGGCTCGGCCGTCGTTTCCGGCTCGGCCTTGGCTTCCGGCTCGGCCGTGGTTTCCGGCTCGGCCGTCGTTTCCGGCTCGGCCGTGGTTTCCGGCTCGGCGGCCGAGACAGCTTCGACAAAGGGGGCGACTCCGGCCGCTTCCGCATGCTGGCGCTCGACCTCGGCATCCGCGGCAGCGGGCTGAGCGACCGACGCTTGCGCAGCCTGGACGCGCTTGCGAGCAGCCTCGTATTCGGCCTGGGCTCGCCCCAGATCGATCTTGGCCTGCGCCGCGGCGGCTTCGACCTCGCTCACATCCTCCACCGCGTCCATGCGCTTGAGTTGCTCCACGTCATGCGGCGCAAGGTCGGCGGTGACCACTTCACCGGGGTTGAATTCCTTGCGCGCCCCCGCCACGAAGGCGGTGACGCGCACCTTTGCAATCAGCTTGCTCATGGTGAAAGTCCTTACTTCGGGTTCTGGAACAGGAAAGCCGCCGTGTTGTAGGCGATGTTGGGGCGGCGCTCGAAGGTCGCGCCGTAGATCCAGCTCTTCAGGCCGTTCTCGAAATAGGGCGTCTCGGCAAAGGGATGCCCCTCGATGACGTTGGTGAAGCCGAAACCGGGCTCCGCCAGACTGATGTCGGTCGTCGCCCCGCCGATCTTCGGCACGTAGGCAAGAATCGCGTTGTTGCCCCACACGTCTTGCCCGGTACCGCTGTCATCGACCCACACCGCGTCGCCGACGATGATCTCCTCGACTTCCAGGATGGTCTTGAGCTGCTCGATCGAGGCCGGCCCGAGGTTGCTGCTCGGCAGATAGCCCTTCACCTCGGGATTGGTGGTAATTGCGGTCTTGGCGTCGGCCGAGAGCGTCAGCGTGTTCGGCCGCTTGCCGACCTTCTTGCGGATCACATCGGCCGCGGCGCGAATATCGGTCACCGGGGTGCCGGTGGTCGCGCTCCACTTGGTACCGCCGGCCAGTGCGGTCGCATGACCGACTGCGTAGCTGCCGCTACTTGTGGCCAGGGAGGCCACCTCGAGCTCGTAATCGAGGGCGAGGATGTCGTTCGCCGTGGTCATCGCAATGCGCGACACGTCGAGGTAGTTGCCCACGTTGAGGCGGCGACTCTCGTCGGCTTCGCGCAGCAACTCGCGGGGCATGGGCACTTCGACCGAGTATTGATCGACGGTGTAGGTCTTGCCCTCGAAGCGGATATTCACACGCTTGGTCGCCGCCCCGGGGGCACGGCGCAGGCTGTAGCGACGGAAGCGTTCGTCACCCATCTTCGCCAGCGTCACCGACGACAGCGACTGCGGCAAACGCGGCATCAGGCGTTCGGCGATATACGTGCCTTGGCCCATCCCGAGCAGCAAGCTGGTGAGAATGGGGTTCTGCTTCAGCCGGATCTCGGCGGCGGTCATCATTGTTGGTTCTCCTGGTCAGGCGGCGAAGCTGGCCACGGCGCCAAGCGCCTCGGCGTAGCTCACCTTGTGCTGGCGCGCGTAAGCCTTGGCGCGATCGTCGATTTCGGCGTCGGACAGCCCCTGGGCTCCACACTGGGCATCTGCCCCGAGGGCGAACTCGCCGAAGCTCACCACCGGCTTGGCTGCGGCAATCAAGCCCTTGAGCCACTCGGCCGGGGCGAGCTTCTTCGTTGCGCCGCCTTCGGCGAACTCGACAGGTTGCGCATCGGCAAGCAGGTCGAGCACCGCGACAGCGGCATCCTTGTCCTTCGGCAACAGGCGGCCCGCCTTCACTTCGCCTTCGGCGAACGAGACAAAGCCGGCGTGACGTTCGGCGCGCTGCTGCTCGGCGAACTGAGCGAGCCGCTGCTTGGCTTCATCCGCCTCGGCCTGCGCTGCGATCCTGGCCTGCTCTGCGGCCTTGGCGTCGGCCTCGGCCTTTTCGGCGCGGGCGAGCGCCGCCTTTTCTTCATCGGTCATGGAGTGCTCCTGGCTGGATTGGGCGGGGGTGCCCTCGGAAAAACAGATTGCGCCGGCGTCGTCGTCGGCGAAGTCCTTGAGCCCGGCAATGGCCGGCGGCTGCGCGCCGAGAAAGGCGACGTGCCGCAAGTACCAGCTACCTGGCTTCGGATTGTTCGGATGAGTCGGGGGGTAAAACGAGGCGCTGCGCTTCTTGAAGCGGCCAGCGGTCACCATCTCGGCGAATTGCGGCTCGACCTGGTGTGGATCGATCACGAGGCGGCCCGCATCGTTGCGTGCCAAGCGCTTTACCCAGCCGTAGGCAGGACGGTTGTGCTTGGGGTGGCCGACAGTGAGCGGCGCCTCGCGCACTGCTGGGTCGTAGGCCGCAACCATCGCGGCGAGGTCGGCCTCGGTGAATTCATGCACGCCCCCCGCATCGTCGATGTGACGGCCGGGGCGGAAGATTTCGATCTGGTCAGGGAGGGAGCGCGGGGTGTCCATAGCCCGCACTGTGGATGCATGGCGCGGTGCGGACTAAATGAAGCAGTTCATTTATTGGAGAGGTGGTCAAAACTCGCCAAGCATCACGTGCTGCTACGATTCCTACTCCCGAACATCATCGAGGTGAGGCTGATGGAGAGCGTTGTATGGAAGCTGAAAGACTTGAGGCAAGTGATCGAACAGCGAGGTGGCGAACGGCGCCAATCGCTATTGGATGCCCTGGAGTCGATCGGGCAATCTCTCAACATCCTTGCTTATCACACTGTAAAGGTCCGAAGCTCAGTCGGCGACCTACTTCAGGATGATCCAGACCCGATTTCTGCCTTCAAATTCTTATTTGGAATCGGATCTGCGAAGGCTGAGGATCAAAAATACAACGAGGCGTTTCTGATCCATCAGGCCCACCTGGTCGCCGCGATTCATTCGGCGCGCGGCATGGTCGACATGCTGGCCCAGGTACTCAATGGGCTGCTGCTACAGGCCCCCTTGGCTGTTCACGACGTGACCGTGAGCAGGGTCAAGAATCAGCTGCCAGATTCCCCGGTGAAGGAGCACTTTGCAAACCTGCAGACCTCGGACGCCTTTCGATACATCAACGCGTTCATCAACACGATCAAGCATCGAGCGCTGATCAAACCTCGGTTCTCGATCAGTACCGAAGAGCAAAAGGCCGGAGTTCAGGTCAGCGCCTTTGATTACAACGGGGACAGTTTTCCGGTGCGATGGGATGACGAAGTCCTCGCATCAATCAAAGCCGTAGTGACTGCGGTTATTACGACCGGCGCCGCGCTGAACATGCAATTGGAGGCCGAGTCCGCTTGACCCTATGACGGCGCTGTCGGAAGTGGCGCCATTCGGTTTTATAAAAGGCCATGGGGCGGCCAAACACAGTCTGCCCAACCCAGGAGCAGGGCAACCCACTTCGACGGCGCTGCGGCCCGTTTTCTTGCGTTGGGGATTTAACCCACCCGGTCGAACACCAGCCGCCCCTGCCGCCGCTCAAACTCCTCGCGAGCACGTCGCTCGACGATGGTGTAAATCTGGCGAGGCGTCAGATTGAACTCGCGCGCCAACGCATCGTGGTTGTGCCCGTTGAATTTCGCAAGAATCCGCCGGTCGCGCTCTGAGAGGTTGTACTGCACACCCTTGGACAGGTAAGGCTGGCTGCCACCGATCTCTGCACGCAGGCCCTCCGTGAGGCGCAACGCCAGCGCGGCGCGTTCGCTATCGGACAAGCCGGAGAGTTCGGGCAGCGTGCGCACCTGAACATAGAGGCAGGTTGCGATCTCGCACCAGGCCTCCGGGTACGCAGGGTCCAGCACCGCTTCAAGCGGTGCCAGACTCGCGGCCTGGGTGTGCATCAGCCGGCTGCTCATGCCCGCTCGCTCCACGCCTTGAGCGACTCGATCAGCGTGTGCTCCTGGGCCGGGGTCAGAAACTCCAGGCGTTGCACCTGGTTTTCCGTCTGCCCGGCGATCCACGCCAGCAGGCCGCGCATGGTGCGGTCGCGCACCTTGCCGGCCGTGTGCAGCGTCTGCCACAGCGCCCACATCTTCTTCTGCCGCGGCGTCAGCGCAGTACGCCGACCGGCGGCCTTGCCGCCGGGCCGCGGGTAGCCGCAGGCGTGGAAGTGATCGAGCACTGCATCCAGCTCGGCGACGCTGCATTCCTTGCTTGAGCGCTTGCCATTGGCACGCGCAGCGAGCGCGGCGCGATAGGTGTCATCGTCGAGCCGCAGCCACGTCTTGGCGGCATGGACCCGGCGCACGAGCTGTGCGTGCTGTGCGGCGCGGGCGGCAATCAGGGATGGGCGCATTGTCAAACCCCCTTTTGCTCGCCGCCCAGGGCCGCGACCACCGCCGGCAGCAGGCGGCCGAGCTCGGCGGTCATCAGCGCGAACTCGGCGTTGAACAGCGCCTCGGCGTCTTCCGCAGAGCCCTCGATCTGGTCGCGGACGACGTCGAGGAAGTCGATGCGCTTGAGTTCGAGCTTCTCGGTCAGCACCAGGCTCACCCGGTCATCGAAGGTCAGTGCCAGCCTCGTCGGCAGCTTGCCGGACTCCAGGTGCCCCTTGACCTCGTCGCCGTCGAGCGGATGGCGCACGTAGCGCACCGCGGCCTTGTCCTCGGTCACCGAGCGCAGTTCGCTGTCCTGGTCGATCGTGAAGCCGGCCGGCGCCTCGTTGCCGGCCAGCCAGTCGGCCATCGCCGACACCGGCGAGCGCTCGGTGCGCAGCACCGCGAGCGGAAAGCTGTCGAGGGTGTGGCGCAGCTG
>JAEWVQ010000373.1 GCA_023459095.1 Pseudomonadota bacterium | reverse complement strand
AGCCCGGTTTCCGGCGAGGTGCCGCCCAGGCGATAGCGGATGCCGAGATACCCCATGCCCTGATTGACCAGATCCTGCGCCGCCGAGGTGTAGGTGGCGGCGAACGACGCGGATTCGGCTTCGGGCTGTAGCTGGGACGGCGCCGGGGACAGGCCGTTTGCGGTTTCGGAGCCGAGCGCCGGAGCGGTGCAGCATATGGCAAGCGAGAGGGCGAGGAGGGTCGGGCGAATCCGCATCGGAGCGACTATACGCATCAGAAATCGCGCTGTAAACCTCGGATTATGTTGAAGAACAGCATCCGCCCGCTGGCTTACGCCAGCTGCCACAGTTGACGGCGCGTACGTTCGATGTCGGCGAGCGCGCGGGCGTTACCGGCACCCTGTTGCTGTGCGCGGGCCTGCACCGCGAGCAGCAGCTGGGCGATCGCCCAGGCGTCGCCCAGGGCGTGGTGGCGCTGGAAGGTCTCGATGCCGAAGCTCGCCATCCAGTCGGCGAGTCGCACCGGGTGGTCGTTGAGTTCGGGGAACAAGGCGGGTAGCAGCACATAGAGATCGAGCCAGATCGACTGTGGCTCGAGCCCGAACTGGGCGGCGAAGGCGCGTTCCAGCAATACGCGGTTGAAGCGCGCATTGAACACCACGAGCGGGGCCTTGCCGGCAATGCCGAGCAGGCCCTGCAAGGCGTCGGCAGGGGCGTCGCCGAGCGTGGCGTAATAGCTGTCGGCAGCGCTGATGCGGCCGCCGTCGACGCCGATGGCCGCCACCGACAGCAGGCGGGTGCGCTCGAGATCGAGGTGGCTGGCTTCGGTATTGACCACGACGTAGCGCGTCTCGAAATGCGGACGTCCCGGGTCGGTGTCGGGGAGTGCGCGCCAGGCCGCGAGCGCCGCGTGCTGGGGGTGGCCGGTGTCGCCGGCATCGCTGCGGCCGGGGATGATGCGGTTCAGCCAGTTCATAGCTGATAGTCCAGCTTCAACCGCAGCTGCAGCTTGCGGGCCTGACGGAAGGCTTCCTTCAGGATCCGGCGGTCGAGTTCGTTGAGGGTGTCGGGGTTGATGCGGTTGTCGCCCGGCGCGTCGTGTTCGGTTTCGAGGTGCTGGGAGCGCAGCCGCAGCAGCTGGATGAAGTGGAAGCTGTCGATGATCGCCGCCACTTCCTCGGCGGGAAAGCCCAGACGCGCCGCGGACTGGCGCAGGCGCTGCACCGTCGAGCTCGATTCGACGCCGGTGCGCAGCGCGAGAATACGGGCGACGTCGACGAACAGGCGGGCGCCGGATTTCTTCAGGTCGATGCTGCCGTCGTCATCGACGACGAAGTCGCGCAGCCTGCCCAGCGGCGGCGCGACCTGCAGCGCGTTCGCCGCCATCATGCGCTGAAAGGCAGAGTTGGCGCGCGCCGCGCTGTTGAGCCAGCTCTGCAGCTGGTTGCCGAAGCGCTCGTTGCCGTACAGCACGCGGAAATCGAAGAAGATCGAGGCGTTGAGCAGGGCTTGCGGATCGGGCTCGCGGATCCACTTGCCGAAGCGCTGCTTCCATTCGTCCAGGGTCAGGCACAGCTCCGGGTTGCTCGCCATGATGTTGCCCTTGCACAGCGGAAAGCCACAGGCGGCGAGGCTCTCGTTGATCTCGCGGGCGAAGGCGACGAGACGGGGGCGCAGGGTGTTGCGTTCGGCCAGTTCGGGGCATTGCCAGATCAGGCCGTTGTCCTGGTCGGTGGACAGGGTTTGCTCGTGCCGGCCCTCGGAGCCGAATGCGACCCAGGCGTAGTCGATGCCGGAAAGGTCGTGGTGCTCGCGGGCGAGGTCGATGATGCGCCGGGTGAGGGCGTCGTTGAGCGCGGAGATGAACTGGGTGAGCTGCTCGGCGCCGATGCCCTGGGCGATGAGGTTGAGCGCGAGCTGGCGAATGTCCTTGCTCGCGCGCTGCAGCGCGGCGATGTCGGCAGCGTTCTCGATGCCGGCGCGGATCTGGCGCAGGCTGATGCGTTGCAGCGAGAACAGATCGCGTTCGGAAACGACGCCGGCGAGGCGGCCTTCGCTGTCGACCACGAGCAGGTGGCGCACGCCGTGGGTGGCCATCTCGAGCGCGGCGTCGTAGGCCAGCGCCGACGCCGGCAGCTGGTGCGGGTTGGCGGTCATGACGTCGCCGATCGGGGTCGCGAGGTCCAGCCCGCTCAGCACCACGCGCGGCAGCAGGTCGCTCTGCGTGAGGATGCCGACCGGGCGCCGCTCGGCGTCGGCGACCACCATGCAGCCGATGCGCATCTCGGCCATCTTCTCGAGCGCCGTGCGCGTGGAGTCGCCGGGCGCCACGTACACCGGCGCCTTCTTCACCAACTGGCCGAGCGGCGTGGTCATGGTCTGCTGCTCGGCGGCGCGTTGCGAGAAGGTGCTCTGCAACTGCTGGCGCGACTGGTTGAGCAGGCTGGCGATGTACTGGGTGCAGAACAGGTGGAAGACCGGGCTCATCTGCATGAGCTGGAGGAATTCCTCGGCGCTGATCTGGAAGCAGAAGCTGTCGTCGACCGCGACATAGGCGTTGGTCGAGGGTCGGCCGGCCGAGATCGCGCCGATGGGAAAGCACTCGCCGGGGCCCAGCGTCATGCTTGCGTATTCGGTGACGGCGGCGGCGCCCGATTGGCGGGCCTGGATCTTGCCGCGCTGAACGATGAAGAAATGGCGCGCCTGCCCCATTTCCGGGGTCAGGATTTCGCTGCCGCGCGGATGGAAGGCGAGCGCGGCGTGCTGCGACAGGAAGGCGAGGGCTTCCTCTTCCATGCGGTTGAACGGCGAGAACCGCTTCAGGAAGTCGATGCTGGCTCCGGTCAGCATGTCGGCTGCGGTCGCGTTCATGGCGGCTCCATCGGTGAGATTGGCCGCATTATAGGGGGG
Source organism: Pseudomonadota bacterium (assembly GCA_023459095.1). Lineage (GTDB taxonomy): Bacteria > Pseudomonadota > Gammaproteobacteria > Burkholderiales > Rhodocyclaceae > JAEWVQ01. The sequence goes on along the minus strand of JAEWVQ010000373.1, from coordinate 7,782 downwards.
TGCCTGTGCGGATGGCATGATCCGCCTCAACTCCGCTGTGCGCCGGCCCCGCCGGGACCGGCGCACAGCGTTTCATGAAGCGTGATGCATCCGGTCGGCGAAGTGTTTCACCAGCAACTGCAGTTCGTGCGCGGTGGCTTCGAGGGCACCGGCCTCGCGCTCGACCGTGCCCACGGTGTTCAGGCTGGCGTCGGTCAGGCTGCTCATGCGTTCCATGATGTTGGCGACTTCGCCGGAAGCGGCTTCCTGTTGATGCAGCATGTGGCGGACCTCCTCGGCGTTGGTGGCGACCGTGGAGCCGGCCGCGGCGATCTGGTCGAATTCGCCCGACACCGCGTGGATCCGCTCGACGCTGTCACCCACGCCTGCACGCAGACAGGCCATGGCCTCGGTCACCTGAGTTTTGCGTGCGGCAATTTCCTCGATCAGGCGCGCGATGCTGTCGGTGCTGCGCTGGGTCTGGCCGGCGAGTTCGGTGACCTCGCCGGCGACCACGGCGAAGCCGCGGCCCTGTTCGCCGGCGCGCGCGGCCTCGATCGCAGCGTTGAGCGCGAGCAGGTTGGTACGCTTGGCGATGCCGCTGATCGAGGCCGACACCTCGGCGATCTTGTTCACCGATTCGGCGAGCGCGTCGAGCATGTCCTGGTTGGCGGCGACCGCCTGTACCACCTGCTGCGTGGAGTTCGCTGCGGCGCTCATGTTGCGCTGGCCCTCGGCGACGATGCCGAGCGCGGCATCGGCCTGCTGCGCCGAGCCCGCGGTGGCGCTGGCGATTTCGCCGACGGAGACCGCCAGTTCTTCCATCGCCGCGGCCGAGGAGGCGATCTGTTCGGCCTGCTGGTGTGCGCTGCGCTGTAGTTCGCGGACGTTGTCGTGCAGCGTGCCCGCGGCGCGCGCAGTGTCGGCGGCCGAGGCAACGACGTCGCCGATCAGCGCGCGCAGGCGAACCTGCATCGAGCGCAACGCGGTTTGCAGCGTGCGCACCTGGCGGCAGCCGGCGCTGCCGGTGTCGGCGTCGAGCCGGCCTTCGGCAATCTGCTGGAAGCAACCGAGCATGGCGTTGAGCGGGCCGCAGAGTTGCTGGCGCAGGCCGAACCACAGGGCGACGGCGAGTACGCCTTGCGTCACCGCGAGCCCGGCGGCGAGCGCGCCGTCGGTGGCGGCCGCGGCCACGGTCAGGGCGAGCATCAGCAGCAGCGCTGCGGCGGTGCTGTGGCCGAGTCCGATGCCACCGCCCAGCGGCGTCGCGGGCAGCGTGGCGCGGCCTTCGCGCACCGCGCGGTAGAGGGCTTCGGCCTCGTGCTTCGCGGCGCTGGAAGGGGCGGTGCGCACCGACATGTAGCCGATCACGCGGCCATGCTCGGTGACCGGGGTGATGTAGGCATCGACCCAGTAGAAACCGCCGCACTTGGTGCGGTTCTTGACCCGTCCGTGCCAGGGGTGGCCGGCTTTCACCGTGCGCCACAGGTCGGCGAACGCCGCCTTGGGCATGTCGGGGTGGCGCACGATGTTGTGATGGGCACCGATCAGTTCGTCGCGGCTGAAGCCGCTGATCTCGACAAATGCCGGGTTGGCATAGGTGATGACGCCCTGGAGATCGGTCTTTGTGACGATCGGGCGTTTGGGGTCGAGAAAGCGTTCGGTCGGGGAGGAGGGGCGATTGGGGGGCTTGTCGGTATTCTCGGTCGGCATCAGGGGGTCTGCTCGGGGCGCCACGGTGGGCGAGGATCGACCCGGGCACACCGGCCGAGCGAGAGCAAGGGAAGGGCCGAGTGTTACGGGTGCGTGTTTTTACGTATTGCGGCGCGCATGATAACGCCGTGCTGCGCAGCAGCAAACAGGCCTGTGCAACGGGCGGGGGCGCAGACGGGCAGGGGACGGGGGCGCGAGGTGGGGCGGGAGGGGCGCGCGCCGGCGGCAGGGTGACCGGCGCGCGCCCTGCCGGTCAGAGCACTTCGGCGGCGTAGTCCGCCAGCCGCGAGCGCTCGCCGCGCTGCAGTGTGATGTGGCCGGAGTGCGGCCAGCCCTTGAAACGATCGACGACGAAGGTGAGGCCCGAGCTGCCCTCGGTGAGATAAGGGGTGTCGATCTGCGCGATGTTGCCCAGGCACACCACCTTGGTGCCGGGGCCGGCGCGCGTGATCAGCGTCTTCATCTGCTTCGGCGTGAGGTTCTGCGCCTCGTCGATGATCAGGAACTTGTTGATGAAGGTGCGCCCGCGCATGAAGTTGAGGCTCTTGATCTTGATCCGGCTACGGATCAGATCGCGCGTGGCGGCCCGCCCCCAGTCGCCGCCCTCGCCGGTGGTGCCGTTGAGCACGTCGAGGTTGTCCTCGAGCGCGCCCATCCACGGCGCCATCTTCTCTTCCTCGGTGCCGGGCAGAAAGCCGATGTCTTCGCCCACCGGGACGGTGACCCGGGTCATGATGATCTCGGCGTAGCGCTTGGTCTCCAGCACCTGGGTCAGGCTCGCGGCGAGCGTCAGCAGGGTCTTGCCGGTGCCGGCCTGGCCGAGCAGGGTGACGAAGTCGATCTCCGGATTCATCAGCAGGTTGAGCGCGAAGTTCTGCTCGCGGTTGCGTGCGGTGATGCCCCAGACGTTGTTCTTGTGATGGCTGTAGTCGGTCAGCGTCTCCAGCAGCACGCTGCGCCCGCTCTTTTCCTTGACCCAGGCTTCGAGCGGTTTGGCACCGTCCTGGTAGAGGAATTCATTGACCAGCATGTCGGGGGTCTGCGGGCCGCTGATGCGGTAGTAGGTGTGACCCTCGTTCTTCCACGACTCCATGCCCTGGCCGTGAGTGGTCCAGAACTCGGGCGGCAGTTCGCGGGTGCCGGTGTAGAGGAGGTCGGTGTCCTCGAGCACCTTGTCGTTGAAGTAGTCTTGCGCCTCCAGGCCCAGCGCACGGGCCTTGATGCGCATGTTGATGTCCTTGGAAACGAGGATCACCGAGCGCCCGGGTTCGCGCTGCGCCAAGTGCATGACCACGGCGAGGATCTGGTTGTCGCCCTTGGCGGTGGGCAGCGCCGCGGGCAGGGCGAGGTCGATGGCCTCGGTCTGCAGGAACAGCTTGCCGGTGGCGAGGCCGTTCGACGGCTGTTCGAGGGCGATGCCGCCGTCGATGCCGTTGGCCGAGGACGACACGATCTCGTCCATCATCCGGCTTGCCTGGCGCGCGTTGCGCGCAACCTCGGACATGCCCTTCTTGTTGTTGTCGAGCTCTTCGAGGGTCATGATCGGCACGTAGAGGTCGTGCTCCTCGAAGCGGTACAGGCTGGTCGGGTCGTGCATCAGCACGTTGGTGTCGAGCACGAACAGCTTGGTCGCGGCTTTGGCCGCTTTGGCCGGCGTGCGACGGGCGCGGGCGGGCGTTTTCTTCGGCGCGTTGGCAGTGGGCATGGCGGGGCTTCCGGCGGACGGGGGCAGGGAGAATGCGGCGGGGCTCAGAGCGCCTGCACGCAGGCGAGCACTTCCTCGGCGTGGCCGGCGACTTTGACGCCGCGCCATTCGCGCGCGATGCGGCCGTCGGCGTCGAGAACGAAGGTGCTGCGCTCGATGCCGCGCACCTGCTTGCCGTACATGTTCTTCATCTTGATCACGCCGAAGGCGCTGCACGCGACTTCATCGGGGTCGGAGATGAGCTCGAACGGCAGTTCGAGCTTGGCCTTGAAGTTCTCGTGCGACTTCAGGCTGTCGCGCGAGATGCCGAAGACCTCGCAGCCGGCGGCGGCGAAGGCGGCGTGGAGCGCGCCGAAGTCACGGGTCTCGTTGGTGCAGCCCGGGGTGTTGTCCTTCGGGTAGAAGTAGAGCACGAGCTTCTTGCCGCGCAGCGCGGAAAGGCTGACGGTGTGGCCGCCAGTGGCGGCGAGGCTGAAGTCGGGGGCGCTCGGTTCGGTCATGGTCACTCCTGCGTTGCGGTTCGCTTGCAGCGTACCGGAGTGCAGGCGCGCCGCACAATCTCGGGCGCATGAATGGATGCGGGAAGGGCGCCGCCGCTTCAGTCGAAGAGCAGTGCCGCGGCAACCGCGCGGCCTTCGCCGACGAGGATGTTGTAGGTGCGGCAGGCCGCCGCCAGGTCCATGATTTCGAAGCCGATGCGGGCGTCGATCAGCGGCCGCAGCAAGGCCGGTTGCGGAAAGCGCTGGCGCGCGCCGGTGCCGATCAGCACGATGCTCGCGTCGAGGTCGCGGACCGCGGCGAAATCGTCGGCGCTCAGGCCGGTGAAGCCGCCCGGCGCCCAGCCGGCGACGATGCGCTCGCCGGTGAGCAGCAGATTGCCGTCGTGGCGGACCTTGTTGATCAAGACGTGGTCGGCACCGTAACCGGTGACGATGTTGAGGTTGGCGTGCTTGTCCTGATTGAGCTTCATGGCGGCAGAGGGAGCAGGGGCGGGCGGGAAGCGGGCAAATTGCCGCGCTGCGGCGGCGGGGCTAAGATAGCACTCTTTTTCCGCTGTCGTCGGCAGCCGGTCGGCGCCGGGTGCGGCAGCGGGTTTTTCTGGACGAGGATCCTGAACATGAAAGCGGCGAAGACTCTGAATTTGGCACCGGCACCCACGGAATCTGTGGTCAAGGCCGAGGCCGCCGCCGCACGTCCGATCCGCAAGTCCGCCAAGCTCGACGACGTCTGCTACGACATCCGCGGTCCGGTATTGACCCGCGCCAAGCAGATGGAGGACGAGGGCCACAAGATCATCAAGCTGAACATCGGCAACCTCGCCTCGTTCGGCTTCGACGCGCCCGAAGAAATCCAGATGGACATGATCCGCAACCTGCCGAATTCGGCGGGCTATTCGGACTCCAAGGGCATCTTCTCGGCGCGCAAGGCGGTGATGCACTACACCCAGCAGAAGCAGATCAAGGGTGTCGGCATCGAGGACATTTACATCGGCAACGGTGTCTCCGAACTCATCGTCATGGCGATGAACGCGCTCCTCAACCCGGGCGACGAGGTGCTGGTGCCGGCGCCCGACTACCCGCTGTGGACCGCCGCGGTCAGCCTGTCGGGCGGCACGCCGGTGCACTACGTGTGCGACGAGGCCAACGACTGGCTGCCCGACCTCGACGACATCCGCGCCCGCATCACCCCCAACACGCGTGCGCTGGTCATCATCAACCCGAACAACCCGACCGGCGCGCTCTACCCCGAGCACATCCTCAAGGGCATCGTCGCGATTGCCCGCGAGCACGGACTGATCCTGTACGCCGACGAGGTCTACGACAAGGTGCTGTACGAGGGCGCCGTGCATACCTCTCTGGCCGCGCTGTCCGAGGACGTGCTCACCATCGTCTTCAACGGCCTGTCGAAGAACTACCGCTCCTGCGGCTACCGCGCCGGCTGGATGGTGGTGTGCGGCGACAAGCGCCACGCCCAGGACTACATCGAAGGCCTTAACATGCTGGCCTCGATGCGCCTGTGCGCCAACGTGCCCGGGCAGTACGCGATCCAGACCGCGCTCGGCGGCTACCAGAGCATCGACGACCTGGTCGCCCCGGGCGGGCGCCTGCGCCGCCAGCGCGACCTCGCGCACGAGCTGATCACCTCGATTCCGGGGGTGAGCTGCGTCAAGCCCAAGGCCGCGCTCTACATGTTCCCCAGGCTCGACCCCGCGATCTACCCGATCGAGGACGACCAGGCCTTCATCGCCGAACTGCTCGAAGCCGAGCGCGTGCTGCTGGTGCAGGGCTCGGGCTTCAACTGGATCCGGCCGGACCACTTCCGTCTCGTTTTCCTGCCGCACGAGGACGACCTGCGCGACGCCATCGGCCGCGTCGCGCGCTTCCTCGACGGCTATCGGAAACGTCACGGCACCTGAACAACCCTCAACGACCACACGGAAACTCTGCATGAAACCGATCAATGTTGGCCTGCTGGGCATCGGCACCGTCGGCGGCGGCACCTTCACCGTCCTCAACCGCAACGAGGAGGAAATCACCCGCCGCGCGGGTCGTCCGATCCGCATTACCGCGGTGGCCGACAAGAATCTCGAACTCGCGCGCAAGGTCACCGGCGGCAAGGCCAAACTCACCGATGACGCTTTCGCCGTGGTCGCCGACCCGGAGATCGACATCGTCGTCGAACTGATCGGCGGTTACGGCATTGCCCGCGAACTGGTGCTGAAGGCGATCGAGAACGGCAAGCACGTCGTCACCGCCAACAAGGCGCTGCTCGCGGTGCACGGCAACGAGATCTTCGCCGCGGCGCAGAAGAAGGGCGTCATGGTCGCGTTCGAGGCGGCGGTCGCGGGCGGAGTGCCCATCATCAAGGCGCTGCGCGAAGGCCTCTCGGCCAACCGCATCCAGTGGCTGGCGGGCATCATCAACGGCACCACCAACTTCATCCTGTCGGAAATGCGCGACAAGGGCCTTGCCTTCGCCGACGTGCTGAAGGAAGCGCAGGCGCTGGGCTATGCCGAAGCTGATCCGACCTTCGACATCGAAGGCATCGATGCCGCCCACAAGGCGACCATCATGAGCGCCATCGCCTTCGGCATCCCGATGCAGTTCGACAAGGCCTACGTCGAAGGCATCACCAAGCTCGAGGCCGCCGACATCCGCTACGCCGAGCAGCTCGGCTACCGCATCAAGCTGCTGGGTATCGCGCGGCGCCGCGACAACGGTGTCGAGCTGCGCGTGCATCCCACGCTGATTCCGGAAAAGCGCCTGATCGCCAACGTCGAGGGTGCGATGAACGCGGTCATGGTCGAAGGCGACGCGGTCGGCTCCACGCTCTACTACGGCAAGGGCGCGGGCGCCGAACCCACCGCCTCGGCGGTGATCGCCGACCTCGTCGACGTCACCCGCCTGCACACCTCCGACCCCGAACACCGCGTGCCGCACCTCGCCTTCCAGGCCGATCAGGTGCGCGACGTGCCGGTGCTGCCGATCGAGGAAGTGATCACTTCCTACTACCTGCGCATGCGTGTCGAGGACAAGCCGGGTGTGCTTGCCGACATCACCCGCATCCTCGCCGACAGCGACATCTCGATCGACGCCATGATCCAGAAGGAGCCGGGCGAAGGCGAGGCTCAGACCGACATCATCATGCTCACCCATCAGACCGTGGAGAAGAACGCCAACGCCGCGATCGCGCGCATCGAGGCGCTGCCGGTGGTGCAGGGCAAGGTCACGCGTCTGCGGTTGGAAACGCTGTAAAGCACTGGAGCGGCGCGCGACGCCGCTCGCTGCATGGATGAAAAACGGCGCCCCTGGCGCCGTTTTTTTCGTGCCGGACGCCGATGTTCAGGCCAGCGCCGGGGCGCCGGTCATCTGATGCAGGCGGGCGACGGTGCCGGCGTCGAGGCCGAGGCCGCTGGCAAGGGCGCGCAGGTAGTCGCGCTCGGCGGCGGTGTCGAGGTCGATCGCGAGCAGCGAAGCGGCGTAGAGCTGGGCGCCGACGCGGACGTCGGGCACGGCGGCGATCAGCGCGCCGAGGTCGAGCGGCGCCTGCAGCTCGTCCTGCACGAAGCGCTTCTCTTCGCTGCTGACGCCGTCGTCGTCGATGCGGTCGACGATGCGGGCGATTTCGCTGTCGTCGATGTGGCCGTCGGCCTTGGCCGCGGCGATCATCGCGCGCAGCACCAGGCGTTCGGTATCGCCCGAGGTCAGCGCGGCGACGTCGGCCGGGCTGGCTGCGAAGCGCGCGGCGCCGGCTTGCGATTGCTGCCAGTTCTGCAGCGCGCTCAGCGCCAGCGTGGCGAGCAGCGCCATCGCGCTGTTGCCGGCGCCGCCGCGGCCGTTGCCGCGCTGGCCGCCGAGCAGCACGCCGGCCAGCGAGCCGAGGCC
>JAEWVQ010000372.1 GCA_023459095.1 Pseudomonadota bacterium | reverse complement strand
CGCTCGATCAGCATCGGCAGTTCGGAGAAGTAGTTGGGCAGGAAGTCGACCCAGCCGTCCTGGCCGCCGGGACGCGACGCGCCGCCGAAGAAATAGGCCGAATGGCGCACATGGGCGCAGGTCTCGGGGTCGAAGTAGGCGAACTTGCGCAGCGGCAGGATCTGGCTCACCACCACGCCTTGCAGGCTGCGGCGGCGCTCCGACAGTGCGTGCAGCAGGGCCGGCGGCTCGCCCACCCCGGTCGGCACCACCACGGTGTCGCCATTGCGGATCAACCCGACGGCATCGGCCGGGGTCATGCGCCGCTGCGCGTACTGAAGCTGTGGTTCCATCCTCGTCCTCTCCTCTCTCATCAATGTCTGATCATGTTGCCAGCCCGCCGATTATACGTGCCTCCATACCGCTGCGTATGGGGTCACGGCCCCGCACTCGGCGTTCGCCCGCCCCCGGCATTCGCGCCGCGGCCGCCCTTCGTGGGATAATTCGCGCCTTCGAATCAGACGGTTCCCGTTTTCATGCCACTGTCCCTGCCCGACTTTTCCGCCGGCCGGCTCGTCGTCGTCGGCGACGTGATGCTGGACCGCTACTGGCATGGTTCGACCACCCGCATCTCGCCGGAAGCGCCGGTGCCGGTGGTCAAGGTCGAAGGTGACGAATTCCGCGCCGGCGGTGCCGGCAACGTTGCGCTCAACGCCGCCGCGCTCGGCGTCGGCGCCGAACTGGTGGGCCTCGTCGGCCGCGACGAAGCCGCCGGCCTGCTGCGCTCGCGGCTCGAAGCCGGCGGCGTCGCCTGCCGCCTGCTCGAAGCCCCCGACCATCCCACGATCACCAAGCTGCGCATCATCAGCCGCCACCAACAGTTGATCCGCCTCGATTTCGAGGACAGCTTCGCCGTGCTCGAATCGGCCGGCATCGAGCGCGCCTTCGAGGCCGCGCTGCCGGCAGCGGGCGCGGTGGTGCTGTCGGACTACGGCAAGGGCACCCTCGCCCAGGTCGGCAGCCTGATCCGCGTCGCCCGCGAACGCGCGCTGCCGGTCGTGGTCGACCCCAAGGGCACCGATTTCGGGCGCTACTGCGGCGCCACCGTGATCACCCCGAACATGAGCGAATTCGAGGCCGTGGTCGGCCACTGCGGCGACGAGGCCACCTTGCGTGCGCGCGGCGAGGCGCTGCGCGAGGCGCTCGACCTCGAGGCGCTGCTGATCACCCGTTCCGAGCGCGGCATGACCCTGCTGCAGAAAGGCCGGGCCGCGCTCGACCTGCCGACGCGCGCGCGCGACGTGTTCGACGTCACCGGCGCCGGCGACACCGTGGTCGCCGTACTCGGCGCCGGGCTGGCCTGCGGCCTGGCGCTGGCCGACGCCACCGCGCTCGCCAACGTCGCCGCCGGCGTCGTCGTCGCCAAGCTCGGCACCGCCACCGTGAGCACCGCAGAACTCGAGGCCGCACTCGACGCGGCCCACCGAACCGAGGAGAAACCATGATCATCGTCACCGGCGGCGCCGGCTTCATCGGCAGCAACATCGTGCATGGGCTCAACGCCCGCGGCATCCGCGACATCCTCGTCGTGGACGACCTCAGCGACGGGCGCAAATGCCTGAACCTCGCCGATGCCGACATCCGCGACTACATGGACAAGGACGACTTCCTCGCCCGCCTGCAGTCCGGCGACAGCTTCGGCAAGGTCGAGGCGGTGTTCCACGAAGGCGCGTGCTCGTCGACCACCGAGTGGGACGGCCGCTTCGTGATGAAGGTCAACTACGAGTACACCAAGGCCCTGCTCGCCTGGTGCCTGGCCCACAAGGTGGCGCTGATCTACGCCTCTTCGGCCTCGGTATACGGCATGGGCCCGACCTTCCGCGAGGCGCGCGAGTTCGAGCGCCCGCTCAACATGTACGCCTACTCCAAGTTCCTGTTCGACTGCCACCTGCGCGACTGCCACCTCAACCCGCAGCTCGCCCGTCCCGGCAGCCAGGTCGTCGGCCTGCGCTACTTCAACGTGTACGGCCCGCGCGAACAGCACAAGGGCGGCATGGCAAGCGTGGCCTTCCACTTCAACACCCAGCTCAAGGAAGCCGGCCGCGTGCGCCTGTTCGAAGGCTCCGACGGCTACGGCCCGGGCGAACAGCGCCGCGACTTCATCCACGTCGACGACGTCGTCGCGGTCAACCTGTGGCTGCTCGACAACCCGCAGGTATCGGGCATCTTCAACCTCGGCACCGGCCGCGCGCAGAGCTTCAACGACGTCGCCCGCGCCGCGATCCGCTGGTTCCGCGCCGCCGGCGAGGAGGCCGGCAAGGATGGCGCCAAGGAGCGCGGCGGAATCGACTACATCCCCTTTCCCGACCACCTGAAGGGCCGCTACCAGAGCTTCACCGAGGCCGACATGGGCGCGCTGCGCGCCGCCGGCTACGACCGCCCGTTCATGGACGTGGAAACCGGCGTGCCGCGCTACCTCGAGTGGCTGGCGCAGCGCGCGTGACGGGCGGCGCACGGTGAGCAAGGACGTTCGCAAGATCCTCGTCGTCGGCCCGTCGTGGGTCGGCGACATGGTCATGGCGCAGAGCCTGTTCATGACCCTCAAGCGTGGCAGCGCGTGCGCCATCGACGTGCTCGCGCCGCGCTGGTCGCTGCCCATCCTCGCGCGCATGCCCGAGGTGCGGCGCGGCGTGGTGATGCCGCTCGGCCACGGCGAGTTCGGGCTGGGCGCGCGCTGGCGGCTGGGGCGCGAACTGGCGCGCGAGGGCTACGATCAGGCGATCGTGCTGCCCGGCTCGCTGAAGTCCGCGCTCGTTCCGCTGTTCGCCGGCATCCCGCGCCGCACCGGCTTTCGCGGCGAGATGCGCTACGGCCTGCTCAACGACCTGCGCCGTCTCGACAAGACCGCGCTGCCGATGACCGTGCAGCGCTTCGTCGCCCTCGCCCGCCCTGCCGGCGCACCGCTCCCCGAACCCTTTCCGCGGCCCCGCCTGCACGCCGACGCCGCCAATCAGGCGGCGCTGCGCGACCGCCTCGCGCTCGCCGCCGAGCGGCCGGCGGTGGCCTTCATGCCCGGTGCCGAATACGGCCCCGCCAAGCAGTGGCCGCTGCCGCACTTCGCCGCGCTCGCCCGCGAACTCGCCGATCTCGGCTTCCAGGTCTGGGTGCTCGGCTCGGACAAGGACAAGCCCGCCGCCGCCGCGATCTGTGCCGGCAACCCGCACGCCCACGACCTCGCCGGCCGCACCGGGCTGGGCGACGCGGTCGATCTGCTGGCGCTGGCGGCGGCCGCGGTGACCAACGACTCCGGCCTGATGCACGTTGCCGCCGCGCTCGACGTGCCGCTGGTGGCGATCTTCGGCTCGTCCAGCCCCGAACACACGCCGCCGCTCGCCAGCCGGGTGGCGATCCGCAGCCTGCGTCTCGACTGTTCGCCGTGCTTCGAGCGCACCTGTCCGCTCGGCCATACCCGCTGCCTCGTCGACATCGCGCCGCACAGCGTGCTTGCCGCGCTCGCCGAACTCGGCGTGCCCCCCGCCCCCGGGCGGCCGGTCGACGTCGTCGCCCGGGCCTGAGCCGCCGATGCGGGTACTGATCGTCAAGACCTCGTCGCTCGGCGACGTCATCCACACCCTGCCGGCGGTGACCGACGCCGTGCGTGCGCGCCCGGAACTACGCTTCGACTGGGTGGTGGAAGAAGCCTTCGCCGAAATCCCCGCCTGGCATCCCGCGGTCGAACGCGTGATCCCGGTGGCGCTGCGGCGCTGGCGCAAGCAGCCGCTGCGCGCGCGGCGCAGTGGCGAATGGCGGGCGTTCCGCCAGGCGCTGGCGAGCACCCGCTACGACCTCGTGATCGACGCCCAGGGGCTGCTGAAGAGCGCCTGGCTGAGCCGCTTCGCCGCCGCGCCGATCCACGGCCTCGACCGCCGTTCGGCGCGCGAGCCGCTCGCCAGCCTGCTCTACCGCCACCGCCACGCCGTGCCCTGGGGGCGGCACGCGGTGCTGCGCGTGCGCGAGCTGTTCGCCGCCGCGCTCGGCTACACCCTGCCCGCGGACGCCGCGACCACCGGCAGCTACGGCATCGCCCCCGCCCGGCTGATGGCGCGCACCGCCTACCGCGCCGAGCTCGGCGCGCCCTACCTGGTCCTGCTCCACGGCACCACCTGGGACACCAAGCACTGGCCGGAGCGCTACTGGCGCGCGCTCGCCGAACACGCCTGCGCCGCCGGCTGGCAGCTGCGGTTGCCGTGGGGCAACGCCGCCGAGAAGGCGCGCGCCGAACGGCTCGCCGCCGGGCTCGCCGGCGCCACCGTGCTGCCGCGCCTCAACCTCACCGACATCGCCGTCGAACTCGCCGGCGCCAGTGCCTGCATCGCCGTCGACACCGGCCTCGGCCACCTCGCCGCCGCCCTCGACGTGCCCACGCTGTCGCTGTTCGGCCCCACCAATCCGGGCTATACCGGGGCCTGGGGGCCGCGCCAGGTCCATCTCGCCTCCGACTTCGCCTGCGCGCCCTGCCTCGCCCGCGCCTGCCGCCACCGCCCGAGCGAGGACGAGCGCAACCGCTTCGACCTCGCCACCGAGCAGCCGCTGTGCTTCACCCGGCTCGCCCCCGAGCAGGTGTGGGCGCGGTTCGAGGCGCTGCTCGCCGCCCACCCGGACATGGAACGTCCCTGATGCAACTCGCCTTCTGCCTGTACAAGTACTTTCCCTACGGCGGCCTGCAGCGCGACTTCCTGCGCATCGCGCTGAGCTGTCAGGCGCGCGGCCACGCCATCCGCGTCTATGCGCTCGACTGGCAGGGCGAAGTGCCGCCGGGCTTCGAGCTGGTGCGCGTACCGGTGAGCGCGCTGATCAACCACCGCCGCTACGCCAAATTCACCGCCTGGGTGCACGCCGACCTCGAGCGTCGCCCCGTCGATCGCGTGATCGGCTTCAACAAGATGCCGGGGCTCGACGTGTATTACGCCGCCGACCCCTGCTACGAGGACAAGGCGCGCACCCTGCGCAAGCCGCTGTACCGCTACAGCCCGCGCTACCGCCACTTCTCCGCCTACGAACGCGCGGTGTTCGGGCCCGAGCAGCACACCGAGATCCTGATGATCTCGAGCGCGCAGCAGGCCCTGTTCGCGCGCCACTACGGCACCCCGGCACGGCGCTTCCACCTGCTGCCGCCCGGCATCGCCCCCGACCGCCGCGCCCCCGCCAACGCCGCCGAAGTGCGCGCCGCGTTCCGCACCGAGACCGGCCTCGCCGACGACGACCTGCTGCTGGTGCAGATCGGCTCCGACTTCCCGCGCAAGGGGCTGGACCGCAGCCTCAGGGCGATCGCCGCGCTGCCCGAGGCGCTCAAGCGCCGCACCCGGCTGATCGCGCTCGGCGCCGACGACCCCAAGCCCTTCCTCGACCAGGCGCGCAGCCTGGGCATCGGCGAGCGCGTGGCGATCCCCGGCGGGCGCGACGACGTGCCGCGCTTCCTGCTCGGCGCCGACCTCCTGCTGCACCCGGCGCGCCACGAGAACACCGGCACCGTGCTGCTCGAAGCGCTCGTCGCCGGCCTGCCGGTGATCGCCAGCGCGGCCTGCGGCTACGCGCACTACATCACCGATGCCGACGCCGGCCTGATCGTGCCCCAGCCCTTCGCCCAGGACGCCCTCGACCGCGCGCTCGCCACCGCCCTCGGCGACGACGAGGCGCGCGCCCGCTGGCAGCGCAACGCGCTCGAATTCGCCGGCCGCGCCGATCTGTACAGCATGCCCGAGCGCGCCGCCGACCTCATCGTGGGCCAGCGCGGATGAACCAGCTCGTGCTCACCCCGCCGCTGTCCGCGCTGTGGGCCGAGCGCGACGCCTTCGCCGCCGCCGCCGAACTCGCGCACGCCGCGCACGGCGACGCCCTGGTGCGCGACATCGAAGGCCGGCGCACGCTGCGCTTCGAGATCGACGGGCGCGGCTATTACCTCAAGCTGCAGAACGGCGTCGGCTGGGGGCGCATCGCCGGCGAGCTGCTGCGCCTGCGCGCGCCGGTACTCGGCGCCAGCAACGAATGGCGCGCGATCCAGACCTGCCACGCGCTCGGCGTGCCGACCATGGACGCGGTCGCCTACGGTGAGCGCGGCCGCGGCCCGGCGCATCGCGAATCCTTCCTGGTCACCGCGGCGATCGAGCCGGCGGTCGATCTCGACGTCTATACCCGCGACTGGCGCGAGCAAGCGCCGCCGCCCGCGCTCAAGCGCGCGCTGATCGACGCCGTCGCCACCGTCGCCCGCCGCCTGCACGAAGGCGGCATGAACCACCGCGACTTCTATCTGTGCCACTTCCTGCTCGATCTCGACCCGCCGCCGGCGCCCGGTGCGCTGCGCGTGTCGCTGATCGACCTGCACCGCGCCCAGGTCCGCGCGCGCACCCCGCGACGCTGGCGCGACAAGGATCTCGCCGCGCTGTACTTCTCCGCGCTCGACATCGGCCTCACCCGCGGCGACCGCCTGCGCTTCCTGCGCGCCTACTTCCCCGGGCCGCTGCGCGCCACCCTCGCCCGCGAGCGGCGCCTGCTCGATCACCTCGAACGCGAGGCCGCGCGCCTCAAGCTGCGCTACCAGCGCAAGTTCGCCAACCGCCCGGCGCTGCAACGATGAGCGCGTGGACGCTGAACCCCGCCGCGCTCGGCCCCGCGGCGCGCACCGCCTTCGCCACCCTCGACAGCGTGTTCGCGCTCGACGGCGAACTGATCGCGCGCGACCCGCTGAGCCGCGTGCTGCGCGTCGAGCTCGACGGCCGCCGCTACTACGTCAAGCGCTACCACGGCGCCGGCAAGAATCCGCTGCGGCGGTGGTTCGGCCGCCCCCGCGTGCAGGCCGAATGGGAGAACCTGCGCCACTTCGCGGACTGGGGCATCGCCACCGCGACGCTCGCGGGCTGGGGGCTGGAGCGGCGCGCCGGCGCCTTCCACCGCGGCGCGCTGATCACCGCCGAGCTCGAACACACGGTCGATCTGAACCGCCTCGCCTCGACCGCGATCCGCGCCTCGCCGACCGCCGCTGGGTGGCCGCGGTGTCGCACCAGCTCGCGCACGCCACCCGCGCCATGCACGCCCACCGCTTCACCCACAACGACCTCAAGTGGCGCAACCTGCTGGTCGACGCCGCCGCCACGCCGCGGCTCTACCTGATCGACTGCCCGGCCGGCGAATTCTGGTGGGGCCCGTTCCTGCACTACCGCATGGTCAAGGACCTCGCCTGCCTGGACAAGGTCGCCAAGTACCACCTGAGCCGCAGCCAGCGGCTGCGCTTCTACCTCGACTATGCCGGCAAGGCCCGGCTCGATCGCGGCGACAAGCGCCGCGTGCGCAAGATCGTCGCCTTCTTCGCGGGGCGCGAATGAGCAACGACTTCCTCGCCGACGACCTGCGCGCCCTGTTCGCGCGCCACGGCCTCGACCGCTTCGAGGCGCTGTGGGCGCTTGAGCTCGACAGCGTCGACGCGCCCAACACCGGCCGCGGCGGCTGGAGCAGCGTGAGCCGCCTCGAACTCGCCGATGCCGACGGCCGGCCGCAAGCCTTCTACCTCAAGCGCCAGATCGACCACCTGAGCCGCAGCGCGCGGCATCCGCTGGGCGAAGCCACCTTCGCGCGCGAGTTCCGCGCCATCCGCCGCTTCGAGACCGCCGGCATCCCGGCGCTCGCCGCCGCCTTCTTCGGCCAGCGCCGCATTGCCGGCAAGGCCTGCGCCATCCTGGTGACGCGCGCCCTCGACGACTACCAGGCGCTCGACCACTGGCTGGCCCGCTGGCCCACGCTGCCGCGCGCCACCCGGCGCACCGTGCTCGACCTCGGCGCCGACCTCGTGCGCCGCCTGCACGCCGCCGGGCAGGTGCATAACTGCCTGTATCCGAAGCACATCTTCCTCCGCCTCGATGGCGGCGGCAGCCATCCGGCGCGCTTCATCGACCTCGAGAAGACGCGCCCGCTGATCTTCGGCACGCGCGACCGCGCGCGCGACCTCGACGCCCTCAACCGCCACGCCGGCGCGCTGTCGGCCACCGAGCGCCTGCGCTTCCTGCTGCGCTACCTCGGCCGCCCGCGCCTGGACGCGGCGGCAAAACGGCTCGCCTGCCGCATCCTGCGCCGCCAGCGCCGCAAACGTCACCGCCCATGACCGCCACGTCCCTGTCCGCCCCCCCTTCCCCCCTCCCACCCCGGGTCGACGCCGCCGCGCTCGCCGACGCCGGTCGCAACCCGACGGTCCCCTTCCGCATCGCCGCCGGCGACGGCTGCGAGCTCGTGGTCGAGCAGCTGCTGCGCGTGCTGCCGGGCAAGCGCGTGGTCGGCAAGGGGCATTGGGTGGGCGCGCAGGCCCCCGCGCTGCTGGTCAAGCTCTTCATCGACCGCCACAGCGCCCGCCACTGGCAGCGCGAACACGAGGGCATCGCCGCGCTCGCCGCGGCCGGCATCCCGACCCCGCGGGCGCTCGACGCCCGCCCCCTGCCCGGCGGCGGCCACCTGCTGCTCACCGAATTCCTCGCCCCCGCCCGCACCGTGCTCGACGCCTGGCGCCCTCTCGCCGCGCCCCCCCCGGGCGACGCCGACGTGGTGGCCCTGCTCGCGCCGGTATTCGCGCTGCTCGGCCGCGTCCACGCCGCCGGGCTCAGCCACGACGATCTGCATTTCGGCAATTTCCTGCACCACGGCGAGGGCGACGCCCGCCGCCTGCTGCTCATCGACGGCGATGCCGTGCGCACCCATGCGGAGAAGCCGCTGGTGGAGAAGTTCGCCGCGCGCGACCTCGCCATGCTCACCGCGCAACTGCCGCGCACCTGGCTCGTCGATCCAGCGCACATGACGCCGCTGTTCGACGCCTACGTCGCTGCCAACCCGCGCCCGCCCGCCCCGGCCGCGCTGCAACGCGCGCTCGCTGTCGAGCAGTTGTGGCGCCTGCGCGACTACCTCGCCAAGACCGGCCGCGACTGCTCGCTGTTCAAGGTCACGCGCAGCCTCGGCCGCTACACCGCGGTGCTGCGCAGCGAGGCCGAGACGCTGGCGCCGCTGCTCGCCGACCCCGACCGCTACCTCGAAGACGGCGTCGCGCTCAAGCGCGGCAACACGTGCACCGTGGCGCGGGTGGACATCGGCGGCCGCACCCTGGTGGTCAAGCGCTACAACCTCAAGAACTGGCGCCACGCCCTGTCGCGCGCGTGGCGCCCGAGCCGCGCCGCGCATTCGTGGCGCGAAGGCCACCGCCTGCGCCTGTTCGGCATCCCCACCCCGGCGCCGCTGGCACTCGTCGAGGAGCGCCGCGGCCCCTTGCGCGGCCGTGCCTGGCTGATCACCGAGCACTGCGCCGGCCCCGACCTGCTCCAGCACCTCGACCCCGAGCGCGTGCCGCCCGCCGCCGAGGCCGCCGCGCTGCGCCGGCTGTTCGCCCTGCTCCACCGCGAGCGCCTGAGCCACGGCGACCTGAAGGCCACCAACCTGTTGTGGGACGAAGGCGAGGTCAAACTCATCGACCTCGACGCCATGCAGCAGCACCGCGACGCCGCCAGCCACGCCCGCGCCTGGCGCCGCGACCGCCGCCGCCTGCTGCAGAACTGGCCGCAGGGCAGCGACCTGCAACGCTGGCTGGATCTGAACCTGCCGCCGGCCTGAAGCGCCGCGGCGGCGCACAGCGCCCGGCGGCCCAGGCCCGCCCCGTGGCGAATCGACGCGTGCCGGCGGCCTACGGTGCGCCCTGCACCTCCGCGCGCGCGCCGGCCACTTCCAGATCGGGCCAGCGCTGGCGGCGCACGGCGAGTTCGCCGGCCTCCAGCGCAGCGCGCACCTCGGCCTCGCGGCCGTGCCTCCACAGCGTTCCGGCCCGCGTCCACCGCTCCTGCTCGCGGCTCGCCAGCGCGCACTGCACGCCGTAGCGGCGGCCGAGGTCGCACAGCAGGTGCTCGGCGGCGCCATCGCCGTCGAGATCGGGGGTGAGCAGCACGCAGCGACTGTCCGGCTGGACGCAGTCCAGCGCATCGATGCGGCCGTCGAGCACGGCCTGCAGCCAATCCTCGGCGGGCGCGAGCGCCCCTTGCGCCAGACTCAGATGCGCGCGCAACGCCGCCGTCGTCTTCAACGCGCTTGCCGCCTTTTCCGCCGCGCTGCGCCTCTCCGGCCAGCGCTGCGCCAAGGCGAGGACGCGTTCGAGTTCGGCGAGGCGCTGCGCATCGCCGGTGAATGCGGGCGCGGCGCGCAAGCCCTGGGCGGCCTCGTAGCCCGCCCGGCCGAGATCGAAACGCAGGGTTTCGAGATCGCGGGTGAGGCTCTCCGCTCCCCCCTCGGCGGCCTGCAGGCGCTGCGCCTGACTCGCCGCGGCCACGCGCAGCGGATCGAGCAGCGGTGAATTCACCAGCAGCGCAAGCCCGACCACACCCCACGACAGCACACGATTGACCACCGCCAGCGGCGCCAGCCAGGCGGCGCGCGAACCGAACACCGCCACCGCGTAACCCAGCGCGTAGGCGCTCGCCACCGCGGCGATCAACGCCGCCCAGAAGCGGTCCGGGGTCCACCCGTACTGCGCGATGCGCAGCCACAGCGCGTAGAGCGCGAGCGCGGCGAACACCGGCAGCACGAGCAGGCCGCCCTCGACCACGCGACGCAGCAGCGCCGGATAGGGGCGCGCGCCGCTGCCGTCCTGATGCACCGCATTGACGAACAGCACCATCAGCGCGATCAGGCCGACGAGGAGGGTCGCCGCCGAGCGCGTCTGCCACAGCGGCTCCAGGCCGGCAAACGGCAGCGCGAGGACGAACAGCAGGGCGATGAAGGCGAGCAGCGGCAGCAGGCCCTTGAACACCGCGAACAGGATCTGGCGGCCGACCTGCACCGGCCGGCGCTGGGTGCGCCCGATCAGCACGCCGAGCCCGGCCATCGCGCCGGTGGCGAGATAGGCGAAAGGCTTCTCGCCGAAGAGTTCGCTGAAAAAACGGATCTTGAGCAGATCGAACAGCGCCGCCCACAGCATCAGCACGCCCCAGCAGAGGCCGACGAAGGCGAGCGCGAGCAGCAGGGTGAGCGCGTTCTGCCACGCGTGCTCGACCAGTTCGGCATAGGGGGCCTGCCAGCGCCCGTGGCTCAGACGGCATTGCAGCCACGGCAGGGCGACGAAGAGGCCGACCGCGGCGGTCCAGCCGAAGGGGCCGAGCACCGCCGCCGCGCTCAGGCCGGGGGCGCCGGTCGCGCGCCAGCTCGCCCACGCCGCGAGGGCGAGAAAGACCACCGCCACCCCTGCCGCCTGCAGCCAGAAACGGCGGTCGTCGAGACGCAGCACCGACAAGGCCATCACCGTCGGCACCGACAGCACCAGGCTGTACCAGCACACCCGCCCGCCAAGCAGGGAAAACGGCCACCAGCCGTGCTCGATGCCGAGCTCGGCGAGATACAGCAAACCGCCCTGGAGCAGGGCCAGCAGGACGATGAAGCTGCGCACCTCGCGCGCCGGCGCGCCGCTCTGCGCGTCGGCGGTCGCGGCGCCTGGCGCCTGCGGGAGAACCGCCACGGCAGCGGACGGGAACGATGAAGAAGGCATGGCGCGGCATCCAGTAAGAAACCGCGTGATGATATGCGGATCGTGGCCGCGCCCGTCAGCCGGATCGCGCCGACGCGCGCGCCGTCCTCACCGGCGCCCGGGCACGGGGCGGCCGGCGCCCCGCGCGCTCCCCTCGCTCCACACTCCCTTACGCCGCAGCGGCGCCGATCCGGTTATGCTCCGCGGTCGCCCAACGTTCCGCACTCCAACATGACCTGGCTGCAATCCCGTCGCATCCGCCTGCTTGGCGCAGGCACCGCGCTGTTCTTCGCGCTTTTCGTGGTTCTCCGCATCGTCTTTCTGGTCGGTTTCGCCGACCATCACGCGCTGTCCTCGGCCAGCACCGCGAGCATCCTGCAAACCCTGTCGGTGGGCGTGCGCTTCGACCTGCGCCTCGCCCTGCTGCTGATGCTGCCGGTCGCCGTGCTCGCCGTGCTGCCGCGCGCGAACCTGCTGCGCTGCCCGCATGTGCGCACGCTGAACCGCCTCTACCTGGCGCTCGCCACGCTCGGCGTGCTGCTCGTCTACGTGCTCGACTTCGGCCATTACTCATATCTCGGCCAGCGTCTGAGCGCGACCGTGTTCCGCTTCGTCGGCAACACCGACATCTCGACGCAGATGGTGTGGGAGAGCTACCCGGTGGTCTGGATCACGCTCGGCTGGCTGGCGGCCTCGGCCGCCTTCTTCGCCGTGCTGCTGCGCGCCGAGAAGGCCGCGCTCGACCGCCCCGCGCACCGGCCGATGCCGAGGCGCGCGGTGTTCGGCGGCATCGCCGCGGTGCTCGTGCTCGGCTTCCTCGGCCTGCTCGGCCGCGTGCAGGACATCAACCTGCAGAATCCGGTGCCGCTGCGCTGGAGCGACGCCTTCTTCTCGGGCAACCCGGCGGTCGGCGCCCTGGGCCTGAATCCGGTGGTGTTCATCTACGACACCCACCGCATTCCTGCCGAGCAGTTCGACCGCGCCGAACTCGGCCGCCGCTACGGCACGCTCGCCAACTACCTGTCGGTGACCCGCCCCGATCCGGCGGCGCTGTCGCTGGCGCGCACGGTCGAACCGGCGCCGCACCGCCTGCGCACCGCGCAGCCGCCCAACGTCGTATTCATCATGCTCGAATCGCTGGGCGCAAGCCGCTCGGCCCTGTTCGGCAATCCGCTCGACCCCACGCCGCATATCGACGCGCTCGCGCGCGATGGCTGGCTGTTCCGCAACCTGCACGTGCCGGTGTCGGGCACCGCGAAGACGGTGTGGGCGAGCATCACCGGCATCCCCGACGCCGCGCGCTCGGAGAGCGCCACACGCAACCCCTTCATCAGCAACCAGCACACCGTGATCAACGCCTTCGAAGGCTACGAGAAGATCTACGCGATCGGCGGCAGCGCGGGCTGGGCCAACATGAACGCGCTGATCCTGGGCAGCGTCGACGGTGTCCGTCTCTACGAGGAAGGCTACTGGAAGGCGCCCAACGACGACGTGTGGGGCATCTCCGACCTCAACCTGTTCCGCGAGACCGACGCCCTGCTGCGCGAGCAGGCGAAGAAGGGGCCGTTCTTCGCCTACATCCAGACCGCGGGCAACCACCGCCCGTTCACCATCCCCAAGGACAACGACGGTTTCGTGATCAGCGAGCGTCCGGAGGCCGAAGCCGAGGCCGCCGGCTTCCAGAGCACCGCGCAGCTGAACGCGGTGCGCCTGCTCGACCACAGCGTCGGCCGTTTCATCGAGATGGCCAAGCGGAGCGGCTATTACGACAACACCATCTTCGTGCTGTTCGGCGACCACAACGGCCGCATCTCCACCCTGCCCTTCATGCCGCCCGCGTTCGAGCTGCTCAACCTCGAAAGCACCCACGTGCATGCGGTGATCCACGCCCCCGCGCTGCTCGCGCCGCGCGTCGTCGACGAGGCCGCCAGCCTGGTCGATCTGCTGCCCACCGTGGCCGGCATGCTCGGCCTGCGCTACGACACGCGGGCCATGGGGCGCGACCTGCAACTGCCCGCCCCCGAAGGCGAGCGCGCGGTGCCGGTGATCCTGCGCGAGGGCGCGTTCCCGCTGATCGGCGCGGTCACCCGCCGCCATCTGGTGCGCATGAACGCCGACGGCAGCCAGGCGACGATGCACGATCTGGCCTCCGCCGCGCCGCTCGCCGACGTGTCGGCGGCCAACCCGGAAGAGTTCGCCCGCCTCGCCGACCTTGCCCGCGGCCTGCACGAAGCCGCGCGCTTCATGATGTACGACAACAGCAAGGCCGCGGCCGCGCCCTGAGCGCGGTCGCCGCGGTCGCGTTCCTAGGCGTCGCCGGCGGGCGCGGCCGCGGTCTCGGAGAACTGCATCGCGTGCAGGCGGGCATAGTGACCGCCGGCGGCGAGCAGGCCGGCGTGGCTGCCGCGCTCGACGATGCGGCCCTGGTCCATGACCAGGATCAGGTCGGCCTTCTCGATCGTGGACAGGCGGTGCGCGATCACCAGCGTGGTGCGGCCGCGCATCGCGCGGTCGAGGGCGGCCTGGATGTGGCGCTCGGATTCGGTGTCGAGCGCGGAAGTGGCCTCGTCGAGGATGAGGATGGGCGCATCCTTGAGCAGCGCGCGCGCGATCGCCAGGCGCTGACGCTGGCCGCCCGACAGCGTCACCCCGTTCTCGCCGATCTCGGTGTCGAGCCCGGCGGGCAGGCGGTCGATGAACTCCCTGGCATACGCCGCCTCGGCCGCCGCTTCCACCGCCGCGCGCGGCGCGCCGGCGAGATCGCCATAGGCGATGTTGGCGGCCACGCTGTCGTTGAACAGGGTCACCTGCTGGGTCACCAGCGCGATGTGGCGACGCAGGTTGCGCAAGGTGTAGTCCTCGACATCGACGCCGTCGATCAGGATCTGGCCCTGATCGTGGTGGTAGAAGCGCGGCACCAGATTGGCCAGGGTCGATTTGCCGCTCCCCGAACGCCCGACCAGGGCCACCATCTGCCCCGGCTCCACGGCGAAGCTGACGCCGTCGAGCACCACGCGCTCGGTGCCGGGATAAGTGAAGCTGAGGTCGCGCACCTCCAGCCGTCCGGCGACGCGCTCGCGCTCGACCGTGCCGCGGTCGGTCTCCGGGGCTTCGTCGAGCTGCTCGAAGATGCTCTCGGCGCCGGCGACACCGCGCTGGATGGTGGAGCTCACTTCCGAGAGCTGGCGGATCGGCTTGGGCAGCAGGCCGGCGGCGGTGATGTAGGCCACCAGATCGCCCGCGCTCGCCTCGCCGCGCAGCCACAGCACGAGGAACAGCACCACCGCCATCGCGCTGTAGGTCACGAACTGCAGCGTCGGCGTGTAGGTCGACGAGGTCTTCACCATGCGCAGCTGCTTCCTGGTGTTGTCCGCGCTGGCGGCACGGAAGCGCTGCGATTCGTAATCCTCGCCGCCGAAGCTGCGCACCACGCGGTAGCCCTGGATGGTCTCGGAGGCAACGTGGGTGACATCGCCCATCGCCACCTGGATCTTCTTCGCCTGCTTGCGGAACTTGCGGCTCGCGCTGCCCACGAGCACGCCGATCACCGGCAGGATGGCGACCATCACCAGGGTCAGCCTCCAGTTCATCCACAGCAGGTAGCCGAACAGGAAGACCACGGTGAAGCCTTCGCGGATCACCACCTTGATGGCGTCGGTGGCAGCACCGGTGACCATGGTGACGTTGAAGGTGATGCGCGAGATCAGGTGACCGGAGTTATGCTGGTCGAAATAGCGGTTGGGCAGGCGCAGCAGACTGTCGAACAGCGCCAGACGCAGGTCGTGCACGAGGCCGAGCGAGACCTTGGCGAGAAAATAATTGCCGAGGTAGGAGCCCAGCCCCTGCCAGGTCACGATCAGCACGATCAGCAGCGGCACCGCGGTCATCAGCGGCAAGCCCTCGAGCAGCGGCACATCGGCGAAGGGGGTTGCCGCGGCATCGTTGAGGCCGTCGACGAAGTACTTCAGCACCCCCGCGAGCATGGGCTGCGACGACGCGAAGATGAGGAAACCGACGATGCTGAGCGCGAACTGGCCGAGGTAGGGGCGCAGATAGGTCAGCAGGCGGAGGTAGATCTTGAGGCTGGAAGGCGCTGCCTGACCACCGGCGGCAGGGTCGGCAGGCATCGGGGTCTGGGGGCCGGACATGAGCGCAGGGCCGCGAGTAAAAGCGGCGATGCTACCATGCGCGCCTTGCCCCACCGCCGCTCCGCCCCCTGCCAGGCAGCCACCGTTTTCAGCCACCTACGCATGGACCACCGCCCCGACCTCCTGCTCTACCTGGTGTATGGCGCCGACAGCTACCACCAGGAAGCCGTGTTCAGCATCGCCAGCGCGCTCGCCCGCCTGCGCGATACGCCGCAGGCTGCGGTGCGCATCGAAGTGTGCGCCGATCGCGCCGAGCCCTACGCGGCGCTGCCGGTGCGCGTGCGCGCGCTCGACGCCGCCACCCTGGACGCGTGGTGCGCGCCCCACGGCTATCGTTTCCGCGCCAAGCACGTCGCCCTGCGCCGCGCCTTCGACGGCGCCGACCCGCCGCCCGCGCGCGCGATCCTGATCGACACCGACACCTTCTTCCACCGCTCCCCGGCCGAGCTGTTCGACCTCGTACGCCCCGGCACCCTGCTGTGCAACCACATCGGCCCCCGCTACGGCGCGCACCCGGAGAACACGTTGTACCGCAGCCTGGCGAAGCGCCTGCAGGCCCGCGGCCTCGCCGACGATGCGATGGCGCTGACCAATTCCGGCGTGATCGGTCTCGCCCATGACGACCGCGCCGTGCTCGACCATGCGCTCGCGCTGATGGACGAGTTCCACCCGCACGCCGAAGGCGCCTACACCCTGGAGGAATTCGTCCTCGCCGTGGCCGCGCACGCCGCCGGTCTCGCCCTGGCCGAATGCCCCACGCAGATCCATCACTACTGGAGCCGCAAGCAGATCTTTCGCGCCAAGATCCGCGCCTGGCTCGAGCGGCACGCGGCGGCCCCGCTCGCCGCCGGTGCCGTCGCCGACATCGGCGAGATCAACGCGCGCGTGCCGCGCCCGCCGCTCGCCCAGCGCCTGCTGTACAAGCTCGCCACCGGCCCGCTGCCGGCGGCGCAGCGCCAGTTCGCCCGCGAACTGCTGTACGGCTGCTATCCGCACGCCAACGCCTTCGACCGCGCCTGCGGCCCGATCTGGTGGGAGAAGGCGGTCACCAACCTGCGCGAGCGCGGCCCCGTCGCCGATGCCGACATCGTGCGCTGGCTGCAGGCCCCGGTGCTGCGCGGCCTGCTCGGCAGCGACCTTGCCACGGTCGGCGCCCACCTGCGCGCACGCGGCCTGCTCGACGCCTAGCGCGCCAACGCGGCGCCCCGGCAAGCTAAAATTGTGCCCATGAAAACCCCTGTCCCGCTGCGCCCCCTGGCCCACGCCGACTACCTGACGATGCGTGAGGGCGCGCGCGTGATGGAGGCCGACCGCCATGGCGACAAGGTGCTGCACCTGCCCGACGGCACGTATTTCAAGCTCTTCCGCCGCAAGCGCCGGCTGAGCTCGGCGGCGTGGTATCCCTACGTGCGGCGCTTCGCCGACAACACACGGGCGCTGCAGCGCCTGGGCATTCCCTGTCCGCGCGTGATCGCGCTTTACCGCATCGCCGAGATCGAGCGCGACCTGGTGCATTACGCGCCGCTCGAAGGCGAGACCGTGCGCCGCCTGGTCGCCGCCGGCCTGCCCGAGGAGCGCGCGGCGCCGCTGCGCCGGCAGTTGCTCGATTTCGTCGCGCACCTCCACCGCCTCGGCATCTATTTCCGCTCCTGTCATCTGGGCAACATCGTGCTCACCCCGGATGGAGAACTGGGGCTGATCGATCTCGCCGATCTGCAGGTCTGCCGCCGCAGCCTCGGCTTCTTCCGCCGCCGGCGCAACTACCGCCACATCCTGCGCGACGCGCGCGACCGCGACTGGCTGCGGCTCGATCCGGCATGGGCCGCGTTATGCCGCTGACCCCCCGGCTTCCTGCAGCCGCCGGCGTGGCGGGCACCGCGCCGCGCTGGCGCGCGCGCGCCGCGCACGGGCTCGTCGGCGGCATCCTGCCGGCCGGGCTGTACGTGCTGCTCACCGGACTGTTCTGGGCCGGCGACCGCGCCAACGTCCATACCCTGTTCTACGCCCTGGTCGCCTTCCCGGCCTTCGTGCTGCTCGTGCTGCAGCCGCGGTCCGCGGAGGCGCTGGGGCGCTCGCCGGTCTTCCTCGCATTCGCGATTTTCGCCGCCTGGTGCGCGCTGAGCATTGCGTGGTCGGACAGCGAGGACAGCGCCGGCAGCCTGCTCAAACGCCCGCTCTACATCGCCCTGCTGTTCGTCGCGCTGCTGCAGATCGGGCAAAGTCAGGCGCGCAGGCTGGAAGATGTGCTCAAGCTCGGCACCGCCACCGCGGTGATCGCCGGCGCGCTGTCGATCGCCGCCTTCCTCGCCGGCAACGACGAGCGCCTGACCGGCTACCGCGCGCTGTCAAACCCCATCCTGACCTCGCACGTGTACGGCTTCTTCCTCGCCCTGTGCCTGGGCGCGTGGATGATCGCGCCGCGGGCGGACGGCGGCTGGCGGCGCCTGCTCGCCCCGTTCGCCCTGGCCGTGCTCGCCGCCGTGCTGTTCGCCACCGCGGCGCGCGGCGCCCTCGCCGCCGCCGCCGTCACCGTGCTCTGGCTGGCGCTGATGGTGCGTTCGCGGCGCGCCCTCGCCGTCTGTGCGCTGCTCGCCGCCGGCGGGCTCGCGATCGTGGCGCTGGCGCCGGACGTGGTGACCCAGCGCGGCACCTCGTACCGCCCCGAGCTGTGGGCCGAAACCCTGCGTGAAGTGCGCCTGCGGCCGTGGCTGGGTTACGGTTTCGAGGCCAACATCATGCTCCACCTGCCGGGCCACGACATCGGCTATCCCAATCCGCACAACATCCATCTCGCGGTGCTGCGCCAGCAGGGCATCGTCGGTCTTGCCTTGTGGGCCGCGCTCTACGCCACCGCGCTGGGCTGCGCGTGGCGCCGGCGGCACGACCCGCGGGTGCTGATCGCCTCCGGCACGGTGGTGTTCGGCATGGTCGCCGGCATCACCGAAGGGGTCGCCTACCTGTCGCGCCCCAAGGAACACTGGTTCATGCTGTGGATTCCGTTCGCCCTGCTGAGCACCGCCCTGACCCTGCACCGTTTCTCCGACGATCGCTCATGAAAGCTCCCGAACAACCCCGCCCCCGCGGCCTTCTCGGCTGGTGGCGGGCACGCGCCGAACGCAAGTCACTGAAGCGCCTGCCCAAGTTCCTGCGTGGCCAGGCCAAGTTCAAGGCACGCTATCCGCAGTACGAGATGGGCGTCGGCACCTACGGCCTGCCCTACGTGCACGACTGGAACGAAGGCAGCACGCTCAGGATCGGCGCCTACTGCTCGATCGGTCATGAAGTGCAGATCTTTCTCGGTGGCCAGCACCGCATCGACTGGGCGTCGAGCTACCCCTTCCCGGCCTTCTTCGACGAGCTGCGCGACATCCCCGACTACAGCTGGACGCGCGGCGACGTCACCGTCGGCAATGATGTGTGGATCAGCACCGGGGTCACCATCCTCGCCGGCGTGACCGTGGGCGACGGCGCGGTGCTCGCGGCCAACGCCGTGGTCAGCCGCGACGTGCCACCGTATGCGATCGTTGCCGGCAACCCGGCGCGGGTGGTGCGCTGGCGTTTCGACGAGGACACGCGCGCAGCGCTGCTCGCCACCCGCTGGTGGCAATGGCCGGAGGACGAAGTGCGACAGATCGCGCGCCTGCTGTGCGCGACCGATATTCGCCCCTTCCTCGACTACGCCGCGCAACGCGCCGGCAATCAGCTCTTGCGCGCCGACCAGGCGTAACGCCACAACCCACGCAAGGTCTTGCCGTTCCAGCCCGACAGCGGCAGTTGCGCCAGCAGTTCGCGGGCGAGCGCGCGGTCGCGGTCAGCGGCCTTGACGAACAGCGAATTGAGCAGCCGGTTGCGCACCTCGGCGTAGGCCGGGTGGTCGGCGTAATCGGCATAGGTGCGCAGCAGGCTCTCGGCCATGAAGCGCAGGTTCTTGTAGGTGTTGGTGGGGTGCTTGCGGTAGCGCGCCATCAGCACCGGCATGCGGTCGATGTAGTAGCCGGCGTGAGTCAGCTTCAGCCAGATGTAGACGTCTTCGAGGCGGATCTCCGGGTTGAAGCCGCCGACCTTGTCCAGCGCCTCCTTGCGGAACATCAGCGTCGCGGTCGGCGGGATGGGCTTGCGGTCGAGGAAGACGTCGTCGAAGTCGATGTGCTGCGGGCCGAGGTCGCGCTGCTTCTGTTCGGCATCGGGGTAGAGCGAGCCGTCGGCATGGATGAACTCGATGTTGCCGCCGCACAGGCCGACCTCGGGCTTGTCCGCCAGGTACTCGACCTGGGCGGCGATGCGGCCGGGCAGCATGATGTCGTCCGAGCCGAAGGGCGCGATCAGGCTGCCGCGCGCGCGCGCGATCGATTCATTGAGGGTGCGGGTGAGGCCCTTGTTCCGCTGCTCGCGGAAATCGAAGCCGTGCTGCGCCTGCAGGCGGCGGATGCGGGCCACGCTGTCGTCGGTGGAGCCGTCGTCGATCACCAGCAGCTCGATGTGCGGCCAGGTCTGCGCCAGCACGCTCCCGATCGCGGCCTCGATGTAGGGCGCGTGGTTGTACGAGGCGATGATGACGGTGACCAGCGGCGGGGCGGCGTCCTTGTCCATGGGCGGTATTCCGGTCATCAGAGGCGCAGCTTGAGGCGCAGGCTTTCCCACAGCCCCGGCGGCTGCGCCGGGCGCAGCGGCGGCTGCAGCGCGGCGGCGATGCGCTCGCCGATGCGGGCGAAGCTGTACTCGCGCTCGACCAGGGCCTGCCCGGCGGCGGCGATGCGCGCGGCGAGCGCGGGATCGGCGCGCAGGCGGGCGAGCTTGTCCTGCAGTTCGGCGGGGCTGCGGTAGAGCACCAGGTGGGTCATGTCCTCGAAGCCCAGGGCGCGGTTCTCGGCCTCGCCCGGGTCGTAGGCGAACAGCACGCAGCCGCAGGCCATGGCCTCGAAGTTCTTGATCATGTATTCGCCCATGCCGACGTCCGCGCTGACGAAGTAGCGGATGCGGTTGAGCATGGCGAGGTAGTCCTCGCCGGACTGGGTGCGCACCGTCATCAGCGCCTCGCGACGGCCGATCTCCTCCAGCATCGCCTTGCGCTCGCGGTAGATGCCGCTCTTGGTGCTGCCGACGAAACCGAGTTCGATGTCGCGCTCGCCGCCGAGATTGCGCAGCAGGGTGTGGTCGTAGCCCTTGGGCACGAACACCGCGTCGGTGCCCTCGGCGCGCAGCCGTTCGCTGACCTGGAAACCGGAACACAGCACCCGCGCCGCCGGCAGCCGGCCGTAGTGGGCGCTGAACTTGCCGCGGTATTTGCACGGAAAGTAGTTCTGCCAGGCGTCGTGCTCGAGGATGACCAGATTGGGCACGCTGCGGATGAAGGCGACCTGGCGGAGCTCCTTCTTGAAGCGCAGGAAGAACACGATGCGCGCATAGCGCGCGATGTCGACCTGGTCGCGGAAGTAGCGCGCGAGGTCGGCCTGCTCGTCGTCGTCGAGCCAGCGCAGATCGCAATCGGTGTGCGCGGCGACGGCCTCGTAGAGGCGGTCGAGGATGACGCGCTGGTCCTTCTGCACCAGGAAGAGGATCTTCATCGGCACTCCGTCAATGGGGCTCGGCGAGCGGCGCGAAACCCCCGGCCGACACCTGCCAGGCCGAGGCGCGCGCGAGCCGCGGATAGTCGTCGAAGGCGCCGGCCGGCAGCTGCTTCCAGGCCAGCCCCTTCCACACCAGGAAATGCACATAGGGGAAGGTGCGCGCGCCGTCGCGGTCGTTGGTCAGCACGCCCTCGCGCCAGAACCAGCGCTGCGGAAAATTCCGGCTGCCGTCCACCCAGGCGACCTTGGCGTCCGGCGTGCTGTAGGCCTCGACGAACTCGGCGCGGCGGTACCACGGGTTGAGCTGCCAGAACAGGCGCGCGAGCGCCCCCGGCCAGTTCTTGCGGCGGATGAAGATGCGGCTGAAGGCGCCCTCGTCCAGACCCTCGTGGCGGCCGTTGGCGAGCCGGGTCTGCCAGTCCTTCATGCGCAAGAACAGCTCACGCAGCTCGGCGGTGTTGCGCAGCAGGCAGCAGTGGCCGGAGATGCGGCGGGCGTGGGTCGAGAACACGTCCTTCCGCGCCAGCCGCGCGGCGGTGAAGTAGGCGCGGAAATCGCCGAACACCAGGTCGAGGTCGCCGAAGGCCCAGAAATCGTAGCCGGCCAGCTCGCTCTCATGGATGTAGCCGAGCGCCGGCTTGAGGTCGCACAGCTTGTAGGGATTGGCCGGATGAAAGTCGATGCCGAGGCGCACCGATACCCGGTCGCAGTAATCCGCGTACGAGGTAGCGATCACCCGCACATTGGGCGGGCAGTCCGCCAACTCGCCGCAGTCGGAGAACAGCAGCCAGTCCACCGTCGGGTTGGCGCGGCAGCCGGCGAGGAAGAAGGGCATCCAGAACGGCCAGCGGCCGAAATACGGGATGACGAAGCAGATGCTGGGCGCGGCGCCGGCCTGACTCATGCGCCCGCGACCTCGCCCAGCGCGGCCCGCACCATGGGCAGCGCGAAGAAGCGCCGGCGCGCGGCCTCGTCGGAAAAGTGCGCGTGCAGGCGGGCCAGGCTGCGCGCCGCCACCTCGGCGCGCGCCGCCTCGCTCCAGCCGGCGTGCTCGACCAGCAGGCCGGCGAGCGCGCCATCGTCGCCGAGCGCGAAGAGCCTGCCGGTCTCGCCCACCACCTCGGGCGCGCCGCCGCAGTCGGTGGCGACCACCGGCACGCCGGCGGCCATCGCTTCCAGCAGCACCATGCCGAAGGGTTCGTGGTCGGAACTGAGCGCGAACAGATCGAAGGCGGCGAAGGCCCGGCGCGCCTCCGGCACCTGACCGAGAAAGCGCACCGCGTCGGCGATGCCGAGTTCGGCGGCCTGGGCCTTCAGCTTTTCCTCCAGGCGGCCCTTGCCGAGGATGACCAGCAGTGCGCCGGCCGGCAGCGAGCCCCGCGCACGCGCGAAGGCGCGCAGCAGCGTGGCTTGGTCCTTGTCCGGATGCAGGCGGCCGACGTTGCCGATCACATAGGCGTCCTGCGGCAGGCCGAGGCGCTCGCGCGCTGCCGCGCGTGGCAGCACCTCGGCGCGCACCGCATCGACGTCGATGCGGTTGTGCAGGGTCTCGATGCGGTCGGCCGGCCACGACGGCACGCCGCGGCGGATGTCGTCGCGGATCGCGTCGGACACGCCGAGCAGGCCGAGACGCTTGCCGAACCAGCGCGCGAACAGCCGGTGCGACAGCCGCTCGTAGTCGCCGAAGGCGTGATGCACGCCGATCACCGGCAAGTTGGTGGCCCAGCACGAGATGAAGATGGGCTTGAAACGGTGCGCCAGGATCATGCGCACGTCGCGCGCGGCGACGATCTCGCGCAGCCGGCGCATGGCGTCGAGCTTGAGGCCGCGCACGTCCTTGCCGTCGTAGTCGAGGTAGATCACCTCGTCCGACGCGGACAGCGCGGTCACCGCGTCGCTGGGCGGGTCGGTCAGGTAGACCGTGGTGACCTTGTAGGGCGTGTCGCGGAACAGCACCGCGTACTGCCGCGCCACATCGGCGAAGGGGCCGTAGTGGCAGTGGCAGAACTGCAGGATGCGGGGCTCAGCCAAGGCTGGTCTCCGCGGCGCCGGCCTCCAACTGCACGCCCGGCTTGACCACCAGGATGTCTTCCATGATCAGGTACTCGAGGTCCGAGCCGTAGAACATGTTGAGCGCATCGGTGGGCGAGCAGATCATTGGTTCGCCGCGGCGGTTGAGCGAGGTGTTGAGCGCCACGCCGTTGCCGGTGAGCTT
>JAEWVQ010000371.1 GCA_023459095.1 Pseudomonadota bacterium | reverse complement strand
GTGCCGTTGGTGGCGACGTCGATCATCGCCGCCCGCGCCACCGCCGCGACTTCGGGCGGCAGCACCTGCTCGGCGTGGCCGGGGGCGCGCACGAGACGGGCCTCGTAAGGCGTGCCGGCGGCGAAGTGCAGCGTGTCGATGCGCTGCACCGGCAGGCGGCGGCCGTCGTTCACCAGGATGCCGACGAGCTCGGCGAGCGCCGCGGGACGGTCGGCCGAGCTGCCGATCGAGCTCGCGTAGGACGGCGTCAGCGCCTCGAATGGGTAGCCGAGACGGCGCCAGCGGCGGGCGATGTCGATGAAGGCCTCGACCTCGAGCAGGCTGCGGATGCGCACGTCCTGGGCGTTGCGATGGCGGGTGCGGAACAGCCACGTGTACACCGCCAGGCGTTCTTCGCCGCTCGCTTCCAGCGCCTGGGTGAGGGTGGCGCCGGGGTGTTCGCGCAGGAAGCCGAGCAGCCACAGCTCGAGCGGATGTACGCCGGCGAGATAGCCGCGGTCGGGCAGCGAATAGCGGTCGATGGCAAAGCGCGTGTAGTAATCGCGCAGGTCGGCGTCGGCGAGGTTTGCGCCGCCTTCGAGCAGGCGCCGCATGTCGGCGGCGAACGCGGCCTCGTTCGCGGTGGGCGCGATCGAGCGCAGGATCACCGCCAACCGCCGCGGGTTGAGCTGGATGCCTTCGGCGAGGCGGGCGAGGGCCTCGTCCGCGCTCCGCCCCTGATATTTGCGGAAGAAGCCGGCGAGGAACACCCGGCCCTCGCGGTCGGCGAAGCGGGCGAGGTATTCGCGGCGGCGCGGATCGTCGGGGTCTTCGAAGATGTCGGCGGAAGCCGGGTTGCTCGCCACCGTGTAGCGCACGATGTCGCGCATCATGCGGATGAAGACGAGATTCACCGAGTGGCGGAAGGCTTCGCGCACCGGCAGGATCTTGTCGTTGTCGGTGCGGCTGAAGTTCTCGAAGCGGTGCAGGCCGCCGCCGGTGAAGAACTGTTCGTCGGGGCTCGCCGAGTAGCGGCGGTCCATCGCGGCCTCGAGCATGGCCGCGAGCGAGCGGTCCGGGGCGCGGCTCAGGTAGTCGAGCGCCCAGCGGCTGAGCGGGTCGGAGGGCGCGCGCGTGGCGCGCAGATCGGCGGCGTCTAGGCTGGCATACTGCGCGTGCAGTTCGGCGAGGATCTCGAGATAGGTCACCAGCGTGCGCAGCTTGGCGGTGGAGCCGAGGTCGAGCTTGGCGCCCTCGTTGATGTCGAAGGGCTGGTCGTAGTTGTCGGTCTGGATGCGCAGCAGATTGGCGTCGGCGCCGCGCTCGTAGAGCGTGAAGCTGAGCATCACGCGCGCCGGGTCCTGGCCCTCGGCGAACATGCGCTGGCCGAAGAGGCCGAGTTCGCGGGCGCGGGCCGGGTCGTGCAGTTCGCGCAGCAGCGTGGTCACCGCGCGCTGGACCGCGCCGTCGAGAGTGCTGGTGGCGGTGAGGTCGAGCCGGTCGAGGTCGTAGAAGCGCGGCACGCCGAGCATCGCCGACAGGTGCGTGCGCAGCGCATTGACCGCCTTGCGGGTGACGAAGGATTGCGGCGGCGCGACCACGACCTCGTCACGCAGTTGAAGTGGCGCGGCGAGCGCGGCGTCGCGCAACGCGGGCTGGATGATGCCGGCGTCGGCGAGCAGGCGCAGATGGCTGTCGGTGAGTGCGGCGAGGTTGCGCGCCGCGCCGGCGAGGTAATGAGACGGGCGGCGCTGGGCGATCATCAGCGACAGCCCCTGCTTGTAGGCGAGTGCGCGCGCCGCCAGGTCGTCGCCGGCCTCGGCCGTGCCGGCGGGGGCGAGCAGACGGTTGATCTCGTCGAAATCGCGGCCGTACCACGCCCACAAACCGTCGCCGATGCCATTGACCTCGCCGAAGCCGGGCTTCGCCGACAGCGGCACGGTGTTGAGGTAATGGACGACGAGGTCGCGGCGCGCGGGCAGGGTCTCGGCGCCGCCGAGGTAGGCGCGCACCGAGGCGCTCGCCATCTGGCGCAGCTTCTCCTCGCGCGACACCGTGCGACCCTCCGGTGAATGCCGGTACTTCTCGATCTGCGTGGCGAGCGTGCTGCCGCCGTGGCCGCCATGCTGCGCGTCGATCAGGCTGAGCGCCTGATCGAAGGCCGCGCGCGCGAAGCGGTCCCATTCCACCGCAGGGTTGAGCAGCGGACGGCGGGCGTCGAGCAGTTCGCGGTTCTCGATGAACAACAGGGTGGCGACGAGCAGCGGCGGCACCGCGTCGAAGTCGGCATAGGTGCGCTCCGGATAGCGTGCGTGGTGCAGCGGCTGCGCCTTGCAATCGAGCAGGGTGAGTCCGGCGCTGTCCTTCTCGCGATAGACCGGAAACAGGCCCAGATCGCTCAGCTCGACCAGCCGTGGCGAGGGCCGGGCCTGGTGGGTGACGCGAAAGCCGCGCTCGCCGAGGCGGCCGAGAAAAGCCGGCATCTGGGTGTAACCGAGGCGGATGTCGTACGGGCCGCTATCGGGCGCGCGCAGCATCGTGTCGGCCGCACCGGGCTCGACGGTGAAGCCGACCTCGGCAGCGATCGGCGCGAGGTAGTGGGCCTGCCAGCGCGAGCTGCGCAGTTCTTCGGCGATCAGGGCGCCGAGGGCGGCGCAGACGGCGAGAAACAGCAGGCCGCCGATCAGGCGCCACCAGCGGTGGCGGACGGGCGGGGGGGGCGAAGGAGCGAGAGGCGGAGCGGGCGGGGGCTTGTCGTTCTGCATGGAGCACGTAAGCAGAGATCTTGTTTTGATGTCGCGCGCGGCCCGGGCCCGAAGGCACGGCGCAGGCGCAACTGCCAGTGATGGTAGCACCCGCACCGGATTGCCATGAGATAATCCACGTTATGGTCTCCGTAACCCACGCGATTTCCCAGGACGACACCGCTCCGC
>JAEWVQ010000370.1 GCA_023459095.1 Pseudomonadota bacterium | reverse complement strand
GGTGGTGGTGATCTGCTCGGTGGAGGCCGCGGTGCGCTCGGCGAGCTTGCGCACCTCGTCGGCGACCACGGCGAAGCCGCGGCCCTGCTCGCCGGCGCGCGCGGCCTCGATCGCGGCGTTGAGGGCGAGAAGATTGGTCTGCTCGGCGACTTCGCGGATCACCTGCACCACGCCGCTGATGCGCTGCGACAGCTCATCCAGCCCGGCGACCTGGGCGGCGGTGGCGTCGACCACGTCGGACACGCGATGCATTTCGTCGGCCATGCGGCGGATGAACTGCTGGCTGTCCTCGGTGCGCGCGAACGAGCTGCGGGTGATCTGCAGCGAGGCGCTGGCATGGGCCTCGACCTGGTCGATGGAACGCACCAGCTCGGCGGCCGCTTCCGACATGCGGGTGAGCGCATCCTCCTGCGATACCGCGTGCGCCGACGCCGTGCTCGCGATCCCCGCCATCTGCCCGGCCTGCACGCCGAGCTGTTCGACCTCGCGCCGTACGCCGTCGATCAGCCGGTGCAGGTTGCTGCGCATCTGGCCGATGTCGGCGAGCAGCACGCCGAACTCGTCGTGGCCGAGGCGCGGCACCTCCACCGACAGGTCGCCGCCGGCGATCGCGCGCGCCACCGACGAGGCCGCGCCGAAGGCCACGCGCAGGCGGCGCAGCGTGGTGAACGCAAGCACCCCGCCGCAGGCCAGGCCGAAGGCGGCGAGCGCGAGGTAGGCGAGCACGGTGAGGCGGTATTGCGCCTGCGCCGCCTCGTAACGCGCGGCGGTGAGCGCGCTCTGGTGGGCGTGAAGCGCGGCGATCGCCTCGCCCGCGGCCTCGCCGGCGGGTTCGCCGCCCTGCACGAAGGCGCTCATGTAGGTGAGGCGAAAGGCCCCGGTACGCAGCGAGGCCAGCACCTCGTCCATTTGCGCCAGCCACTCGTCGTAGCGCGCGACGAAGGTCTCGAACAGTTCGTGCTCGCGGGCGTCGCCGAGCTGCGCGCGCTGGGTGTCGAGCAGCGCGGCCACTTCCGCGGCATTGCGATCGATCTGGGCGAGGTAGTGCGACAGCGGCCGGTCGTGTGCCGAGGCCAGGCCGCCCTGCGGATCGAGCTGGAAGGCGAGCAGGATCAGCCGGCGGTTGCTCAGCAGGCGGTACTGGATGGCCTCGAAACGGGACAGTGCCGCGAGGTTGTGCTCATGCACGCCGCGCAGCGCCTCCTTGGCCTGATGCAGCCCGAACCAGCCGAGGCCGACCGAGGCGAAGAACAGCAGGCCCGCAACCAGGGCCCAGATCCACAAGCGTTGAGCAAGAGTCAGTTGGCGCACGCACAACTCCGTGGTCATGGCAATGACGGCGCACGATAGCAACCCGGCCCCCGCCCACCATCGTCCGATCGGACGACAGCGGCGCGCCGGCGGCCGGCGCGCACAGGGTCGGTGGGGCACCCCACGCGGCGCTCCGCCGGTAGTCCGTTGGGACGATGACCCTGCGGTCCGCGCGCTCCCATACTCGGCGCAACACTCACCCGTCCTGCGAGACCCCTCATGACGACGCACAAGGGCTTCGATCCCCAGGCTTTCCGCGCGGCGCTCGGCACCTTCACCACCGGCGTCACCATCATCACCACCCGGGCGGCCGACGGCGAGCCGATCGGCATCACCGCCAACAGCTTCAACTCGGTCTCGCTCGATCCGCCGCTGGTGCTGTGGAGTCTGGCCAAGAGCGCGAAGAGCCTCGACGCGTTCACCGCCGCGCGCCAGTGGAACGTGCATGTGCTGTCGATCGAACAGGAGGCGCTGTCCGGCCGCTTCGCCCGCCAGGGCGAGGACAAGTTCGCCGGCCTCGTGCTCGACGCCGGGATCGGCAAGGCGCCGCTGCTCACCGACTGCACGGCGCGCTTCCAGTGCCGCACCGCGTTCACCTACGACGGCGGCGACCACCTGATCTTCGTCGGCGAAGTGCTCGCCTACGACCACAGCGCGCGCCCGCCACTGGTCTACCAGAGCGGCCAGTACGCGCTCACCGCGCGCAAGCCGCGCGAGGAAGTGCGCCTGGGCGCGACGCCGCCGCCCGAGTGCAGCTACACCGAGGATCTGCTCGGCTACCTGCTCGGGCGCAGCCACTACCAGATGCTGCACGCGCTGCGCCAGCTGCTCGACACCCAGGCGCTGGACGAACGCTCCTTCTTCATCTTGTCGGTGCTGTCGATCCGCGACCACCTCAGCTTGCCCGAACTCAACAGTTTCATCGCCTACACCGGCATGACGGCGACCCCCGAGTCGATGGCCGTGCTCGAAGCGCAGCGCCTGGTCGCCCTCGAAACCGGGGCCGGCGGCGAACGCTACGTACTCACCGCCGACGGCCGCGAAGCCTCGCTGCGCCAGATCGCCCTCGCCAAGGCGGTCGAGGAAGACATGGCCGAACGCCTCGGCCCCGGCGACACGATGGCGCTCAAGCTGCTGCTCAAGCGCCTGATCGCGAGCAGCGACCCCGGCATGCCCGATCTGTGGTCGCCGCGCTGAGCCGCGCGCCGTCCGCGGCGCCGCACCAGAGTCCAATAACCCGAAAACCCCACGCAAGCCCCAAGGGAGAAACCGCATGAGCCTCATCGAACGCTTCCGCCTCGACAACCAGGTCGCCCTCGTCACCGGCGGCGGCCGCGGCATCGGTCGCGCGATCGCGCTGGCCTACGCCGAAGCCGGCGCCGACGTGGTGTGCGCGGCGCGCACCCAGGCCGACGTCGACGCCGTCGCCGCCGAAATCCGCGCCCTCGGCCGCCGCGCGCTCGCGGTGAGCTGCGACGTCACCGACTTCGCCCAGCTCGCCGGCGTGGTCGAAGCCGCGCTCGCCGAGTTCGGCCGCATCACCCACCTGGTGAACAATGCCGGCGGCTCCGGCCCCAACGACCCGCTGAAGATGAGCGTGGACAAATTCGAAGCCGTGCTGCGCTTCAACGTCAGCTCGGCCTACGAACTGACCCGCCTGTGCGTGCCGCACATGCGTGCGGCCGGCGGCGGCAACGTGGTCAACATCACCTCGGGCGCGGCGCGCTACGCCCAGCCCCACTTCAGCGCCTACGGCACCGCCAAGGCCGCGCTCAGCCAGCTCACCCGCCTGCTCGCGCAGGACTTCGCGCCCACCGTGCGCGTCAACGCGATCGCCCCCGGCCCGATCATGACCGCGGCGCTCGACCGCGCCCTGCCCGCCGACATGCGCGAGGGCATGATCCGCAACACCCCGCTCAAATGCCTCGGCGAAGTCGAGGACATCGCCGCCGCCGCGCTCTACCTCGCCACCCCCGCTTCGCGCTGGGTCACCGGCAAGATCGTCGAGGTCGACGGCGGCGCCGAATCCAGCGTGTGGCCGGGCTGAACCGACGAACACGGAAACCGACCGCCATGACCCTGGACGCCGCCCTCATCCGCCAGCTCGGCGACGCGCTCTACGACGCCCTGCGCCAGCGCCGCACGCTGCCGCCGCTCACCGACCGCCATCCCGACCTCGCCATCGACGACGCCTACCACATCTCGCTGCACCTGCTCGGGCGCCGCGAGGCCGACGGCGAGCGCGTGGTCGGCAAGAAGATCGGCGTCACCAGCAAACCGGTGCAGGACATGCTGAACGTGCATCAGCCCGATTTCGGCTTCCTCACCGACGCCATGCACTACGCCGACGGCAGCACCCTCGTGCTCGCCGAAGCCGGCCTGATCCAGCCGCGCGCCGAAGGCGAGATCGCCTTCATGCTGAAGTCCGACCTGCAGGGGCCGGGCGTGACCCGCGACGACGTGCTCGCCGCCACCGCCTGGGTCGCGCCCTGCTTCGAGATCGTCGATTCGCGCATCGACGACTGGAAGATCAAGATCCAGGACACCGTCGCCGACAACGCCTCCTGCGGCGTGTTCGTGATCGGCGAACGCCACACCGACCCCGCCGGGCTGGATCTCGCCGCGGTGCGCATGCGCATGCTGCGCAACGGCGAGCCCGCGGGCGAAGGCCTGGGCGCCGCGGTGCAGGGCCACCCGGCCGAGGCCGTGGCCTGGCTCGCCAACACCCTGGGCCGCTTCGGCATCCCGTTCCGCGCCGGCGAACTGATCCTCTCCGGCTCGCTCGCGCCGCTGGTGCCGGCGCGCGCCGGCGACCGTTTCGAGATGCAGATCGACGGCCTCGGCGGCTGCGCGGTGGCTTTCGCCTGAGGCCTGCAGCCGGCTTTCACCTGAGGCCGGCCGCGCCCTTCCCCCTTACAGAACTGAGAGCGTTCACGATGAGCAACAAGATCAAATGCGCGCTGATCGGCCCGGGCAACATCGGCACCGATCTGCTGTACAAATTGAAGCGCAGCCCGGTGCTGGAGCCGGTGTGGATGGTGGGCATCGACGCCACCTCCGAGGGCCTGGCGCGCGCTCGCGAGCTCGGGCTCAAGACCACCGCCGAGGGCGTCGATGGCCTGTTGCCGCATGTGAAGGCCGACGGCGTGCAGATCGCCTTCGACGCGACCTCCGCCTACGTCCATGCCGAGAACAGCCGCAAGTTGAATGAACTGGGCGTGCTGATGATCGACCTCAC
>JAEWVQ010000369.1 GCA_023459095.1 Pseudomonadota bacterium | reverse complement strand
CCGTATCGGGGGCCGGCATCGGCTCTACCACCTCGGTGCCGACCGGCATCTCGCCCTCGGGAGTGATCTCGAACCAGCCGAAATAGGTGCCGGCGAACACCACGGCGAGCAGCGCAACCACCGCCATCGCCGCCGGCAGCACCGAGCTGCGCGCCCGGCCGCCACTCGGCATGTCGCCCGCGGCATTCGACACCGGGGTCAGATCGACCGCCGGACGCGCCTCCAGCAAGCCGGCCTCGGCCAGCGCGCGCTGCGGATCGAGCCCCAGATGGCGCGCATAGTTGCGCAGGAAGCCACGCGCGAACGCCGGTCCGGGCAAGGCCGCGAAGTCGCCGCTCTCCAGCGCTTCGACCTGGCGCCGCGACAGCTTGAGAGCCTCGGCGACCTCGCCGACGCTCTCGCCGCGTGCCTCGCGCATCTGCCGCAAGCGCCCGCCTAACCCGGCTTCGGCGGGCAGCGCCTCGGCGGCGTGATTCACGGAGTCTGACTGCATGCCACTCACTCGTACTTCCCTTGCATCATCCACTGATATTCCGCCGACGCCGCAAAGCGGCTGCGCAACTGCGCGGCATAGCTCTGCTCCGCATCACGATTGCCCAGACGGCGCTCGGTGCGCAGGCCCAGCCAGGCCGAAGCCGAGGTCGGCTCCAGGCGCTGATGCAGGCTCACCAGGCGCTCGCGCGCGACCGCCAGATCGCCGCGCTGGTAGGCGATCAGCGCCAACTGATAGAGCGCCTCGCCGTTGCCCGGATCGGCCTGCGCGGCGCGCAGGAACTGGGCCTCGGCCGCGGCCGCATTGCCATCCTTCAGGTGACACAGGCCGGCATTGGTGTACGGCCGCGTCGGATAGCGATAATAAGGATTACTCGCGGCCAGCGCGAGCCGTTCCAGGCCCTCGGCGCTGCGCCCCTGCTGGCACAGGAACCAGCCGTAGCTGTTGTTGAAATCGGGGTCGCTGGGTGCCGCGTTGAGCGCGCGCGCGAAATAATCGTGCGCCTCCGACGCCTGACCGAGCACCATATAGACGAGACCCATCAGATGGTAGGCCGGGGCGTAACCGGGCAGATCGTTGAGCGCCACCCGTGCCTCGTCGAGGGCGACGTCATAGCGCCCGACTCCGAAATAAGCCGTACCCAGTTCGACGTGGGTGTGGGCCCGCGACTCCGCGCCGGCGGCCGGCTGTTGATCGGCCAGCGGGCGGGCGTAGCTGGCGCCCGCGAGCGAACCGGGCGACGGCGCGGTGACACAGCCGCCGGCCATCGCGGCACAAAACAGAATCAGGGTCGCGGCCTTGCACGTCATGAACGAATCTCCATCGCTTGCTTGAGGCGCACGGTACGCCGGGTCTTGTCCTGCACCTGACCGGCGAGCTGGCCACAGGCGGCATCGACATCGTCGCCGCGCGTCTTGCGCGTCGTGGTGACGATGCCAGCGTCAATGAGGATACCCGCAAAGCGACGGATGCGCTCCGCCGGGGAGCGCAGAAAG
This sequence comes from Pseudomonadota bacterium, assembly GCA_023459095.1. Lineage (GTDB taxonomy): Bacteria > Pseudomonadota > Gammaproteobacteria > Burkholderiales > Rhodocyclaceae > JAEWVQ01. The sequence continues at coordinate 30,778 of JAEWVQ010000369.1, read as the reverse complement.
CCCGAGTTCGGGAACGGGTTGAACGGAATCAGGTTGAATTTGCACGGCACCTCGCGCACCAGGGCGACGAGTTCGCGCGCATGGGCTTCGCTGTCGTTGACGCCGTCGAGCATCACGTACTCGAAGGTGACGAAGTCGCGCGGCGCGCGATCGAGGTAGCGGCGGCAGGCGGCCATCAGCTCGCGCAGCGGGTACTTCTGGTTGATCGGCACCAGGCGGTCGCGCAAGGCGTCGTTCGAGGCGTGCAGCGACACCGCCAGCGCCACCGGGCATTCGTCGCGCAGGCGATCCATCGCCGGCACGATGCCCGAGGTCGACACCGTGACGCGGCGGCGCGACAGGCCATAGGCGTGGTCGTCGAGCATCAGGCGCAGCGCGGTGACGACGTTGTCGAAATTGGCCAGCGGTTCGCCCATGCCCATCATCACCACATTGCTGATGATGCGGCCGTTGTCGGTCTCGCCGGCCTCCAGTTCGGCCACGGCTTCGCCCGGCTCCTCGCGCGCCGCACCTAGCAGGGTGTTCGCCAGCCACAGCTGACCGATGATCTCGCCGGCACTCAGATTGCGGTTGAAGCCCTGCTTGCCGGTGGAACAGAACGCGCAGTCGAGCGCACAGCCCGCCTGCGAGGAGATGCACAGGGTGCCGCGCCGGGCCTCGGGAATGAACACCGTCTCCACCGCATTGGCGTTGCCGACGTCGAGCAGCCACTTGCGCGTGCCGTCGGCGGACACCGAATCGCGCACCGGCACCGGCGGGCGGATCACCGCCTGCTCCTTGAGCTTGGCGCGCAGGGATTTGGCGACATCGGTCATCGCGTCGAAATCGGCGCAGCCCTCGCGATGCATCCAGCGCATCACCTGGCGGGCGCGAAAGGGTTTCTCGCCGAGCCCGGCGAACCAGGCGACGAGACCGTCGACATCGAAGTCGAGCAGATTGACCGGCGCGTTCATGTGTTGTCCCTCATCAGTCCCGGCAATGCAAACGGCCCGCCCGCGCGTCCCGCGGCGAAATCACCACGGGAACCGCGCGACGGGCCGTCAGGATGGACCGCTCAGCGGGAGTAAACGTTCATCCCCGGGAAGAAGAAGGCCACTTCGACGGCGGCCGTTTCCGGCGCGTCCGAGCCGTGCACGGCGTTGGCGTCGATGGAGTCGGCGAAGTCGGCGCGGATCGTGCCCGCGTCGGCCTTCTTCGGGTCGGTGGCGCCCATCAGCTCGCGGTTCTTGGCGATCGCGTTCTCGCCTTCCAGCGCCTGGATCATCACCGGACCGGAGGTCATGAAGGACACCAGATCCTTGTAGAACGGGCGCTCCTTGTGCACGGCGTAGAACTGGCCGGCTTCCTGTTCGGACAGGTGCACCATCTTGGCGGCGATGACCTTCAGGCCGGCGTCTTCGAAACGCTGGTAGATCTTGCCGATCACGTTCTTGGCAACGGCGTCGGGCTTGATGATGGAAAGGGTACGTTCGATGGCCATGGAAAACTCCGAGGGGCGTTTGAAAAAAAGCGCGAAATTCTAGCAGGTTTTGTGCGCGACCCGGAGACCGGACGCAAGCCGGAGCGGCGCACGAAAGACGAGGCCCGGCAATGGCCGGGCCTCGAGATTCACCGCCAGCCGGCCACGGCCGGCCTCACATCATGCCCAGCGCCTTGGGCAGGAAGGTGGAGATGCTCGGGATATAGGTGATCATCATCAGGAACACCAGCATGGTATAGAGCCACGGCAACACCGCCTTGCTCATCTCGGTGAGGCCGGCGTTGGTGATGCCGCTGGCCACGAAGAGATTGAGCCCGACCGGCGGCGTGATCATGCCGATCTCCATGTTCACCACGATCATCACCCCGAAGTGGATCGGATCGATCCCCAGCGCCACCGCCACCGGGAACAGGATGGGCGCGAGGATCAGGATGATCGACGACGGCTCCATCAGCGCACCGGCGACCAGCAGCAGGATGTTCACCACGATCAGGAAACCGATCGGCCCCATGCCGCTGGCGACGATGGCGTCGGCCATGCGCTGCGGGATCTGCTCGCTGGTCAGGATGAACGAGAACAGCACCGCGCTGGCGATGATGAACAGCAGCATCGCGCTCATGTTGGCCGAATCGAGCAGCACGCGCGGAATCTGCTTGAAGGTCAGATCCTTGTACACGAACACCGCGATGAAGAACGCGTACACCGCGCTCATCGCCGCCGCCTCGGTCGGCGTGAACATGCCGGAATAGATCCCGCCCATCACCACCACGATCAGCATCAGCCCCCAGAACGCCTTGCGGAACGCAGCGAAGCGCTCCTTCCAGCTCACCGTAGGCAGCGTCGGGTAGTTGTTCTTGCGCGCCACGTACCAGGTGCACAGACCGAGCATGAAGGCGAGCAGCAGACCCGGGATGACCCCGGCCATGAACAGGGCGCCAACCGAGGAGTTGGTCGTCACCGAGTACATCACCATGACGATGGACGGCGGGATCAGAATCCCCAGCCCGCCCGCCGAGGCCACCACGCCGGCGCCGAAGCGCAGCGGATAGCCTTGCTTGATCATCGCCGGAATCAGGATCGAGCCGATCGCCACCACGGTCGCGGGCGAGGACCCCGACACCGCGGCGAACAGCGCGCAGGCGAGCACTGCCGACATGCCCAAACCGCCGCGCAGGTGGCCGACCATGGCCGTGGCAAAGTTGATCATGCGCCGCGCCACGCCGCCGTGGGTCAGGAAGTTGCCGGCGAGGATGAAGAACGGGATCGCCATGATCTCGAACTTCTCGATGCCGGTGAACATCTTGAGCGCCACCGACTCGAGCGGCACGTCGGTGAAGATGAACATGAAGCTCAGCACGGTGAGGCCGAGCGCCACGCCCACCGGCATGCCGATCGCCATCAGCACGACGAGCAGGCCGAAAATGGCAAGTGTATTGGTCATGCTTGCGCGCTCCTGTCAGCGTTCGCCGGATTGCGGCGGATTCTTGCGCTTGGCGTGCTCGATGTCCTCGGCGATCGAGATCGCCTCGCCCTCGAGCAGCACGTCCGGATTCTGATCCTCGTCGAGCCCCTCGACGTGGCCATGGTCATGGGTCGGCAATTCGCCGGTGCGCGCGAAGCGCGCCATGACCTGCAGGAAGCGGAAGCACATCAGGAACGAGCCCAGCGGCACCGCTGCATAGACGATCCAGGTCGGCCATTCGAGGTCGGGCGTGGTCGGCCCTTCGAAGAACTCGCCGGTATCGCGACCGAACAGCGACAGCGTCTCGTAGGCCATGCCGTTTTCCCACACGAAGAGCGCGCCGAAAATGCCGATCAAGGCGGTAAACACCACGCCACAGACGAGGCCGATGTAGATCAGGGCCGCACGCGACGTGCCTTCGAGCTTGTTGATCAGGATGTCCACGCCGACGTGGATGCCGGTGCGCACGCCATAGGCGGCGCCGAACTTGGCCATCCACACGAAGAGGATGATGCAGAACTCCTGGGCCCAGCCGACGTTCATGTCGAGCAGCCAGTCCTGCACCACCGGAATCTCGTAGCCGGAGGCATAGCGGTGGACCACCGAGATGAAGATGACAATGGTCGCCACCGCCATCAGCGCCCCGATGATGAACTCTTCGAGGCGATCGAGAATTTTGATCATGATGAGATCTCCCTGCAAAAAACGCCCGCCAGGAACGAGCCTGACGGGCGTTTCGCGGTGGGCGGATTACAGCTTGGCGGGATCGAAACCGGTTTCCTTGTAGATGGACTGGATCAGGTCGGCGCCGATCCGCGATTCCATCTTCTTGTGCACCGGCACCAGCGCCTTCTTGAACGCAGCCTTCTCGGCATCGGTCGGAGCGTAGACCTCGGTCTTGCCTGAAGCCTTCACCGCGGCGAGCGCGGCGTCGTTCTCGTCCTTGGCGATCTTGTTGGCGTATTCGGTCGACTCCGCCATCGCCTTGTCGAGCTGGGTGCGGATCTCGGCCGGCAGGCCATCCCAGAACTTCTTGTTGGTGATCACCGCATAACCCAGATAGCCGTGGTCGGTCAGGGTCATGTGCTTCTGCACCTCGTGCATCTTCTGCGTGTAGAGGTTGGAATGCGGGTTCTCGGTGCCATCGACGACACCGGTCTGCAGCGCCTGATACACCTCGGAGAAGGCCATCACCTGCGGCAGCGCCTTGACTTCACGCATCTGCTCCTCGAGCACCTTGGACGACTGGATTCGCATCTTCTTACCGCGCAGGTCAGCCGGAGTCTTGATCGGCGTGTTCGCGGAGAACGACTTGAAGCCGTTGTCCCAGAACGCCAGGCCCTTGATGCCCTTGGGCTCGAGCTTGGCCAGCAGCTGGCCGCCGACCGGCCCCTGGGTGACCTTGTTCAGCGCCTGATAGCCGTCGAAAATGTAAGGAAGGTCGAACACCTCGAACTCGCGCACGCCGAGCGGGCCGAACTTGGCCAGCGACGGCGCCAGCATCTGCACCGCACCCAGCTGCAGCGCTTCCATTTCTTCCTTGTCCTTGTACAGCGTGCTGTTGGCGTAGACCTCGACCTTCACCGCGCCGTTGGTGTACTTCTCGGCGAGCTCCTTGAAGCGCTCCGCCGCCTTGCCCTTGGGGGTGTCCTGCGCCACGACGTGGCTGAACTTGATCACCACCGGATCGGCGGCGACCGCGGCTGCAGAGAAACCCACGGCCACCAGGCCGAGCAACAGGGCACGAATTTTCATTGCACTCTCCTCCAGATGAAGAATGTTCACATTGATTGACTTCTGACCGGCTCTCCCGCGACACGGCGGCGGGCAAGGGACACACCCGCACGGGAACGACGCACGGGTAGCGTCCAAGTATCATTGCCGCCTCCGCTTCGCCGCTATTGTGGACTTCCGCAACGCCCGCCCCTGCCATGCTCCCCAGCCCCTCGCCCCCCACCGCCGCCGAAGCGCGGCTCCGCCGCTCGCGCGGGCGCTGGCTGCAGCGTTTCGCCCCCCTGACGCTGGTGCTCTTTCTCGGCGCCCTGGGCACCCTGGTGTGGCTCACCCACCAGCACGACGCCGACGAGCAGCAGGCCACGCTGATCAGCGATGCGCTGTGGATCGAGCAGACCCTGCGCTTCCAGCTCGACCGCAACGAGGCCCAGCTGCAGCAGCTCGGCCCCGAACTGCTCGGCGCAACCCCGCCGCTGGCCCAGGCCGAAGCCCATGTGCGCCAGTTGCTCAACCAGGATCGCGGCCTGGTGCAGATTCTCCGCCTCGACCCCGCCGGCCGCGTGCTCGGCGCCCTGCCTCCACTGCCCGACGACGGCGCCGCGCCCATGCTGCCGGAGTCCATGCTGCAGCTCGCCCGCGCCGTGGGCCACCCGGTGTATGGCCCGGTCTATCAGCGCCCCGGTCATGGGCCGCGCTTCGAGGTCGCGGTCCCGGCCTGGTCGGGCGAAGCCTTTCTCGGCGTCGTGGTCGGGGTGTATTCGCTGTCCGAACTGGTCGTGCGCGAGCTGCCATGGTGGTTCTCGGAGCGCTACCGGGTTGCCGTACTCGACGCCGACGGCCATGAAATCGCCGCCAAATCGAAGATCGCACCCCTCGCCCCGAAACGCAGCTACACCCTGTCCTTCGAGCCCCCGGGCCACGGCCTGACCCTGCAGATCACCGCCTACAAGGGCGAGACGCGCTGGTTCGCGGCCCTGCTGATCGCCTCCATCGTGCTGCTCGGCAGCGTCATCGTGTGGAGCACGTGGCAGCTTCGCCGCCAGCTCGCCCGCCGCCAGGCCGCCGAGCGCGCACTGCGGGACGAGTCCGCGTTCCGCAAGGCAATGGAAGATTCGATGATCACCGGCATGCGCGCGCGCGCCCTCGACGGCCGCCTCACCCACGTCAATCCGGCGTTCTGCCGGATGACGGGCTACAGCGCCGACGAACTCGTCGGCCAAGTCCCGCCGCTGCCTTACTGGCTGCCCGACCACATCGAACGCCGGCAGGAGCTGATCGCCCGCCTCGAAGACACCGGCTCCACCCCCGAAGGCATCGAACTGCGCTTTCGCCGCAAGAACGGCGAACCGCTCGACGTCCTGCTGTTCGAGGCGCCGCTGATCGACGCCCAGGGCCGTCACACCGGCTGGCTTGGCTCCTTTCTCGATATCACCGAGCAAAAGCGCGCGCGCGAACTCGCCAGCCAGCAGGAAGAACGCCTGCAGGCAACCTCGCGGCTGGTGACGATGGGCGAGATGGCCTCCACCCTCGCCCACGAACTCAACCAGCCGCTGGCCGCGATCGCGAGCTACAACAGCGGCTGCATCAACCGCCTCGACGCCGGCCAGATCGACGCTGCCGAGCTGCGCGCGATTCACGACAAGCTCGGCCGCCAGGCCCGCCGCGCCGGCGACATCATCCGCCGCGTGCACGACTTCGTGCGCCGCTCCGAGCCCAAGCACGTCAGCCTCGACCTCAACGCTCTGGTGCGCGACGCCGTCGCCCTCACCGAAGCCGACGCCCACAAGCGCCGCATGCGCATCCGCACCGATCTCGCGGCTCAACTTCCCGCGGTGGTCGCCGATCCGGTGATGATCGAGCAGGTGCTGGTCAACCTGGTGCGCAACGGCATGGACGCGATGCACGACCGGCCGCCCGCGCAGCGCGAAGTGAGCATCCGCACGCGGCAGAACGAGGGCCAGATCGAGGTGCGTGTCGCCGACCGCGGCTGCGGCATCGCCGCCGAGGTCGCGCGCCGCCTGTTCGAGCCCTTCTTCACCACCAAGCCCGAGGGCATGGGCATGGGGCTCAACATCTGCCGCTCGATCGCCGAACTGCACCACGGCCGCCTCAGTTTCGAGTCCAACCCCGAGGGCGGTACCATCTTCATCCTGAGCTTACCGGTGGACCACCCATGACCCAGGCCTGCGCCCACATCATCGACGACGACGAGGCGATCCGCGACGCCCTGCAGTGGCAGTTCCACACCCGCGGCGTGCCGTGCACGCTGTGGCCGGGCGCCGAAGCCTTCCTCGCTGCCTGGCAAGCCGACTGGCGCGGCTGCATCGTGCTCGACATCCGCATGGAAGGCATGAGCGGACTCGAGTGCTTCGACGCCCTGCTCGCGCGCGGCTGCGAACTGCCGGTGATCTTCATCACCGGCCACGGCGACGTGCCGATGGCGGTCGGCGCGCTCAAGAAGGGCGCCTTCGACTTCATCGAGAAGCCGTTCAACGACAACGAACTGATCGACCTCGTGACCAAGGCAATCCAGCGCGACGCCGCCCGCCAGCAGGCCGCCGCCGACCGCGAGACCATCGAGGCGCGGCTGGCGACGCTCACCGTGCGCGAGCGCGAGGTCATGGACCTGATCCTCGAAGGCAAGTACAACAAGGTCATCGCCGACGAGCTCGCGATCTCGATGCGCACCGTCGAGGCCCACCGCTCGCGGGTGTTCGACAAGATGCAGGTGCGCTCGGCGGTGGAGCTCGCGCAGATGCTCACCACGCTGCGCGGCTGAGGCGCGGTCCGCTCAGCCGCCGATGGCCGGCCCCGCCGCCATCCATTCCGGCTCGATCCCCGCTTCGTTGGCGCCGCAGGCGAACGCCGCGGCCACGCCGATGCCGCCTATCCACGCCGCGACGCCGTCGATCTCCAGCACCGGCAGGCGCGCGCGCAACCAGGCCGGCACCCCCGCCTCCTGGCACAGATTCTTGAAGCCGCGCGACGGTCGCCGCGCATCCAGACGCAGGCGCAACCCCGGACTGCGCGTCACCAACCGCACCCGGACGGCCTCTTCCAGCCGCGCACGGGCGATGCCCCCCCCCACGCGGTCCACGAAACGCACCGTCCCGCCCGCCCACGGCAGCTCGCACTCGCCGCGCCAGTCGCAGGCCACCACGTCGCCGGCGGCCGGCGACTCCAGCCACACCCGGCCGCGATACACCGCGCACGCGACCTCGCCCAGCTCCAGATAGAGCGGCCACTGCGGATCGGCGCTACGCAGCTGGCGCAAGGCTTCGACCAGGCGCGCGCGCGACGGCGCCGCCGCCCCCATGCGCCGCACCTGCCAGCGCAGCAGATTGGCGATGCGTGCGTCGCTCAGCGCGAGCAGCGCATCGCGTGCGAGCAACACGCCGCCGCAGGCGTGCTCGTCGAGCGCAGCCAGTTCGCCGAGCAGGGCGTCGGCCTCGCGAAAATGATCGGCAGCGCGCGCGAGCGCCGCCGCCGCGGCCGGAAACTCGGCCTCGATCGCAGGCAGCACGCGGTGACGCAAGGCATTGCGCGCGTAGCGACAATCGGCATTGCTCTCGTCCTCGACCCAGGCCAGACCCTGAGCACGCGCCCAGGCCAGCAGATCGGCACGGCCGAGGGCGAGCAGCGGGCGCAGCCGCCCGGGCTCGATCGCCGCCATCGCCGCCGCGCCGCGCACGCCGGCGCCGCGCAGCAGCCGGAACAGTACGGTTTCGGCCTGATCGTCGCGGTGGTGGCCGAACACCAGGCGGTCGCAGGCCTGCGCCGCCAGCGCGGCGTGGCGCACGCGCCGTGCCGCCGCCTCCGGCCCTGCGGGATCGTCGGCCGGCACCGCGACGCGCACGCAGCGCAGGCCGACGTCGAGGGCGGAACACAGCCGGGCGCAGAATTCGGCCCAGGCATCGGCCTGGGGACTGAGTCCGTGATGGACATGAACCGCGCTCAGCGTGTAGCCAAAGCGCGCACGCAGCGCGGCGAGCGCATGCAACAACACCGTGGAGTCGACGCCTCCGGAGAGCGCGCAGCACAGCCGCTCGCCGGGGCGCACCCCGGCCGCGCGCAGTACCGCGGCAACGGCGCCGGGCACATCGACCGGGGCAAAAGAAAAGGACGGCGCCGCGGACATCGCGCGCGGGCGGCGGCCATCCGCCGCCCTGCCGTTCAGGCGGCCTGTTCCTTGAAGCGGCCGTAACTCATGAGCTTCTCCATGCGCTGCTCGATCAGTTCGGCGGGCGACAGCGTGTCGACCTGGCGCAGCGCGTCGGACAGCGCGCGCTTTAGGCTCTGCGCCATCGCGCGATGATCGCGGTGAGCGCCGCCCACCGGCTCATTGACGATCTTGTCGATCAGCCCCAGCGACTTCAGGCGCGCCGCGGTGATACCCATGGTCTCGGCCGCCTCGGAAGCCTTCTCCGCGCTCTTCCACAGGATGGAGGCGCAGCCTTCGGGCGAGATCACCGAATAGGTCGAGTACTGCAGCATCATCACCTGGTCGCCGACCGCGATCGCCAGCGCGCCGCCGGAGCCGCCCTCACCGATCACGGTGCAGATCAGCGGCACCTTGAGCTCGGCCATCACGTAGAGATTGTGGCCGATGGCCTCGGACTGGCCGCGCTCCTCGGCGCCGATGCCGGGATAGGCACCCGGGGTATCGACGAAGGTGAACACCGGCAGGCCGAACTTTTCGGCCAGCTTCATCAGCCGCATCGCCTTGCGATAGCCCTCGGGGCGCGGCATGCCGAAGTTGCGCGCGATCTTCTCCTTGGTGTCGCGGCCCTTCTGGTGGCCGATGACGACGCAGCTCTGGCCGTTGAAGCGCGCCAGCCCGCCGACGATCGCCTTGTCGTCGGCGTAGGCGCGGTCGCCGTGCAGCTCCTGAAAGTCGGTGAAGATGTGTTGGGCGTAATCGAGCGTGTAGGGGCGCTGCGGATGGCGCGCCACCTGGGCGATCTGCCACGGCGTGAGCTTGGCGTAGAGGTCCTTGGTCAGCGCCTGGCTCTTGGCCTCCAGACGCGCGATCTCTTCGGAGATGTCGACCGCCGAATCATCCTGCACGAAGCGCAGCTGTTCGATCTTGCCTTCGAGCTCGGCGATCGGCTGTTCGAAATCCAGAAAGGTGGTCTTCATCCGACCGTTCCCAGTGAAAAAAACACGCCATTGTATAACGCCTGCGCCGGCAAAGCCGCCGCCCGCCCAAGCACGTGGCAGCGGCGGCCTGGCGCGCACGGTGGCGCAGGCTCGCCCCCACCGGCACGGCGAGGATCATCGCCGTGCCGAGCACGATCGCGCCGACGATGCCGTACCGCAGCACGCACCGAGGCTGAACGGTATCGCCACCCCGGCGAACGCCGCCCACCTCCAGCATGTCCCGATCGATGCCCTCGCAATGCCCTCGATCTCTCCGCGCAAAAAACCAGAACGGCCTAATCCGAAAGGACATAGGCCGCAAACGCCGAGTCCGCACACATCCTGCCCCTTCGCCCGAAGCACCGGAAAATCCGGCCAAGCGAGGGGCCTGCGGTGATCGCGATGCGGCGGCGAAAAGCGACACCCCCTTGATCCGCGACGGCCCAAGCGCGCGGGCTTGAAGATCAAGCAAGGGTGCGGCGCCGGCGAGTGCTGCACGCATGACACGCTGGCAGGAATCGTGCATGATTGCATTCGTCGAAACAGATGAAAGGTCATGCGGGGCACTCCAGAGCCCCGCTTTATGGGTAGTTCCCGACCACCGTTGCACTTTCTGCCGATCGCTCCGTCCGCGCGCGCCATGCCCAGCGCGGGCCCGATCGTGCCGCGCCGCTCGCCTCCGCCTGCAGTGACGTCCAGCCGTCCGCGGCGGTCGCTTTCCCCTGCGCCCCCTCACCACGCCAATTCATCCGTCTGCCGCTACCCCGCGGCCCTTGCCAGCCACCGTGCCGCGGTCGCGCTGCGCTCGCCCCTGTCCGGCCTCTGAACACGCCCATGGAAATCGTCTTTCTCATCGTCCTCATCCTGCTCAACGGCGTCTTCGCCATGTCGGAGATCGCCCTCGTCACCGCACGCCGCGCACGCCTCGCGCGCCTCGCCGAAGAGGGCGACAGCGCCGCCGCGGTGGCGATCAAGCTCGGCGAGGAGCCGACCCGCTTCCTGTCGACCATCCAGATCGGCATCACCTCGATCGGTATCCTCAACGGCATCGTCGGCGAGGCCGCGCTCGCCGGGCCGCTCGCCGACTGGCTGCAGACTCTGGGCGTGGCGCAGCGCCCGAGCGAGATCGGCGCCACCGTGCTGGTGGTGGTGGTGATCACCTACGTTTCCATCGTGGTCGGCGAACTGGTGCCCAAGCGCATCGGCCAGATCAACCCCGAGCACATCGCCCGCCTCGTCGCACGGCCGATGAACGCGCTGGCCATTGCCTCGCGCCCCTTCGTACGCACGCTGACCTGGTCCACCGCGCTGCTGCTGCGCGTGCTCGGCCAGCGCGACCAAGGCGCCCCCGGGGTGACCGAGGAAGAGATCCACGCCTTGCTCGAGGAAGGCTCGGAGGCCGGCATCATCGAGAAGAACGAGCATGAGATGGTGCGCAACGTGTTTCGCCTCGACGACCGCCAGATCGGCTCGCTGATGGTGCCGCGCTCCGATCTGGTGTGGCTCGACGTCAATCGGCCGCTCGAGGAAAACCTCGCGCGCATGGCCGAATCGGAACACTCGCGGTTCCCGGTGTGCCGCGGCGGACTCGACGACATCCTCGGCGTCATCTCGTCCAAGCAGCTGTTCAACCAGACCCTGAAGGGCGGCAAGGCCGATTTCACCCAGCAGCTGCAGCAACCGGTGTATGTGCCGGAGTCGCTCACCGGCATGGAACTGCTCGACCAGTTCCGTGCCTCGAGCACGCACATGGTGTTCGTCATCGACGAGTACGGCGAAGTCCAGGGCATGGTCACGCTGCAGGACGTGCTCGAAGCGGTGACCGGCGAATTCCAGCCGCACAGCCTGGAGGAAGCCTGGGCGGTGCAGCGCGAGGACGGCTCGTGGCTGCTCGACGGCCTGATCCCGATTCCGGAGCTGAAGGACCGCCTCGAACTGAAGACCGTCCCCGAAGAGGAGAAGGGCCGCTACCACACCCTCTCCGGCATGGTGATGTGGCTGCTCGGCCGCCTGCCGCACACCGGCGACATCACGGTGTGGGAAAACTGGCGCCTGGAGGTGGTGGACCTCGACGGCAAGCGCATCGACAAGGTGCTCGCCAGCCGCGTGCCCGATCTCGAGACCCCGGCCCCGGTGCCGGCTGCGGACCACGGCACGCCGGGCTGAAGCGCCCCGGCTGCGGCGCGCCGCCGGTGACAGCGGCGCGTCCGGCGAACGACTATAGTTTGGCGTCGGACACGATGAGGTGGGCGCCATGTCATCCTCCCCGCAGCCGGAGTCGATCCACAACGCCGACTGGCATACGCTGAGCGCGGACGAAACCGCAGCCCGCCTGCACAGCCCCGACGGCGGCCTCGACGCCGCCGAAGCCGCCGCCCGTCTCGCCCGCCACGGCCCCAACCGCCTCGCCCCACCGCGCCGCCGCAACGCCCTGCAGCGCCTGCTGCTGCAGTTCCACAACATCCTGCTCTACGTGATGCTGGGCGCAGCCCTGATCACCGCCGCGCTCGGCCATTGGGTCGATACCGGCGTCCTGCTCGCCGCAGTGGTGATCAACGCCCTCATCGGCTTCATTCAGGAGGGCAAGGCGGAATCCGCGCTTGACGCCATCCGCGCCCTGCTGTCGCCGCGCGCGACGGTGCTGCGCAACGGCCAACGAACCGAGATCGACGCCGCCGAACTCGTCCCCGGCGACCGCGTGCTGCTCGCCTCGGGCGACCGTGTGCCCGCCGACCTGCGCCTGGTGGGCGTGCGCGAACTACGCGTCGAGGAGGCCGCACTCACCGGCGAATCGCTCCCCGTGGACAAGGACAGCGGCGCGGTCGCCACCGACGCACCGCTCGGCGACCGCCGCGGCATGGCCTATTCCGGCACCCTGGTGGTCCATGGCCAGGGCAGCGGCATCGTCGTCGCCACCGCCGGCGACACCGAACTCGGCCGCATCAACGACCTGCTCGCCGCGGTCGGCAGCCAGAGTACGCCGCTGCTGCGCCAGATCGACCGCTTCGGCCGCGTGCTCGCCTTCGCCATCCTCGCGCTGGCAGCCCTCACCTTCGTGCTCGGCACGCTGTGGCGCGGCCACGCTCCGGCGGACATGTTCATGATGGTGGTGGCGCTCGCCGCCTCGGCGATCCCCGAGGGGTTGCCGGCGATCATCACCGTGACCCTCGCGCTCGGCGTGCAGCGCATGGCGCGGCGCCACGCCATCGTCCGCCGGCTGCCGGCGGTCGAGGCCCTGGGCGCGGTGACGGTGATCTGCTCGGACAAGACCGGCACCCTGACGCGCAACGAGATGACCGTGCAGCGCGTGGTCTGCGCCGGCCACGTGTTCGACGTCGGCGGCGTGGGCTATGCGCCGGTGGGCGACTTCAGCATCGACGGCCGCGTCGTCGACCTCCGCCATTACCCCGCCCTCGAACTCGCGATCCGCGCCGGCGTGCTGTGCAACGACGCCGCCCTGCGCGAGGACGATGGCCTATGGCAGGTCGAGGGCGACCCCACCGAAGGCGCCCTGCTCGTACTCGGCGCCAAGGCCGGCTTCGACCGCCACGCCGGCGCCGCCGCATGGCCGCGCACCGACGTCATCCCCTTCGAGTCGGAACACCGTTTCATGGCCACCGCCCACCTCGACGGCGACGGCCAGCCGTGGATCTTCGTCAAGGGCGCACCGGAGCGCGTTCTGGAAATCTGCACCCACCAACTCGAGCACGGCGGCGAGCATCCGCTCGATGCCGACACCTGGCGGCGCATGGCCACCGATACCGCGGCCCAGGGCCTGCGCCTGCTCGCCCTGGCCTGCCGGCGCAAGCCCCCCGTCGGCGAGCGCCTCGGCTTTGCCGACATCGACGCCGGCTACACCCTGCTCGCCGTGGTCGGCATCATCGACCCGCCGCGCACCGAAGCCATCGCCGCGGTCGGCGACTGCCACCGCGCCGGCATCCGGGTGAAGATGATCACCGGCGACCATGCCGAAACCGCGCGCGCGATCGGTGCCCAACTCGCCATCGGCGCCGGCAAACCGGCGCTCACCGGCGCCGAAATCGCGCTCATGGACGAGGCCGCGCTGCGCCGCGTGGCGATGGAGATCGACGTTTTCGCCCGCGCCAGCCCCGAGCACAAACTGCGCCTGGTGCGCGCGCTGCAGGACGACGGTCAGGTGGTGGCGATGACCGGCGACGGCGTCAACGACGCCCCCGCGCTCAAGCGCGCCGACGTCGGCGTGGCGATGGGCCTGAAGGGCACCGAAGCGGCCAAGGAAGCCGCCGACATCGTGCTCGCCGACGACAATTTCGCCACCATCGCCGCCGCCGTGCGCGAAGGCCGCGCGGTGTACGACAACCTGCGCAAGTTCATCCTGTTCATGCTGCCGACCAACGGTGGCGAAGCGCTGGTGGTGATCGCCGCCATCCTGTTCGAGTTCGTGCTGCCGCTCACCCCGGCACAGGTGCTGTGGATCAACATGGTGACCTCGAGCACGCTGGGGCTGGCGCTCGCCTTCGAGCCGGCCGAACCCACGCTCATGACACGTGCGCCGCGCCCGCCTGGCGCCACGCTGCTGTCGGGCTTCTTCCTGTGGCGCGTGGCGCTGGTATCGGTGCTGATGATGAGCGGCGCGCTCGGCCTCTTCCTGTGGGAGCTCGAGCGCGGCACCGGGCTCGACACCGCGCGCACAATGGCGGTCAATGCGGTGGTCATGGGCGAGATGTTCTACCTGGTCAACAGCCGCCACCTGTTCGCCCCCGTGACCCGCCGCGAGGGGCTTACCGGCAACCGCTACGTGCTGTTCGCGATCGCCGCCTGCATCCCGCTGCAGCTGCTATTTACCTACGCCCCGGCGATGCAGGCGATCTTCGGCTCGGCCGCGCTCTCGGCGCTCGACTGGCTCAAGGTGATCGCCGCCGGCCTGCTCGTGTTTGCCGTGGCCGAGCTGGAAAAGCTGGTGATCCGGCGCAGTGGCCTTGCTCCCCGCCTCGCCCACGGCTGAGGCGGATCACCCCGCCACGCCGCCGGCGGTCCCCTCCGGCGCGCTCAATTCGCCCACCGACAGCACGCGATCGACATCGAGCAGGATCACGAAACGCCCCTCCATCCGGGCCATGCCGGCGATGAAATCGGCGCGCATGCCGGCGCCGAAGGCCGGCGGCGGCTCGATCGCGGCGGCGTCGATATCGACCACCTCGTGCACCGCATCGACGACCACGCCAAGCACATCGACGCCCTCCTCGCCCCCGGCCTCGACGATGACGATGCACGCGCGGCGCCCCGCCACCGCCGGCGCGCCGCCGAAGCGGGCGCACAGGTCGACCACCGGCACCACCGCGCCGCGCAAGTTGATCACGCCGCGCATCCACGCCGGCATCATCGGTACCGGCGTCACCCGCCCATACTCGATGATCTCCCTGACGCGCAGGATGGCGATCGCGTACACCTCGCCCCCCAGCTGAAAGCTCAGATACTGCCCGCTCTTCATGCCTGCGCCGGGCGCCGCGGCGCGGCCCTCGCGGCGATACTCGATCAATGCCCCCATGATGACCTCAGAAGCGCACGAAACCGCTCGCCGGCGCCAACTCCGGCGCGGTCGCTGGCGCATACGACGATGGCGCCGCGCGCGTCCTGCCCGGAGAGGCGCGCTCGGCGTCAGCAGCCGCGCCACCGTCGAGACGGAAGAAGCTCATCAGTTCGCGCAACTGCTCGGCCTGCGCGCTCATCTCCTCGGCGGTCGCCGCCAGTTCCTCCGACGCCGACGCGCTCTGCTGGGTGTTGCCGGAGAGCTGCTCGATCGCGTTCTTCACCTGCTCCGCGCTCGCCGCCTGGTCGCTGCCCGCGGAGGCGATCTCCTGCACCAGAGCGGAGGTCTTGCGGATGCTCGGCACGATCTCGTCCAGCAGGTCGCCGGCACGGTCGGCGAGCCCGACGCTGGAGCCGGCGAGCGCACCGATTTCCTGCGCCGCGACCTGGCTGCGCTCGGCGAGCTTGCGCACCTCGGCGGCGACCACCGCGAAGCCCTTGCCGTGATCGCCCGCACGCGCGGCCTCGATCGCGGCGTTGAGGGCGAGCAGATTGGTCTGATAAGCAATGTCGTCGATGATGCCGATCTTGTCGGCGATCGACTGCATCGCCGCCACCGTGTCGCCCACCGCCTTGCCGCCATCGACCGCATCGCCCGCCGCCTTGGCCGCGATGCCGTCGGTGATGCGCGCGTTCTCGGTGTTCTGGAGCACGCTCGCGGTGTTCTGCTCCATGGTCGCGGAAATCTGCTCGACGCTCGCGGCCTGCTCGGCGGCGCCCTGCGACAGCGTCTGCGCGGTCGCGGAAACCTGGCCGGAGGCGTTACCGAGCCCGTCGGCGGCGACGCGGACCTCGCCGATGATCCGCCCCACGCGCCCGACCATGGTCTGCATCGCGCCGAGCAGGCGGCTGGTCTCGTCGTGGCCGCGGGTATCGATCGCCACCGCGAAATCGCCTTGCGCGAGACGGTCGGCCACCGCCACCGCTTCGCCGATCGGCCGCGTCACGCTACGCGTGATCGCCCAGCCGATGAGGGCGGCGAGCGCCACCGAAAGCAGCGCGATGATCGCGAGCATCACCCGGGTTTCCTGATACAGCGCCGCCGCCTCGCGGCTGGCCTCCTGCACGCGCGCGGTCTGCAGATCGATGAGCGCCTGCAGGGTCTGCGCGAAGCCCTGCTGCGCCGTTTGCAGTTCCGACAGCGTGAACGCGACCGCCTCGTTCTTGCGGCCTTCGGCGATCATCGTGCGCAACTCGGCGAAGGCGCGGGTGAACGGCGCGCGCGCCTCGCGCATCTTCTGCATCATCGCCTGGCCTTCGGCGTCGGTAAACGACGCCTCCAGCAGCTTGGTCGCCTCGGTGGCCTTGCTGCCGAGAGCGACGCCCTTCTCGACCTCGCGCACCGCGAGATCGACCTCGTAGCTGTCGAACAGCAGCGCATTGCGGATGTACAGGCCGGTGGTATCGAACGCGCGGATCACGTCGTAGGCCCAGTTGACGCGCGGAAACAGTTTTTCGTCGGTTTCCCTGACGAGTTCGTTGAGCGTCGCCAGGCGATTGACCGCGACGCCGAGGGCGACCACAAGTACGACGACGACGAGAGCGAAGCCGGCACCCAGCCGGGTACCGATTCCGAATTTGCGCAGCATGGGGATTCTCCTTGAGGAAGGGGCGAGTTCCGGCCCTCGGTCTCGGCACGCCGGCCACCGCGGCCTGCGACGAGCGCGCCGTGAACGAAGCACGCACCGATCCGGGACACGTGTTGTGTGAGCGCAATAATGATTTACGTCTGAATCATTCACAACAGAAATCTTTATCGACTATGCACCCGGCGTCGCCACCCCGCCCGCTACGGCCCCTTGCGCCACGCGTGGACAAAAAAAGGCGGCGCCATCGGCGCCGCCCTTTTCGTCCTGCCGCCTGCAGGCGCTGGATCAATCGTTGTTGAACACGCCCAGCAGATGCAGCAGGCTGGTGAAGAGGTTGTAGATCGACACGTACAGCGTCACCGTGGCCATGATGTAGTTGGTCTCGCCCCCATGGATGATGTTGCTGGTCTCGTACAGGATCAGGCCCGACATCAGCAGCACGAACATCGCCGACACCGCCAGCGACAGCCCCGGCATCTCAAAGAACACCGCACCGAGGCCGGCGAGGAAGGCCACCAGGATGCCGACCATCAGGAAGCCGCCCATGAAGGAGAAGTCCTTGCGCGTGGTCAGCGCATAGGCCGAGAGGCCGAGGAAGATCGCCGCGGTGCCGCCCATCGCCTGCATCACGATCGCGTGGCCGTTGGGCAGCGCCAGATACTTCGAGACGATCGGCCCCAGGGTCAGCCCCATGAAGCCGGTGAGCGCGAACACACACAGCACGCCCAGCCCGCTGTTGCGGAACTTGTTGGTGAGGAAGAGCAGGCCGAAATAGCCGATCAGGGTGATGATCAGCCCGGGATGCGGCAGGTTGAGCGCGATCGAGGCGCCGGCGACGAGTGCCGAGAACGCCAGCGTCGCCGACAGCAGCATGTAGGTGTTGCGGACGACCTTGTTGGTCGACAGGACCGAAGTCTCCGACCGGGTCATGGTGCTCATGCGGTTTTCCATTTGTATAGACCTCCTTGAAATCATGTGCGGGACTACGGCCCCGCCTGTCGTTTTAGATTGCCCTGCGGGGGACTCAGGCCGGCATCTCGACCAGCACGGGCACGCCCTGCCGGTCCGCCCGCCGATGACGCCGCAGGCGCTGCGCCAGAACGCGCGAGACGCGCTCGGCCGCCTCGTCCACCGCCACCTGCAGATCGATGCGGGTGATCGCGAATACCACGTCGGGCAGATTGCGCAGCCGCAGTTGTACCACGCAGCGCTTGTCCGCGCCGCCGCGCGGGCCATTGACGTCGGCGAGCTTGATGCGCGCCCACTGGATGTGGTCGCGGAAGCGTCCGATCGCGAAACGCATCCGGCGCGCCACATAGTCCTGCAGGCCGGGGGCCGCTTCCATACCGTCACAGTGCAGATCGATTCGCATGTCTGAGTCTCCTTGGTCTTGCTGGTCTTGCGCATTCACCGGCTACTGCAGAGGGAGATGCAGTGCGGATGCTAAGGTTCAGACTGTTCGATAAAATCCGGGTTCAACTGAATCTTTATCCGGTTTTTCCGAAGTATCGCCTACCGTGCTCAACTACAAACAGTTGCACCACTTCTGGAGTGTGGCCCGCGCCGGCGGCATCGTGCGCGCCAGCGAACGCACCGGCCTCGCACCGCAGACCCTGTCCGGACAGATCGCCGCGCTCGAGGCCAGCCTCGGCGTGACCCTGTTCCGCCGCCAGGGCCGGCGGCTCGCGCTCACCGAAACCGGACGCATGGTGCTGGACTACGCAGAGGAAATCTTCCGCCTCGGCAGCGAGCTCGAAGAAGCCTTGAGCAGCCGCGCCACCGGCCGCCTGCTGCCGTTCCGGGTCGGCGTCGCCGACGTCGTGCCCAAGGCCATCGCCTACGTGCTGCTCGCGCCGGCGATGGCGCTGGCCGAGCCGATGCGCATCGTCTGCCGGGAGAACAAGCTGAACCAATTGCTTGGCGAACTGGCGATCCACAAGCTCGACGTGGTGCTGGCCGACAGCCCGCTGCCCACGCACATGGACGTGCGCGGCTACAGCCACCGCCTCGGCGAGGCGCCGATCGGCTTCTTCGCCACGCCCACGCTTGCCGCCACGCTCAAGGGCGGCTTTCCGGCGGCGCTCGACCAGGCCCCGCTGCTGCTTCCCGGCACCGAGGCCGCGGTGCGCGGCCCGCTGCTGCGCTGGTTTGAAGAGCACAAGCTGCGCCCGCGCATCGTCGGCGAATTCGACGACAGCGCGCTGATGAAGGCCTTCGCCGAAGGCGGTGCGGGAATTTTTCCGAGCTCGACGCTGATCGCCCCCGCACTGCAGGAGCAGGGCCTGATCGCGCTCGGCACGGCAGGCGAAGTCACCGAGTCGTTCTATGCGATCTCGGTCGAACGGCGCCTGACTCATCCGGCAGTACGCGCGATCAGCAGCGCGGCGCCGATGGTCGACGCGAATGACGGAAGTACGAGACGCGACCGGGCGCGGGGTTGAAGCCAGGCGGCGGGCGCGGTCGGGAAGCTGCTAGAATCCGCCGCTTTCGCGCCGGATCGGGCGCGCCTGTCACACGGAGGACAGGCAGCGAGGGGTGGTGCCGGGAAAGGGACTCGAACCCTTACACCTTGCGGCGGCGGATTTTGAATCCGCTGCGTCTACCGATTCCGCCATCCCGGCACGGGAAGGACGCGCATTATCCCCGAACAACGCCATGCACAGCAAGCAGATGTCACTGACGCTCAACGATTTCGATTATTTCCTGCCGCCCGAGCTGATTGCCCAGGCGCCGCTCGCCGAACGCAGCGCCAGCCGGCTGCTGGTGGTCGACGGCAGCGGCGCGGCGGACGCCTTCGCCGACCGTCGCTTCGCCGACCTGCCCGAATACATCGGCCCCGGCGACCTGCTCGTGTTCAACGACACCCGCGTGCTGCACGCGCGCCTGCACGGCGTGAAGGAATCGGGCGGCCAGGTCGAGGTGCTGATCGAGCGCCCGGTGGGCCCCCACGAGGCGATCGCCCAGGTGCGCGCCAGCAAGTCGCCCAAGCCCGGCAGCAGACTGCGCCTGGCCGACGCCTTCGACGTCACCGTGCTCGGCCGTGTCGGCGAGTTCTTCCATCTGCGCTTTCCCGACACCGACGACCTCGTCGCCCTGCTCGAGCGCCACGGCAAGCTGCCGCTGCCGCCCTACATCGAGCGCGCCGCCGGCGACGCCGACGAACAGCGCTACCAAACCGTGTTCGCACGCACCCCAGGGTCGGTCGCGGCACCGACCGCCGGCCTGCATTTCGACGACGCCGTGCTCGCAGCGATCGCCGCGCGCGGCGCGCGCTGCGCCTGGCTGACCCTGCACGTCGGCGCCGGCACCTTCCAGCCGGTGCGCGTCGACGACCTCGCCGAGCACCGCATGCACCGCGAGCGCTACGTGATCCCGCAGGACACCGTGGATGCGATCGCCGCCACCCGCGCCGCCGGCGGCCGCGTGATCGCGGTCGGCACCACCAGCATGCGCGCGCTCGAGGCCGCCGCGCAGCACGGCGTGCTCGCCGCCGGCAGCGGCGAAACCGAGATCTTCATCCTCCCCGGCTTCCGCTTCCGCGTGGTCGATGCGCTCGTCACCAACTTCCACCTGCCCAAATCCACGCTGCTGATGCTGGTGTCCGCCTTCGCCGGCATCGACACCATCCGCCGCGCCTACGCCCACGCCATCGCCGAGCGCTACCGCTTCTTCAGCTATGGCGACGCGATGTTCCTCACCCGCACGCACGAAGCCGGTCACCATGCAATTTGAACTCCTCGCCACCAGCGGCGCGCACGCCCGCCGCGGCCGCCTGACCCTCGCCCACGGCGTCGTCGAAACCCCCGTGTTCATGCCGGTCGGCACCTACGGCACGGTCAAGGCGATGACCCCGGACATGCTCGCCGACATCGGCGCGCAGATCTGCCTGGGCAACACCTTCCACCTGTGGCTGCGTCCCGGACTCGACGTCATCAGCGCCCACCAGGGTCTGCACCGCTTCATGGCCTGGGACAAGCCCATCCTCACCGACTCCGGCGGCTTCCAGGTGTTCAGCCTGGGGGCGCTGCGCAAGATCAGCGAGGAAGGGGTGAAGTTCGCCAGCCCGATCGACGGCGCCAAGCTGTTCCTGACGCCCGAGATCTCGATGCAGATCCAGACCGTGCTGAACTCCGACATCGTGATGATCTTCGACGAGTGCACGCCCTACCCCGCCACCCGCGACGAAGCCGCCAAGTCGATGCGGCTGTCGCAGCGCTGGGCGCGGCGCTCGCGCGACGAGTTCGACCGCCTGGACAACGCCAATGCCCTCTTCGGCATCGTCCAGGGCGGCATGTACGAGGATCTGCGCGACGAGTCGCTGGGCGCGCTGCAGGACATCGGCTTCCACGGCTATGCCATCGGCGGGCTGTCGGTGGGCGAGCCCAAGGACGACATGGCGCGCATCCTCGCCCACACCGCGCCGCGCCTGCCCACCGGCAAGCCGCGCTACCTGATGGGCGTGGGTACGCCGGAAGACATCGTCGCCGGCGTCGCCCACGGCATCGACATGTTCGACTGCGTGATGCCGACGCGCAACGCGCGGAACGGCTGGCTGTTCACACGCTACGGCGACATCAAGATCAAGAACGCGATCCACAAGGCCGACACCCGCCCGCTCGACCCCTCGTGCGACTGCTACACCTGCCGCCACTTCAGCCGCGCCTACCTGCACCACCTGCACCGCACCGGCGAAATCCTCGGCAGCATGCTCAACACCGTCCACAACCTGCGCTACTACCAGACCCTGACCGGCGAACTGCGCGACGCGATCGCGGTCGATGGCTTCGACGCCTACGTCGCCCGCTTTCGCAGCGAACGCGCGACCGGCACCACCTGAGGGCGGTGGCGCCAGCGCCCGGGATGCATGCCGGGCGCACGCCGGACGCGTCTGCCCCTGCTGCTATACTTATCCGTTTTCGCAACCTCTTGGAGTACAACGTGCTGATTTCCAACGCTTATGCCCAGGCCGCCGGCGGCGGCGACCCCACCGGGGGCCTGATGGGCCTGCTGCCGCTGATCCTGATGTTCGTCGTGCTGTGGTTCCTGATGATCCGGCCGCAAATGAAGCGCGCCAAGGAACACAAGGCGATGGTGGGCGCGCTGGCCAAGGGCGACGAAGTGATGACTCAGGGCGGCGTGGCCGGCCGCGTGGCCGAAGTCGGCGACAACTTCATTCACCTCGAGGTCGCCGACAAGGTGAACCTCGTCGTCCAGAAGCAGGCCGTGGCCACGGTGCTGCCCAAGGGCACGCTGAAGACCCTGTAAGGTCCGGCGCGCACGGCCGGCGGGCACGCCCTGCCGGCCTGCTCCTGGCCAGGCGCCTTCCGCTGCGCGCCCGCGCACCGAAGCCCGCGCCGGCGTCCGCCGGCCTCCCACTCCCGCACTTCTCCGACGATGAATCGCTACCCACTCTGGAAGAACATCCTCATCGGTCTCGTCCTGCTCTGGGGCCTGATCTTCACGCTGCCGAACTTCTACGGTGAAGTCCCCGCCGTGCAGGTCTCGAGCGCCAAGGCCACGCTCAAGCTCGACGCCGCGTCCACGACCGATCGCGTCATCGACTCGCTGAAGGCCGCGGGCATCGACCACCTCGGCGTCACCGCCGACGCCGGCAGCGTGCGCGTGCGCTTTGCCGGCACCGACCTGCAGCTGCGCGCCAAGGATGCGATCGAGCGCGCGCTCAATCCCGACCCGCAGGACCCGTCCTACGTCATCGCGCTCAACCTGCTGTCGGCGTCGCCGGCCTGGCTGACCTCGATCCATGCGCTGCCGATGTACCTCGGCCTCGACCTGCGCGGCGGCGTGCACTTCCTGCTCCAGGTGGACATGCCGGGCGCGCTGACCAAGCGCCTCGACTCGACCACCGGCGACCTGCGCACCCTGATGCGCGACAAGAACGTGCGCCACGCCGGCATCACCCGCGAGGGCAATGCCGTGCAGATCCGCTTCCGCGACGCCGCCCAGCGCGACGCCGGCCGCCGCGCGATCGAAGGCTCGACCGCCGACCTGCAGCTCACCGAGCGCGACGACGGCGCCGACGACCTGAAGCTGATCGCCACGCTGACCCCGCTGGCGCAGCAGACCATGCGCGATTTCGCGCTCAAGCAGAACATCACCACGCTGCACAACCGCATCAACGAGCTCGGCGTCGCCGAGCCGGTGATCCAGCAGCAGGGCGCCGAGCGCATCGTCGTGCAGCTGCCCGGCGTGCAGGACGTGGCCAAGGCCAAGGACATCCTCGGCCGCACCGCGACCCTCGAAGTACGCATGGTCGACGACACCCCCGGCGCGCTGGAGTCCGCGCTCGCCGGCAACGTGCCTTTCGGCACCGAGCTGTTCTCCGAGCGCGGCGGCTCGGCCCTGCTCGTGAAGAAGCAAGTCGTGCTCACCGGCGACCGCCTCACCGACGCCCAGCCCGGCTTCGACGGCCAGTCCAGCGAGCCCGCCGTGCATCTGACCCTGGACGCCGCCGGCGCGCGCATCTTCCGCGACGTCACGCGCGAGAGCGTGGGCAAGCGCATGGCCATCCTGCTCATCGAGAAGGGCAAGGGCGAGGTCGTCACCGCGCCGGTGATCCGCACCGAGATCGGTGGCGGCCGCGTGCAGATTTCCGGCGCCATGACCACCCAGGAAGCGAGCGACGTTGCCCTGCTGCTGCGCGCGGGCTCGCTCGCCGCGCCGATGGAGATCATCGAGGAACGCACCGTCGGCCCCAGCCTGGGTGCCGAGAACATCGCCAAGGGCTTCAACTCGACGCTGTGGGGCTTCGTCGCCATCGCCGTGTTCATGTGCGCCTACTACGCGCTGTTCGGCCTGGTGTCGTCGATCGCGCTGGCCGCCAACCTGCTGCTGCTGGTGGCGCTGCTGTCGCTGCTGCAGGCCACGCTGACCCTGCCCGGGATCGCGGCGATGGCGCTCACCCTGGGCATGGCGATCGACGCCAACGTGCTGATCAACGAACGCGTGCGCGAGGAACTGCGCAACGGCGCCAGCCCGCAGGCGGCGATTGCCGCCGGTTACGACCGCGCCTGGGGCACCATCCTCGACTCCAACGTCACCAGCCTGATCGCCGGCATCGCCCTGCTGGTGTTCGGCTCAGGCCCGGTGCGCGGCTTCGCCGTGGTGCACTGCCTGGGCATCCTGACCTCGATGTTCAGCGCCATCCTGGTGTCGCGCATGCTGATCAACTTCATCTACGGCCGCCGGCGCAAGATCGACAGCGTCTCGATCGGCCAGATCTGGAAACCGGGCAACAACTGAGCGCGGAACAAGGAAAACGCAATCATGGAATTCTTCCGCATCAAGAAAGACATCCCGTTCATGCGCCACTCGCTGGTGTTCAACGTGATTTCCTTCGCCACCTTCCTGCTCGCGGTGTTCTTCATTGCCACCCGCGGCCTGCACCTGTCGGTGGAATTCACCGGTGGCACGCTGGTCGAGGTGAGCTATGCCGAGGCCCGCGAACTCGAACCGATCCGCAGCGCGCTCGCCGCCGACGGCTACAGCGACATCCTGGTGCAGAACTTCGGCAGCGCGCGCGACGTGCTGATCCGCCTGCCCAACCGCGACGACGTCGACAGCAAGAGCATCGCCGACCGGGTGATGGCCACGCTGCACAAGATGGACGGTCCGGCACCGGAGCTGCGCCGGGTGGAGTTCGTCGGCCCGCAGGTCGGCAAGGAGCTCGCCAGCGACGGCGCGATGGCACTGCTGCTGGTGATCATCGGCATCGTGATCTATCTTGCGCTGCGCTTCGAATGGCGCCTCGGGGTGGCCACCATCATCGCCAACCTCCACGACGTGATCATCATCCTGGGCTTCTTCGCGCTGTTCCAATGGGAGTTCTCGCTCGCCGTGCTGGCGGCGACGCTGGCGGTGCTGGGGTACTCGGTGAACGAGTCGGTGGTGGTGTTCGACCGCGTGCGCGAGACCTTCCGCAAGAAGCGCAACTACAGCACCGAGCAAGTGGTCGATCACGCGATCACGAGCACGATCTCGCGCACCATCATCACCCACGGCAGCACCCAGATCATGGTGCTGTCGATGCTGATCTTCGGCGGCGAGACCCTGCACTATTTCGCGATCGCGCTCACCATCGGCATCTGCTTCGGCATCTACTCCTCGGTGCTGGTCGCCAGCCCGCTGGCGATCTGGCTGGGCATGTCGCGCGAGCAGTTCGTGAAGCCGAAGAAGGAAAAGGAAGAAGCGGTGGTTTAAGGCGCTGCGTCCAGCTCACGAAAAAAGCGCCCGGGGAACGACCCTGGGCGCTTTTTTTATCGTCGGCAGGCGGCGCCGTTCGGGCCCACGCCGGCGGCACGACGGCCCCGCGCCTCAGGGCAGCGGCCTCACACCGCAAACACCTGCTTCACGCGCAAGGTCTCGCCACGCTCGATGAGGCCGAGCAGGCGATCGATGTTGGGGTGCTTGCCGGGGTTCAGGCGCGCATCCTCGCCGTGCTCTGCGAACACTTCGATGCCCTTCTTCGCCGCCTCCGGGGTGATTGCGCCGTAGAGCTGGGCGAGGTGGTTGTACACCGCCAGCGAGCCGGCCTGGCCGGGCTTGTTCTCGATCGTGGCGACAACCGTGTCGGCGGTGTCGATCAGGTTCAGCGCGGCGAGATGCGAGACTCCGGGAAGTTGCTTCAGATTGTCGGCAAAAGCCATGTGGATCACTCCCTGTGCGTGCGGGGCAGGCCCCGCGCAATGAAAAAGCGCCACCCGCGGGTGGCGCCGGTGGCAGCCCGCACGGGCCGCCGGACGGTTCTCAGATCGCGCGTGCGAGTTCGACGGCCTTGCCCACGTAACTCGCCGGCGTCATCGCCAGCAGGTGATCGCGTGCCTCGGCAGGAATCGCCAGCGTGGCGATGAAGTCATGCAGCGCCTCGCGGGTGATGCCCTTGCCGCGCGTCATCGCCTTGAGCTGTTCGTAGGGGTTCTCGATGCCGAAGCGCCGCATCACGGTCTGCACCGGCTCGGCGAGCACTTCCCAGCACTCGTCGAGATCGGCGGCCAGGCGCTGCGGATCGGCTTCGAGCTTGCCGAGGCCGCGCAGGCAGCTGTCGAGGCCGAGCACCGCATGGCCGAAACCCACGCCCATGTTGCGCAGCACCGTGGAGTCGGTGAGGTCGCGCTGCATGCGCGAGATCGGCAGCTTCTCGGAGAAGTGGCGCAGCACCGCGTTGGCGATGCCGAAATTGCCTTCGGCGTTCTCGAAGTCGATCGGGTTGACCTTGTGCGGCATCGTCGACGAGCCCACCTCGCCTTCCTTCAGCTTCTGCTTGAAGTAGCCGAAGGAGATGTACATCCAGATGTCGCGGCAGGCGTCGATCAGGATGGTGTCCATGCGCGCGATGGCGTCGAACAGCTCGGCCATCGCGTCGTGCGGCTCGATCTGGATGGTGTAGGGGTTGAACTCAAGGCCGAGCGACTCGATGAAGCGGCGGTTGAAGCCTTCCCAGTCGAACTCGGGCCAGGCCGACAGGTGGGCGTTGTAGTTGCCCACCGCACCGTTGAACTTGGCGGTGAGCGCGACCCCGGCGATCTGCGCGCGCACGCGGATCAGGCGCGCGGCGATGTTCGCCATCTCCTTGCCGAGCGTGGTCGGGCTCGCCGGCTGGCCGTGGGTGCGCGACAGCATCGGCAGCGCGGCATGCTGGTGGGCCAGTTCGCGGAAGCGCGCGATCACCGCATCGAGCGCGGGCAGCAGCACGCTATCGCGGCCGGCCTTGAGCATCAGCGCGTGCGAGGTGTTGTTGATGTCTTCCGAGGTGCACGCGAAGTGGATGAACTCGGACACCTTCATCACCTCGGGGTTGTGGCCCAGGCGCTGCTTGAGCCAGTACTCCATGGCCTTAACGTCGTGGTTGGTGGTGGCCTCGATGGCCTTCACCGCTTCGCCGTCGGCAGGGGCGAAGCCGCTCACCACGGCGTCGAGTTCGGCGATCGTGGCCGCCGAGAACGGGGCGATTTCGGCGAGCGCGGGCTCGGCGGCGAGCGCCTTGAGCCACGCCACCTCCACCTGCACCCGATTGCGAATCAGGCCGTGCTCGGAGAAGTGATCGCGCAGGCCCGACACCTTGCCGTGGTAACGGCCATCGAGCGGGGACAGGGCAACGAGCGGAGAAACGGACATGGCAGGAATTCCGGACAGGACAAAGAGTGGTATTTTACCGCTCAGCCCCCGCCCGCGGCAGGCAATCGCGCCCGCCCCGCTACCGCGCCGCCGCCGGCGTCGTGCCAAGGAGCCATCCCCCAATGCGCCAGCCGGACCCATCCCCCGAGAGCCCCATGCACCGCATCGAAGTCGAGGCCGTCGCCGAGTTCATCCCGGCACAATCCAACCAGGACGAGGACCACTACGTCTTCGCCTACCACATCACCATCCGCAACACCGGCACCGTGGCCGCACGCCTGATCAGCCGCCACTGGGTGATCACCGACGGCACCGGCAAGGTGCAGGAGGTGCACGGCCAAGGCGTGGTCGGCGAACAACCGCTGCTCGCGCCCGGCGAAACGTTCCGCTATTCCAGCGGCTGCGTGCTCGAGACCGCGGTCGGCACCATGCACGGCAGCTACCAGATGGAAGCCGCCGACGGCGAGCGCTTCAACGCCACGATTCCGCCCTTCATGCTCGCCATGCCGCGAGTGTTGCACTGATCACGCTGCCGATGCCGCACGGCACCAATTACGTTGTCCTCGCCTGAGCGACAGGGCATACTCCGCGCCATCCGAAGACAGCAACAGGGAGTGCAGGCGTGGTCAAGGCGCGTCATGATTCGGCATCCGGTCAAACCGGCCCGCAGGGCACGGTGCTGTTCCGCCCGGGCGAACTCGACGAGGTCATCGCCTCGCCGTCGGCCGACCACTCCGGCGATGTCGAGCACGCGGCGCTGGTCGGCGCCGCCCCGCCCTTCCTCGACCAGCGTTTCGTGCTCAAGCGCGGCAAGACCCTGATCGGCCGCGGCGAGGACAACGACATCGTGCTGCCCCACGGCAGCGTGTCGGCGCAGCACGCCTGGGTGGTCCATGACAACGGCCACTACCGGGTCATGAACATGCTGTCGACCAACGGCACCTTCATCAATGGCGCGAAGGCGCACGATGCGCCGCTCGCCGACGGCGACCGCATCCGTTTCGGCAAGGTCGAACTGGTGTTCCACGCCGCGGCCGTGATCGAACCTCCGCGCAGCACGGTTCCGCCCTGGGTGTGGGCGGCCAGCGCCCTGGTGGTCGGCCTCAGCGCCGCCGCCATGCTCGTCCTTTGAGCGCGAACGCGGCAGCGAACGCCGGCGCCGCCGCGCAGCCGGCATTCGGCCGCTACACCTTGCACGAGGAGATCGGCCGTGGCGCCACCGCGATCATCTACCGCGGCCACGATCCGAGCATAGACCGCACGCTGGCGATCAAGACCCTGCGCCCCGAGTTCGCCGAGAGCGAGGACTTCCGCCTGCGCTTTCTCACCGAGGCGCGCGCCGCGGGCAATCTGACCCACCCCGCGATCGTCACCGTGTTCGACGTCGGCGCCGCCGACGGCCTGCCCTTCATCGCGATGGAACTGCTCGACGGCCCCAGCCTCGCGGCCTTCGTCGCCGAGCACGGCCCGCTCGCGCCGCGCACCGTGGTCCGCATCGTGCTGCAAATCGCCGAGGCGCTCGACTACGCCCACCGTGCCGGCGTCGTACACCAGGACATCAAGCCCGAGAACATCGCCGTCACCGACCCCAGCGGCAAAATCAAGGTGATGGACTTCGGCATCGCCCGCGTGCGCGGCACGCCGCTCGCCACCGGCGCCGCGCCGATCTCGGGCACGCCGCACTACATGTCACCGGAACAGATCCGCGGCAAGGCGCTCGACGGCCGCAGCGACCTCTACGCCCTGGGCGTGCTGCTGTATTGGCTGCTCGCCGGCCGCCCGCCGTTCGAGGCCGACACCACCCCCGATCTGCTGCGCGCCATTCTGCGCGGCACGCCGCCGCCGCTGCGCCCGCAGAACCCGGCGACCCCGGAAGCGCTGGTCGATGTCGCCCGCACCCTGCTCGACAAAGACCCCGCTGCGCGCTATCAGCGCGGCGCCGAACTGGTGGAGGATCTGCGCCGCATCGATGAGGCGCTCGGCGAGCGCGAGGACGAATGGACCGGCCGCCGCATCGTCCCGCTGCGCGTGCGGTGGACTGCGCTGATGAGCGCGCTGGTGGCGCTCACCGTCGGCCTCGGCCTCGGCCTCGTCTATCACAAGCAGAACGCGGCGATGAGCGGTGTGGCCTACGACTACGGCCTCACCCTGGCACAGATGCTCGCGGTGGAGAGCGCCGAGGACCTGCTGCTGAAGGATCACATCGCACTGCAGGTGCTGGTCGACGAGATGGCACGCAACCACAACATCGTCCAGCTCGCGATCAGCGACCGCGACGGCCGCATCGTCGCCGCCACCGAAGCGGCCCGCGTCGGCACCGCCGCCGCGCCCGCCGCCGACAGCCGCCACGTGCTCCAGCGCGACGCCCGCAACGTCTATGAGGCCGACGACGGCCAGGCCGGCTACATCCTGTTCGATGCGCCGATTGCCTACGAGCAGCGCGAACTCGGCCGCATCGAGCTGGGGCTGTCCACCGCCGCGCTCGACGCCGCCAACCGCACCACCCTGCTCGCCATGGCCGCGGCCATGCTGGTGATCCTGCTGTGCGTGTTCATCGGCGCCTACGTGCTGTCGCGCCGCCTCGTGGTGCCGATCGAGATCCTGCGCACGGCGCTGCGCCAGATCGGCCGCGGACGCTTCGACACCCGCATCCGGCTGCATCGCAACGACGAATTCGAGCGCCTGTTCGCGGCCTACAACACCATGGCCGACACCCTCGAAGCGCGCCTGCAGCGCGGCAACATCTCTGCGCGGCGCGGCCGACAGGCCGAGCGCAAACCCTGAGTCGGCGCCGCCTCAGGAGGAGGCGTCGAGTTCGCGCAGCCGGCGCTTGAGTTCGAGCGCGCGCAGGCGGTAGCCACGCGCCGGCTCGAAGCGCGGATCGAGCTGCAGCGCCTTGTCCCACTCCGCGATCGCCTCATCGAGCTGCTGGTTGCGGTAGTGCACCACCGCGGTCTCGTGATGGGCTTCGACCATTTTGCGCAGCAGGGCCGCGCGCTGGGCGCGTGCCGGTTCCAGCGTGGGCAGTTCGGCGAGCGCCAGGCCGTAAGCCTCGTACGCGGCCTCGCGCCGCCCCTGCGCCGCCAGCACCGCAGCGCGCTCCTGGTGATGGAGCGCGCGCACGCGGCGCGCGAGCGGGGTCAGCCAGCCCTCCCAGCTGCCGTCCGCCGGCCGCGCCGCCGATGCGCGCTCGACCGTGGCGAGCGCAGCATCGATGCGACCGAGGGCGATGTCGTGCTCGATGCTGCGCTGCAGAGCCTGCTCCTCGGCGCCCCCGGTCGGACGTGGCAGCGCCTCGCCGGCGGCGCCGGAGCCGCCATCCACGCGTGCCGCGGCCGCAGCGAACCGGTCGCCAGCGGGAATCTTCAGGGTCTGCCCGGCGAGCAGCGCCTTCGGCCGGGCGATGCCGTTGTAGCGCGCGAGCGCGACGAATTTGAGCGGATCGCCGAGGTGACGGCCGGCAAGCTCGCCCAAGGTGTCTCCGGCGCGCACCGTGTAGGGGGCGTGCGCGGCGCCGAGCAGCGCGACCGGGTCGGCCTCGACCTGCTGCAGCAGGCTTTTCGCGGTGGAGCTGCCGGGCTCGCGCTTCAGATAGGCGCGCAGCGCCTCTGCGCCCTGCGGCCACTGCCCATCCTGGAGCAGGGCGAGAATGCCGGTGAGGTCGCGCGGCGCAAC
>JAEWVQ010000368.1 GCA_023459095.1 Pseudomonadota bacterium | reverse complement strand
CACCTCGGCGAGCCAGGCGAGCGCGCGCGCGGCCATCTCGCGCGGCGACTCGCCGCCGGGGGCGCGGAAGCCGAGCGGATCGGCGACCCAGTCGTCGAGCGCACGGCCGATCTCGGCGTAGGGCACGCCTTCCCAGGCGCCGAAATCGATTTCCTTCAGGCGCGCGTCGAGCCGTGGCGTGCCCAGTTCCTCGGCGAGCAGGCGCGCGCGCACGAGCGGGCTGGCGTACAGCGCGTAGGCGGCGGGCAGCAGCGGGCGCAGGCGCGCGGCCACTTCGTCGGCGGCATCGAGGATGCCGACGTCGCGCTGGCCGTAGCACACGCCTGGCGGCACGTCCGGCCGGGGATGGCGGATCAGGTGAAGTTCCATGCGACGAGGATGGCGAGGTAGGTGGCGAGTTCGGTCGCCTGCTGGGTGGCGCCGAGCAGGTCGCCGGTGTAGCCGCCGAGGCGGCGCAGGAAGAGGCGGGCGGCGCCGATGGTGAGCGCGGCGGCGGCGAGCAGGGCGAGCGCTGCGGAGAGGGCGCCGGCGGTGGCCGCGAGCAGGGCGAGCGGCAGGAGACCGCACAGTGCGGCGAAGGCGTAGGCGGGGGCGGCCAGCGGCTGTGCGAGCGCCGCTGCCTTCGAGCTGTCGTCGGCGCGTGCGTAGGGCAGGAGCTGGATCAGCGTTACCGCGGCGAGGCGCGACAGCGCGTGGGCGGCGAGCAGCGCGGCGGCGACCGCGGGCATGCCGCCCGCGCCCAACTCGACCAGCGCCGCGGCCTTGGCGAGCAGCATCAGCAAGAGGCCGAGGGTGCCGTAGCTGCCGATGCGCGAGTCCTTCATGATCGCCAGCACCTGCGCCTTGTCCCAGCCGCCGCCGAGGCCGTCGCAGGCGTCGGCCCAGCCGTCCTCGTGGAGCGCGCCGGTGAGGCGGATGGTGAGCGCCATCGACAGGATCACCGCGAGCGTCGCCGGCAGCATCAGCGCCAGCAGCCCGTAGGCGGCGGCGCCGAGCGCGCCCACCAGCCAGCCGACCAGCGGCAGGCAGGCCGCGGCCTGGCGCAGGCGCGCCGGCGACCACGGCACCCAGGCCGGCACCGGCAGGCGGGTGAAATAGCCGAGCGCGGTGAAGAATAGTTCGAGGCCGGCGCGCATCGCCGCCGCTTACTCCGACTTGCCGCTGACGCTCGCCGATTCGAAGCTCGCCATCTCGTCGAGGAAGCCGATCGCGGCCTGCACCAGCGGCCAGGCGAGCGCGGCGCCGGTGCCTTCGCCCAGGCGCAGATCGAGCTCCATCAGCGGTTCGACGCCGAAATGGGCGTGCTGCACGGCGTGGCCGGGCTCCCTGGAGCGGTGGGCGAAGATGCAGTAGGGCAGGATCGCCGGGGCGAGGGCGTGGGCGACGAGCAGCGCCGCGGTCACGATGAAGCCGTCGATCAGCAGCAGCATGCGCCGTTCGGCGGCGCCGAGCATGGCGCCGGCCATCATCGCGATCTCCAGGCCGCCGTATTCGGCGAGCGCGGCGAGCGGATCGGCCGGGCGTCCGCCGCGCGCCAGCGCCTGTTCGAGCAGGGCGCGCTTGCGCGCGAGGCCGGCGTCGTCGAGGCCGGTGCCGCGCCCGGTGACGGCGGCGAGGCTGGCGCCGCCGGCTTCGCCGATCAGACAGTGGGTGAGCAGCGAAGCCGAAGCGGTGTTGCCGATGCCCATCTCGCCGAAGCCGACCACGTTGCTGCCGTTGGCGGCGAGCGCGTGGGCGAGTTCGCGGCCGCGGGCGAGCGCGGCGTCGCGCTGCGCGGCGGTGAGCGCGGGTCGCTCCAGGTAATTGGCGGTGCCGGGGGCGATCTTGGCGTCGATCAGCCCGGGGCGGCGGCCGAAGTCGTGATTGACCCCGGCGTCGATCACGGTGAGGCCGATGTCCTGCTGGCGGCAGAACACGTTGATCGCGGCGCCGCCGGCAAGGAAGTTCTCCACCATCTGCCAGGTCACGTCCTGCGGGTAGGCCGACACCCCGGCGCGCGCCGCGCCGTGGTCGCCGGCGAACACCATGAGCTGGGGCTGGCGCAGCGCGGGCGTGGTGGTGCCCTGGGCGAGGCCGATCTGCAGGGCCAGGGCCTCGAGGCGGCCGAGGGCGCCGAGCGGCTTGGTCTTGCCGTCGATGCGCTGCTGCAGGGCGGCGGCGAGCGCGTGCGCGGGGGCGGGAATGTCGATCTGCATGGGGCGTCCTTCGGGTGGGGGCGACGGGCTGGCGTGCCGCGCGGCGGGGCGAAAGGTAGCAGATCGGCGCAGGGGTGGCATCCGCGCTGCAGCGCAGCGTTTTCGGTTGGATTCGCTTGTCATTGCCGATATCATCGCCGCCAATTCATGGCAAAGATGCGCCGCAATGGCGTGTCACGAACAGGGTGCGGGGAGGAGGGAAATGACGGAAGCGGCGTATGCGGTGGTATTCAGGGGAGAGCTCGTCGATGGCTTCGAGCCCGACCAGGTGAAGGCCGGCTTCGCCCGCCTGTTCGGCCTCGGCGGCGAGCGCCTGGAGCAGCTGTTCGGGTCGTCGCAGGTGGTGATCAAGCGCGGCCTCAGCCATGCCGACGCCACCCGTTACCGCGATGCGCTGCGCAGCATCGGCGCCGTGGTCACGGTCGAGGCGCCGCCGGCGAGGGTGACGGCCGCGCCTGCCCCCGCTCCCGATTCAGCCCCCGCGTCTGCCCTTGCACAAACCGTCGCGTCCGCCGCGCCGGCGCCCCGCTCTGCCGCGGCGCCCGATCCCACCC
>JAEWVQ010000367.1 GCA_023459095.1 Pseudomonadota bacterium | reverse complement strand
CCACGTTCTGGATCGCGGCCGGATACACCTTCACGCCCTTGATCGCCAGCATGTCGTCGGCGCGGCCGACGATTTCCATGCGGGTGCCGAAGTGGCCGCAGCCGGGGCATTCGCCGACGTGGATCTTGAGGATGTCGCCGGTGGCGTTGCGGAAGGACGGCGACGCCTCGTATTCCAGCGCGGTGTGGATGGCCTCGCCCACCGCTCCGTCCTTTAGTTCCAGTGGCGCCTTGGTGTCGTGGTCGACGAGGTCGTAGCGGAAGCAGTAGTCCTCGGCCAGGTAGTGCATGCCGTGGGCCTGCTCGCTGTCGCAGGTAATGGTGCCGTTATGCCAGGCGCCGCCGGTGGCGTCGAACACCCTGGCGCCGTAATGCTCGCGCACCCGCTGGCGAAACAGCGGCTGGCTGGCGCCGGGCTCGCCGGAGCAGTAGATGACCTCGATGCCCAGCGCGCCGACCGGCTTGCCGATCTCATGCGGCGCGCGCTCGATGAGCTGGTTCACCATCGACGGCGTGGCGAACAGCACGCGCGGCCGGGTCAGCTCGATGTAGCGCAGGATCTTGGGCACGCCGCCCTCGGCGCCCACCGCCACCGGCCGCGCGCCATAGGCTTCCAGCGCCTGCACATAGGTGATGCCGGCGAGCCACAGCGACAGGCCGAAGGCGTGGAAGGTGGTGTCGCCGGGGCGGATGCCGGCGACGCGGAACATGCGGCCCAGCACCTCGTAGGTGATGTCCAGATCCTTGCGGCTGAACACATAGAAGGTGGGCGTGCCGGTGGTGCCCGAGGTGGCGGCAAGGTGGATGGCGTTCTCCGGCGCGGTGGTCAAGTGCAGGCCGAGCGGATGGCCGTAGCGCGCCAGCGAGGCGTCCTGCGACTCGCGGTGGCGGGTCTTGTCCATGAAGGCAGGCAGGCGGCGGAAGTCCTCGAACGTGCGGATGTCGTCCGGCGACTGGATGCCTGCTTCGAGGAAGCGCTGGCGGAAATAGTCCTCGTTGCTCCACACGTAGCGGATCTGGCGCTGCAGCTTCTCCCAGCGGCGCTGGTTGAGGATGGCGAGGTATTCGCCGGGATCGCGGGTGGGAACCTGGAAATCGTGAATCGTCATTGCATGGACCTGTAGCGGATGGCTGCGCGCGCCACGGCGCGCACCGGGGTTGATGGGGTTGATGGCAGGGAGAGGACGGGCATGGCGCGCGGCACCTCAGTCCTCAGCGAAGGCCACTTCGCGGGTGGCGCGGATGCTCGGCAGCGTCATCACCAGGATCAGCGCGACGGCGAGCAGCAGCAGGGTCAGGCTCAGCGGCCGGGTGAAGAACACGGTGGCGTCGCCGCGCGACAGCAGCATGGCGCGGCGCAGGTTCTCCTCCATCAGCGGGCCGAGCACGAAGCCGAGCAGCAACGGCGCCGGCTCGCAGCGCAGCTTGATGAAGAGGTAGCCGAGCAGGCCGAAGCCCACCGCCAGGAAGACGTCGAACAGGCTGTTATTGACGCTGAACACGCCGATGCAGCAGAACAGCAGGATCGCCGGGTACAGCATGCGGTAAGGCACCGACAGCAGGCGCACCCAGACCCCGATCAGCGGCAGGTTGAGCAGCAGCAACAGCGCGTTGCCCACCCACATGCTGACGATCAGCCCCCAGAACAGCTCGGGACGCTCGCCCATGACCTGCGGTCCGGGCACGATGCCGTGGATCATCATCGCGCCGATCATCAGCGCCATCACCGCGTTCGACGGCAGCCCCATGACCAGCAGCGGAATGAACGAGGTCTGCGCGCCGGCGTTGTTCGCTGCCTCGGGCCCGGCCACACCTTCGATCGCGCCCTGGCCGAAGGCGGAGCGGTCCTTGGCGAGGCGCTTCTCGACCATGTAGGAGGCAAACGAGCTCAGCATCGCGCCGCCGCCCGGCAGCACACCGAGCACGGTGCCGAGCACCGAGCCGCGCAGCACCGGCTTCCACGAACGCCGGTAGTCCTCGCGCGTCGGCAGCACCGGGCCGACCTTGCGGATCACCACCTCGCGTTTCTGGTTGCGCTCGAGGTTGGCGATGATTTCGCCGATGCCGAAGATGCCCATCGAGATGACGACGAAGCTGATGCCGTCGGCGAGTTCGGGCATGCCGAAGGTGAAACGCTCCTCGCCCGAATTGACATCCACCCCGACCAGGCCGAGCAGCAGACCGAGCAGGGTCATCGCCACCGCCTTGAAGATGTCACCCTGGGCGAGCACCACGGCGGCGATCAGGCCCAGCACCATCAGCGAGAAGTACTCCGCCGGGCCGAACTTGAGCGCGAACGCCGCCAGCGGCGCCGCCGCGGCCGCCACCACCACGGTCGCCACCGTGCCGGCGAAGAAGGAACCGATCGCGGCGATGCCAAGCGCGGCGCCGGCGCGGCCTTTCTTGGCCATCGCATGGCCGTCGAGGCAGGTCACCAGCGACGACGATTCGCCCGGCAGATTCACCAGGATCGCCGCGGTCGAGCCGCCGTACTGCGCACCGTAATAGATGCCGGCGAGCATGATCAGCGCGGCGGCCGGATCGAGCCCGTAGGTCACCGGCAGCAGCATGGCGATGGTCGCCACCGGGCCAATGCCGGGCAGCACGCCGACCAGGGTGCCGAGCGTTACCCCGACCAGGCAGTACAACAGATTGGTCCAGGTCAGCGCCGCGTCGACGCCGATCGCCAGATGAGAAAGCAGTTCCATGATGAGTGTCGATCAAATGGATGGGCGATCGCCGCCCGTCCGCATGCCTGCGCATGCGGAAAAATCGAAAGGGAAAAAGGGATTAGCGGATCGGCGGATCAGGAATGCGGCGGGCGATCAGCCCGCGCGCAACGCATCCGCCGCCGCGGTCCGCAGCGGCCGCGCCGCGCGGAACCGGGCCAAGAGCGCCGCGTTCAGGCCGGCAGCACCGGCAGCGGCAGACCCAGACCGTAGGAGAACACCGCAACGCCGAAGGCCGACAGCGCCGCGCTGAGCCCCAGCAACTCGCGCACCTGCACCTCGCGGCAAGCGAAACCGCTGAGCACGGTGAGCACCACGATCGCCAGCAGCAGGCCCAGATTCGGCGCCAGCAGACCGAACGCCACCACCCCGGCAACGATGAAGGCCGCCGGCCGCCAGGCCAGCCCTTCGTGCTCGCTCTCGGCCTCGTGCTCCAGACGCACACTGCGCGCCAGCACGCAGATTCCGATCAGGCTCAGCACGATGCCGAGCAGCAGCGGAAAGTAGCCCGCTCCCATGCGCATCGCGGTCCCCAACGGATAAGCCGTGGACAGATAGATGCCGGCCGCGCCGAACGCGATGAAGAACAGACCGGACAGGGAATCGCGACGGTTGAGGAGCTTCACGTTCATTTTGTTTTACGCCTTGATGGGCTGATTGCGACGGAGCGAAAGTTAGCACCCGGCTCATGCAGATCAAATCTGGATTTCGGCGTTCATTTCCACAAAAACCGAATAAAAATATGTGCCACCCGAATTCAAAAAAATGCAAGGCGCCACAACGCACAAATTCGGAAAAGCATTGCCGGAATTCAAGAAAAAATTAGTCGATCGAATGCCAACAATGCCGTCGTCCCACACCCGGCGCATATCCGTTGTAGAAATCCATTGCCGAAATTCGTATATCGCCGGCCGCGGCTGACGTAATAGGCTCGGCGCATCGCCGATGCTCATTCGTGCCAACACCGTTCGGCGCGAGCCTCAGCCTAATTTCCGAATTTTCCGAATTTCGCCCCATTCCCGTTTCATGACGACCTCCCCCCGCTACACCGCCTCGCACTGGGGCCTTTATGCCGCGCACGGCGATGCCGCCGATCTTCGCCTCGTCCCTCACGCCGCCGATCCCGATCCGTCGCTGATCGGCCAGAGCCTGGTCGATGCCAACCACTCGCCGCTGCGCATCCGGCGGCCGGCGGCACGCGCCGGCTGGCTCGCGCGCATGCGGGGCGGACGCGGCGCCGGGCACGGCGACGACCGCACGCAACGCGGCCGCGAGGCCTTCGTCGAGCTGGA
>JAEWVQ010000366.1 GCA_023459095.1 Pseudomonadota bacterium | reverse complement strand
GCGGAACCGCTCGAAGACGGCGTGCGCCGCACGCTTGGGGAAAACCTCGGGCAGCTGCTCGGCGCCGGACAAGTAGTCCAGCTCCCCGCTCCCCCGGGCATCACCGCCGACCGTCGTCTGCATCTCGAAATCATCCGCTTCGATGCCAGCACCGCCAACGAAGTCTGGCTACATGCCCGGTGGAACATCCAGACTGGCGCAACTGCCAGCAGCCTGCACGAACAACGCATCCGCATTGACACCAACAACACCGACACCGGCGCCACCATCCACGCAATGAATGCCGCCCTGTACGAACTCAGCCAGCAGATTGCCGCTAGCCTCGACTCTGGCCACTACCATTCCGTTACCAAATAAGATTGGAAAGTGCGCGGAGCCATTGCCAAAACCAACATCACGGCACCTACGGAAGTGCACGCATCTCATCGCTCCCGCCCGGATTCATGCCAGGCTTTCTGGACTGGGGAAAGCAAGTACTCGGCGACGGTACGGTTGCCCAGCAAGATTTCTGCCGTCGCCTGCATCCCGACCGTAAACGGATAGTGCACACCACTCTTGGCCGTTTTATTCAAAAAATCAACCATCTGTTTCGCCAGGGCCTTTGCACTCGCCTGTCATAATGGCTGAAGTCCCAAGATGCTGCGCATGAGATTCTCATCCCAGTTGGCAAACTTGCGTTTCTGGCGTTTGCTGAGTTTCTTCTTGGTGAAGGACGGCTGCGTGGTATCCAGGCTGAGCAGATTGATGACCACCCGCCGGATCAGGGACAGGATTTCCGGGGCATTGTCTTTCTTGACCGTGCAGGCATCCTCCCCGAAATTGACATCGAGCATCCAGTGAAGTTTGTTCTCCACCGCCCAGTGCGCACGAATCGCCTTGGCCATCTCCTCCGGGGTCATCTCTCGCGACGAGAGGTAGTAACGCTGCTCCAGTTCGCTGCACCGACCACCGACCTGACGCAGCGAGGCGACCATGGCGAGGGTTCTGCAATTCGGCCAGTCCTGGGTGTCAATGGCCGCCTGTTGCGCTGGCGCCGTCCAGGTGATCTGGCTGACCAGTCGCCCATGGCGGTCATCGAGGTGTTCGAAACACGACATCTGTGCGCGCTGTTCCTCGACAAAGGCGTCGCTGACCTGCTGCAGCAATCCGGGCTGGTTGCCCTTGACCATCAACAGATAGTCGCCCCCCTTGTCGATGATCTTCCGGGCAATGTCCTTCTGGCAGCCCATGGCGTCGATACTGACGAGAAAGCCTTTCACATACAGGGCTTCGAGCAATTCCGGGATGGCGGTGATCTCATTGCTCTTCTCCTCGACGCGTTCCTGACCAAAGACAATGCCCAGGTCGGTGGAGAATGCACTGACGATATGCGCCGGTCGGCGGGCGCCATCGGCGGAACCGCGAATCGTCTTGCCATCGATCGCCATCTGTCCCGGCGCTGCAGCCGCCGGAATGATCTGGCCCACCCAGCGGCGAAAGAAGGTTTCGAACTGCTTCGGATCGAGCGTCCGGAACAGGCGGTAGAAGGTTGCCGAGGACGGCGTGCCATTCTTGAGAGTCAGGAATTTCTTCAGCCAGGGCTCGCGCGCTTGTGCCCACACGGCAAAGTCCTCGCAGGTGTCCATGTCACAGAGGCTGGCGCAGATGGCGATCACCAGCATTTCCCGGAAGTCGTAGAGCGTGCCATTACTGGCTGCTCTGGGCTTCGATCTCATCGAGGCAATCCATCAGGCTGAAGCGTCCATGGCGCATTTCGTCCGTCCAAAAGACGAGAGTAGGCCAGATTCAGCACGGGTTTACAAGACGCATGCATAAGCGTTTGACTGTGAACGATTATTTTGATGAGGTAACTTCAATGGCATGTCGCCCGCCGCTATGCTGTTCGAGTGCAAAGGCCCTGCCCCGCCAGCCCGATGGGGTCCGGAGTGGTGAAGCGGCCGATGTCCGGGTCGTAGTAACGGAAGGTATTGTAGTGCAGCCCGCTTTCTGTGTCGGCGTACTGGCCCTGCAGCCGGAGGTTCTGGGGTAGCAGTTGCAGCCCTAGCCCCTTGGGATCAGGCGCTTCGAGCGGGTAGCTTTCCAGCGCCAGATTGCCCCAGGCGGCGTAGCGCCCCTGCCAGGCGACCTGCCCCTGGGCATCGGTCATTTCCTCCGGCGCACCGTTGATGTGGGTGTGGAAGTGATAGATCTGAGCGGGCTTCTGAGGAATCCAGTCCACCTGCGTCAGGCCACGTTTGCCGCTACTGCCGGCAAACCGGGCAAACCGGGCCCAGTTTTTATCGAACCGAATCAGGAAGGAACCACGGGATTTTAGCTCCGCATTTTACGGAGCCCAGTTCGTCGTGCTCTATTTCGGAGCTTCAGGCTTGCCCATGATGTACCTTCAGCTCGAAAACCACTTCCTCCAGCAACCCTCATGCCCATTTATGAAAAAAATTTTTGCGCTACAAAGCCACTTCGCGATAAATTTTTCTTAATTCATCAGCGTGTTTCTTTGCACCCGGAATTTTCAATGCTTTTAAATAATCAAAAATCTTAGAGTCAAAATATTTTAGGATATGATACTTAATCAAAAACCCAAACATAAAACTTAGCGGATACGGATCAAAAGTTATATTTGAGCTTTGCTCATCTAGACCGGGCTCTTCCGTGGGATAAAAACCCCCATCGGGATCGGGGCTTAACTGACAAATCAAAATAAAAAATTTCTCCAATTTCTCTCTATCTTCAATAAGAGTTTCTAGCAAATCATCTAGCCCCACCCCAACAATATTATTGGCTCTATTAAACTCGCCGGCGCATATATTTCTAATTGCAGCTAGCGGCTCTGTTCTATCAACCTTAACTCCATGTGTGGCAACCAAATCATCAACCAGCAAAATATACTCACTGTCACTGATAAATCTTGCCACATCCAA
>JAEWVQ010000365.1 GCA_023459095.1 Pseudomonadota bacterium | reverse complement strand
GGGGTGGCGAGCGCGAGTGTGCGGCCGTCGTCGAGCGCGACGAGCTTTGCGAGCAGCGCGGTTTCACCTTCGCGGTCGTCGCGCCACGCCGGCAGCGGCAGCGCGTTGCCGCAGACGGCGGGGAGGGCGTACATGCGGTGCGCGGCGTCGATGATGGGGCGGTAACCGGTGCATCGGCACAGATTGCCCGAGAGCGCCTCGTCGATGTGCTGGCGGTCCGGCGCGGCCTCGGTCTGGTAGAGCCCGAACAGCGACATCACGAAGCCCGGCGTACAGAAACCGCACTGCGAGCCATGGCAATCGACCAGGGCCTGCTGCGCGGGGTGCAGGCCGCCGTCGGCGGCGCGCAGGCTCTCGACGGTGAACAGCGCCTTGCCGTGCAGGGTCGGCAGCAGCCGGATGCAGGCATTGATTGCGCGCCAGCGCAGCCGGCCGTCACAGGCTTCGGCGACGACCACGGTGCACGCGCCGCAATCGCCTTCGGCGCAGCCTTCCTTGGTGCCGGTGCGGCCGGCGTCCTCGCGCAGCCAGTTCAGCACCGTGGTGGTCGGCGCGATGCCGTCGAGGCGGATCTCGCGGCCGTCGAGCAGGAAGCGCAGCGTGGCGGTGCTCATCGCCGCTCCGGGGAGGCAAGGGCGCGGAGGGGGGCACCGTCTGCGGTGCGGAAAGAGGACATGCGGGGCTCCGAGGGCGAGGGTCCGGGTGGTTTCAATCTAGATTTCAGGGGGCTGGATTGTCAACAATTCTGTTTCTACAATTCATTGATATGAAATGATATTTCTGTTCCATATTGGTGCGGAATGAGGTGCGGCGCACCGTTTCGGGGCGCGTCCGCGGCAATGCGGCGGGGGCGGCGGGCGGGTGTCGATTCGTCAACCGGGGAGGACGCATGAACACTATTGCGGTGATGGCGCCGCCGCCGGCGCCGGGCGGCATGGCGGGGGGCGGGGCCGAACGCATCTTCGACACCTTGCGCGAGGCCGTGCTCGACCACCGCCTGCCGCCCGGCATGCAGCTGAAGGAGCAGACGCTGGCCGATCATTTCGGCGTCAACCGCGCGGTCGTCCGTGCCGTGCTCGCGCGCCTCGAGGCCTGCCGTCTGGTCGAGCATGCCCCCAATCGCGGCGTGTTCGTGGCGCGCCCGTCGGTGGCCGAGGCGCGCGACATCTTCGCCGCGCGGCGGGTGATCGAGGCGGCCATCGTGGACGCATTCGTCGCCGCGCAGACCCCGGCCGCGGTCGCCGCGCTGCGCCGGCTGGTCGATCGCGAGCAGGCGGCCTACCGCGCCGGGCGGGTGCGCGCCGGGCTGCGCCTGGCGGTGGAGTTCCACCGCCAGCTCGCCCGCCATGCGGGCAACACGGTGCTCGAGGCTTTCGTCGAGGAGTTGGTGGCGCGTACGCCGCTGGTGATGCTCGCGCATCGCGCGGCGCAGGCGCCGTGCTGCGCGCTCGACGAGCACAGCGCGATCATCGACGCCATGGCCGCGGGCGATGCGGCGCGGGCGCGGGCGCTGATGGGGGCGCATCTGGCGCATCTCGAGAGCCGCCTGGGTACGAGCGCGGAGTCCGCAGCCGGCGCGGCGGAGGGGAACGGCAGCGCGCGCGATCTCGCCGCGCTGCTCGGCGCCGCGCCCGCGTTCAGCCCGCGGCGTGCAGCCGGCTCTGGCGCGGCACGTGGCGGGTGAGGAAGTCCATCTGGTCGACGAGGATGTGGCGGTTGCACAGGATCAGGTATTCGGCCTTGTTCGGCACGTAGGGCGCGAACAGCAGGGCCATGCGCGCCTGCTCCGGGGTGCGTCCGCTCTTGCGCTGGTTGCACGGGCGGCAGGCGGCGACCACGTTCATCCACACGTCGCGCCCACCGCGTGATACCGGCATCACATGGTCGCGGGTGAGCTGGCTGCCGGGCAGGCGGTGGCCGCAGTACGCGCACAGGTGGCGGTCGCGGCGGAACAGTTCGCGGTTGTTGAGTGGCGGTACCTGGTTGAGCACGCCGGGGCGCAGCGCGCGGCCCTTGATCGCGATGATGCTGTGCGTGGTGATTTCGGAGCGGC
Source organism: Pseudomonadota bacterium (assembly GCA_023459095.1). GTDB lineage: Bacteria > Pseudomonadota > Gammaproteobacteria > Burkholderiales > Rhodocyclaceae > JAEWVQ01. The sequence continues at coordinate 7,710 of JAEWVQ010000365.1, read as the reverse complement.
GCCCGGTGGCGCGGCAGATGCCGCCGAAGAAGTGGAATTCATGCTCGCCCAGGCTCCAGGCGACCAGATCGCGGGCGTGGTAGTGGCAGGCCGCCTGCCATGAAATCCAGCGGTGCGGGGTGCCGTTCATGTCGAGCGAGAGTATCCACGGGTAGCGGCCGTCGTCGAGCGCGGTCGCCCCGTCCGCTTGAAGTGGGTGTCCTGCGCTGTCGTTCAGCACGCTCCCTCCGTCGCCGAGACCGCACGCCGCCGAGGCGGCGACGTGCGATGGAAATCAGACCAGAACTCGGACGCATCGCGCAAGTGCATCGCGCATGGCGCCAGCGCGCGCGCCTTGAGCATTGGAGCGTCGGCGGCCGCGGCCGTTCGCGACGAGGCGTCGGTGCCAGTGCTCAGGGGTGGAGTGCGGACGGCGGCGGCGCTATGCTCTCGGTATGGAACGACCACGTCCCGCGACGGCGGTCGGCAAAATAGTGGCGAAGGGTGAGGGCGATGGTGCGGAAGGCGATCCGGTCCCACGGAATCTCGTGCTCGTCGAACAGCGCGACCTCCAGCGACTCGTCGCCGGGGCGGAAGTCGAGGTCGAGCAGGCGGGCACGATAGACGATGTGCACCTGGCTGATGTGGGGAACATCGATCAGCGTGAACATGTCGCCGACCGCGATCCGCGCGCAGGCTTCCTCCAGGGTTTCGCGTGCGGCGCCCTGAGCGGTGGATTCGTCGTTCTCCATGAAACCGGCAGGCAGGGTCCACATGCCCAGGCGCGGTTCGATGGCTCGCCGGCACAGCAGGATGCGGCCTTCCCATTCGGGCAGGGCGCCGACCACGATCTTCGGGTTCTGGTAATGGATCGTGCCGCAGTGGTCGCAGACGTGACGGGGCAGGGTGTCGCCGGGCGGGACGCGGAAGGCGACGCTGGCGCCGCAACTGGAACAGAACTTCATGGGGACTCCGTGGCTCGGGACGGAGCAATTCTAATCGGCTTCGCCTGCCACCGCCGGGGTCGGGCCGGCGTGCGGCGGACCTCTGTAGTACAGTGCCGCCGGAGCGGACGGGCGCGGCACCGGCGGTCTCTCCATCGACAACGACACAGCACACCATGCGCAATCCGATCGACATGAGCCGTTTCGAGCAGTTGAAGGCGTCAGGCGACCTGCCTTCGCCACGCGGAGTGGCGCTCGCCATCATCCGCATGGCGCAGGAGCCGGACGTCTCGATGGCCGAGCTGACGCGTGTGATCAAGAGCGATCCGGCCTTCGTCGGCCGCCTGATCAAGGCCGCTAACGGCATCGTCGGCGCGCAGCGGCGTTCGGTGGTATCGGTGCATGAAGCGCTGATGGTGCTCGGCCTGCCCGCGGTGCGCAACATGGCGCTGGGCTTCTCCCTGCTGTCGCACTACCGCAAGGGCGGCTGCACGCAGTTCGACTACCGCGGGTTCTGGTCGTCGTCGCTGATCATGGCGCTGGCGATGCAGGTGCTGGCCCTGCGCATCCGCGCAGTGGCCGCCGACGAGGCGTTCAGCATCGGTCTGCTGGCGCGGGTCGGCGAACTGGCGCTGGCCACGGTGTATCCGCGCGAGTACGGGCAGGTGCTCGACGACATGCGTGCCGACCCCGCGCTTGCCCTGCTCGACCTGGAGCAGCGCGCATTTGCCATGGATCACGGCGAACTCGGCGTCGCCATGCTCGCGAACTGGGGGGTGCCGGCCGTCTTCACCGGCCCGGTGCTCCACCACGAGTTGCACGCGCGGGCGCCGTTCGCGGCCGGTGGCCGGGAGGCGGTGCTCACCGAGTGCCTGGCGCTGTCGCGGGCGATCGCCGATCTGTGCCTCGCCGGCGAGGCCGCCGCCGCCGCCCAGCCGCTGCCGGCGATGCTGAGCCTCGCTGCCGGCCTCGGCCTGAGCCGCGACGACCTGATCGCGGTGTGCGAGGTCGTCGGCCGCGAGTGGGGGGAATGGGGCGTGCTGCTCGAGCTCGATGCCGCGCCGCCGCCGCCGTTCTCGGCCCTGCTGCAGGACGAGGCGGGCGACGCCGCCAGTGCCGATGCGGCCTCCGGCACGCTGTCGCCGATGCGGGTGCTGGTGGTCGATGTCGAGCCCGTGCTGCGCGACCAGATCGGGCAACTGCTCGATGCGCAGGGCTGCGAGGCGTTCGCCGTGGAGGCCGCGGGCGAGCTCATGGAGCGTGCGCTCGCGGTGGAGCCGCATCTGATGGTGCTTGACTGGGAGCGCTCGGGCGACGACGTGCTGCGCACGATCCGCGCCCTGCGCGCGACCCGGATCGGCCGCGGCGTCTATATCCTGCTGCTCACGCGCTGTGGCGACAACGCCGATGCCCGCCTGCAGCAGGCGGTGGACGCCGGGGTCGACGACATCGCGGTCAAGCCGCTGCGTTTCCACGTTCTCGGTGCCCGCCTGCGCGCCGGGCTGCGGGTACTGCGCCTGCAGCAAGAGCTCGAGCGCGAGCGCGAGGAAATGCGCCATTTCGCCGCCGAACTGGCGATCATCAACCGCCGCCTGCAGGATGCCGCACTGACCGACGCGCTCACCGGCTTCCCCAACCGCCGTTATGCGATCGACCGCATCGGCCAGGAGTGGAGCACGGCGACGCGCAGCCAGCGGGCGCTGTCGTGCATGATCATCGACCTCGACAACTTCAAGCAGATCAACGACACGCGTGGCCACGACGTCGGCGACGCGGTGCTGTGCCGGGCTTCGGACGTGATGCGCGAGGCCTTGCGCAGCCAGGACGTGATCTGTCGCACCGGCGGCGACGAGTTCCTCGTGATCTGCCCGGAAACCGCGCTCGATGCCGCGCTGGGCTGTGCCGAGCGCCTGCGCGAGGCGCTCGAAGGGGTGACTATCGAGGCCGAAGGCGCGACCCTGAAACTCACCATCAGCGTCGGCGTCGCCGAGCGCGACGACGCCATGGCCGACATCGACGCGCTGATCAAGCGTGCCGACCAGGGGGCCTATCTGGCCAAGCGCCGCGGGCGCAACCAGGTCGCGACGGTACAGCTCGGTGCCGCCAGCGCCAGCCAGGCGCTCTGAGTCCGCATCATGCCGATGAACTGGAACTGGAGTGAAGTCAGGGACGACGCGGCGACCGTGGTCCGCGTGCTGGTGGTCGATGATTCCGAGGACGACGCCTACCTGCTCGGGCGCGAACTGGCGCGGCGCGGCGTCGACGCCGCGTGCCGGCGGGTCGACTCCGAACTCGACATGGCGGCGGCGCTCGCCGGCGGCGAGTGGGACCTGATCCTCGCCGATCACCATATGCCGGGCTTCGATGCGCTGGGCGCGCTCGACGTGCTCAAGCGCAGCGGCCGCGACGTGCCCTTCCTGATCCACTCCGGGCAGATTTCCGACCGCGAGGCGGTGTCGGCGATGTACGACGGCGTGGACGATTTCATCGTCAAGGGCGATTACGAGCGCCTGGTGCCGGTGATCGAGCGCGAATTGCGCGGGCTCGCCGCGCGCCGCGAGATCCGCATCGCCCATCACCGCATCCGCGAGCTGATGAACTTCGACGGGCTGTCGGCGCTGCCCAATCACCACCTGTTCTGCACCAAGGTCACCGACTGGCAGGAGTATTGCCAGCGCCAGGGGCGGGTGCCCACCGGTGCGGTGCTGGTCGCCGACGTCGATCGTTTCATGCGCATCAACGCCAGTTTCGGCTACGCCGCCGGCAATGCGATCCTGTGCGAGATCGGCGAGCGCCTGGGCAAGGGGTTGGCGCCCAATGCGGTGCTCGCGCGCCTGGGCAGCGACCGTTTCGGCGTGTTCCTGCCCGGCGTGGTCGAGCCCGGCCAGGTCGAACTCACGGCACGCTGGATCCAGCGCGCTTTCGAACAGCCCTTCCGCAAGGACGACATCGAGCTCTTTCTCACCGCCACCGTCGGCATCGCGATGCTGCCGGAGGACGGTCACAGCGTGTTCGAACTGCAGATGAACGCGGAGACCGCGGTGGCGCGGGTCAAGCGCGACGGCGGCAACGCCATCCGGCGCTTCGAGCGCGCGATGAACGTCGCCTCGGCCGAGCGCCTGGCGCTCGAATCCGACCTGCGGCATGCGGTCGGGCGTGGCGAACTGCGCCTGCATTACCAGCCGCTGATCTGCGCCGCCGACGGTCGCATGGTCGGCGCCGAGGCCCTGGTGCGCTGGCAGCATCCGGTCCAGGGCCTGCTGGCGCCCGACCGCTTCATCGGCATCGCCGACGAAACCGGGCTGATCGCCGAGCTCGGCGCCTGGGTGTTGCGGGAGGCCTGCCGGCAGGGGCGGGCGTGGCACGATGCGGGTTGGTCGCGCTTCCGGGTGTCGGTCAACGTGTCGGCGGTGCAGTTTGGCCAGCCCCGTCTGCTGGAACTGGTCAATGAAGCCCTGCGCGTCAGCGGTTTCGATCCGTCCTGCCTGACCTTGGAGATCACCGAGGGCTCGCTGATGAACGACGTCGAGTCGGCGGCGGGCATGCTGCGGTCGTTGAAGAACATGGGGCTGCGGGTCGCCGTGGACGATTTCGGCACCGGCTACTCGTCGCTCTCCTACCTCAAGCGACTGCCGATCGACGTGATCAAGATCGACAAATCCTTCGTTCGCGACCTCAGTACCGACGAGGACGGTGCCGCGATCGTGCGCGCCATCATCGCGATGGCGCGCAGCCTGGGCCTGACCACGGTCGCCGAGGGCGTCGAGACCGCGGCGCAGGAGGCCATGCTGCGCGCCGAGCAGTGCGACTGCTTCCAGGGTTTCCGCTACGGCCGGCCGGTACCGCCGGCGCTGTTCGAGCGTCGCGGGGCGGGCGACGCAGCGCCGGGCGCTGTGGTTTTTTGACGACAGCACGCCGGGTCGCGGGCGCCGTGGCTGTTTCCGAATGTTGCAGCTCCCGCGAAATTGCATTAAGTTCGAGGTGCTTGTACCTGAAAGGGAGCAGAAATCCATGAAGCGCCCCGATTTTCAGGCCGAAATCCGTGAACTGAACCTCGCCTACCTGATGCTCGCCCAGCAGATGCTGCGCAGCGACCGGGAGACCGCGATGTTCCGGCTGGGCATCAATGGCGAGGTCGCCGACCTCATCGCCGGTCTCTCCGCGGCCAAGCTGGTACGCATGGCGGGCAGCCAGATGCTGATGCCGCGCTTCCGTTTCGACGACGAACAACTCGCCCGCCTGATGGCCGGCGAAGGCCGCGACCCGGCGACCTCCAGCCTCCATGCCGCGATCATCGCCGCCGGCAAGGCGCTCGAGGAAACGGCCTGAGGACATAATCATGAAGAACAAACGGATCATCGACGAAGCCGAGGACATCCGCCGCGCGGTGGAAATGGTCCAGCTCGGCGCGCGCATGCAGATGCTCGAGGCCGAAACCCGGCTCAGCCGCGAGAAGCTGCTCAAGATCTACAAGGAAGTGCGCGGCGTGTCGCCACCCAAGGGCATGCTGCCATTCTCGACCGACTGGTTCATGACCTGGCAGCCGAACGTGCATTCCTCTCTGTTCATGGGCTTTCACCGCTTCTTCCAGGCGCGTACCGAGCTGTCCGGGCTGGATGCGATCATCCGCGCCTACCACCTCTATCTGGATCACATCGAAACCGAGCAGATGGAACCGGTGCTCAGCCTCACGCGCGCGTGGACACTGGTGCGCTTCTTCGACGCCGACCTCCTGCAGATGACCGAGTGTTCCTGCTGCAAGGGCCACTTCGTGGCCCACGCCTACGATCCGTCGGCGAATTTCGTCTGCGGGCTGTGCAACATGCCGTCGCGCGCCGGCAAGACCAAGCGTGCCGCAGTCAAGAAGACCAAGGTCCGCGAAGCGACGGCCTGATCCACGCAGTGCATGACCTCGGGAACGGGCCGTCCGCAATGCGGGCGGCCCGTTCCCGTTTCCGGACGGCGACGCTTGATGAGGCGCAGGTTCAAGTTTTCGCGCCCAGGGTCGTTACAATCCGCAGCTTCGCCGCCGACTTCCCCCGGAGTAACTGGTGTTCCTGATTCTTGGCTACGTCATCATCCTTCTCGCATCGCTGGGGACCTATGCGGTGCATGGCAGCCTCGCCGCGCTGTGGGTGCCGATGGAGTACCTCGCGATCGTCGGCCTGATGATCGGCGGTCTGATCGCAGGCAACAGCAGCAAGGTGCTGAAGGCGACGATGAAGTCGTTCGGCAAGGCGTTCAAGGGCTCGCATTACAACAAGGCGCTGTACATCGACCTGCTCGCGCTGCTCTACGAAATCCTCGCCAAGGTCCGCAAGGAGGGCTTGATGTCGATCGAGGCCGATGTCGAAGACCCGGCGTCGAGTCCGATCTTCGGCCGCTATCCTTCGGTGCTCGGCGACCATCATGCGGTGGAGTTCCTCACCGATTACCTGCGCATGATGGTAGGCGGCAACCTCAACGCCTTCGAGATCGAAGGCCTGATGGACATGGAGATCGACACCCACCACCACGAGGTCCTGCAGGCGCCGCACGCGGTCGCCAAGGTGGCCGACGCGCTGCCCGCGTTCGGCATCATCGTCGCGGTGATGGGGGTGGTGAACGTGATGGGCTCGGTCGGTCAGCCGCCGGCGGTGCTGGGCAAGATGATCGGCGGCGCGCTCGTCGGCACCTTCATCGGCATCCTGCTCTCCTACGGCTTCGTGTCGCCGATCGCCACCCAGCTCGAGCAGAAGGCCGAGGAGGGCACCAAGATCCTGCAGTGCATCAAGGCCGTGCTGCTCGCCAGCATGAATGGTTACGCGCCGCAGGTTGCGGTGGAATTCGGCCGCAAGGTCCTCAATTCCACCGAGCGCCCGGGCTTCCTCGAACTCGAGGAAGAAATCAAGAATCGCAAGGGCTGATCGATGAGCGACGATACCCAGCAGCCCATCGTCGTCAAGCGCATCGTCAAGGGCGGTGGTCATCATGGCGGCGCGTGGAAGCTGGCCTATGCCGACTTCATGACCGCGATGATGGCCTTCTTCCTGCTGATGTGGCTGCTCGGCTCGACCGCGCAGGGCGATCTCGAGGGTATAGCCGAGTACTTCCAGAATCCGCTGAAGATCTCGATGGACGGCGGGGACGGCACCGGCGACAGCTCGAGCGTGATCAAGGGCGGCGGCGCCGACCTGACGCGCTCGGTGGGTCAGGTCAAGCGCGGCGACGTCGAGGGGCGCAAGGCCATCAACCTGCAGGCGGCGGCCGGTCGCTACGCGGAGGAGGCCGACGATCCGGCGGCGCGCCGGCTCGAGCAGCAGCGCGAACGCGCGCGCCTGGTCGATCTGAAGGGGCGCATCGAGGCGGTGATCGAAGCCAATCCGGCGCTGCGCCCGTTCAAGAACCAGATCCTGATGGACATCACCACCGAAGGTCTGCGCATCCAGCTTGTCGACGAGCGCAATCGGCCGATGTTCGATTCGGCGAGCGCCGAGTTGAAGCCCTATACCCGTGAGCTGCTGCGTGCGATCGGGCGGGCGCTCAACGACGTCGGCAATCGCGTGAGTCTCTCCGGCCATACCGATGCCGCGCAGTACGCCGGTGGCGACCGCGGCTTCTCGAACTGGGAACTGTCGAGCAACCGCGCCAACGCCTCGCGCCGCGAACTGGTCGCGGGCGGGTTGGAGATGGCGCGGGTGGTGCGGGTGGTCGGCCTCGCCGACACCATTCCGCTCAATCACAACGATGTGTTCGATCCGGTCAACCGGCGCATCAGCATCATCGTGCTGAACAAGCGCACCGAGGA
>JAEWVQ010000364.1 GCA_023459095.1 Pseudomonadota bacterium | reverse complement strand
CATCAATGACCTCGATGGCCAGTGGGTTTGCGCACCGTCATCTCGACAGGCTGTCCACCCGCTGTACGCGGCATGCTCGAGGCCCCCACCGCGTCGCTGCGAGCGGGTTCAGGGAGGCCGGCGCCGGTCCACTCGTAGGCCACCGTCCCCTTCGGATGCCTGAACCAGCCCGGGTCGCGGTAGTCGCCCGGCTTCTGCTCGCGGCGCACCTTGAGCACGGTGAACATGCCGCCCATCTCCACCGCGCCGAAAGGGCCCTGCCCGGTCATCATCGGCAAGGTGTTGTCGGGCAGCGGCATCTCCATCTCGCCCATGTCGGCCATGCCGCGCTCGCCCATCAGCATGTAGTCGGGCACCAGCTTCTGGATGTCCTCGACCAGGCCGCGATGGTCGACGCCGATCATGGTCGGCACGTCGTGGCCCATCGCATTCATGGTGTGGTGCGACTTGTGACAGTGCATCGCCCAGTCGCCTTCCTCGTCGGCGATGAACTCGATCTGGCGCATCTGGCCGACCGCGACGTCGGTGGTCACTTCAGGCCAGCGCGACTCCGGCCGCGTCGGCCCGCCGTCGGTGCCGGTGACCTCGAACTCGTGGCCGTGGATGTGGATCGGGTGGTTGGTCATGGTCAGGTTGCCGATCCGCACCCGTACCCGGTCGCCCTTCCTGACGTTGAGCGAGTCGATGCCGGGAAAGGCGCGGCTGTTCCAGGTCCACAGGTTGAAGTCGAGCATGGTGTTGATCTTGGGCACGTAGCTGCCCGGCTCGATGTCGTAGGCGTTGAGCAGGAAGCAGAAGTCGCGGTCCACGCGCGCGATATGCGGATGCGGCTCGCGCGGGTGCGTGACCCAGAAGCCCATCATGCCCATCGCCATCTGCACCATCTCGTCGGCGTGCGGGTGGTACATGAAGGTACCGGGGCGGCGGGCGACAAATTCGTAGACGAAGGTCTTACCGGGCGGGATCTGCGGCTGGTTGAGGCCGCCGACCCCGTCCATGCCGTTGGGCAGGCGCTGGCCGTGCCAATGGATGGTGGTGTGCTCGGGCAGGCGGTTGGTGACGAAGATGCGCACGCGGTCGCCCTCGACGACCTCGATCGTCGGCCCGGGCGATTGGCCGTTGTAGCCCCACAGCCGCGCCACCATGCCGGGCGCGATCTCGCGCTCGACCGGCTCGGCGACGAGGTGGAATTCCTTCACGCCCTGGTTCATCCGCCAGGGCGCGGTCCAGCCGTTCAAGGTGACGACCGGGTCGTAGGGGCGGCCATTGGGCGGTGTCAGCGGCGTGGCCGTCGCGGCGCTGGTCTGGATCACGGGTTCGGGCAGCGCGGCGAGCGCGGCGCGGTTGACGGTTCCGGCGGCGGCCAAGAGGCCCGCTCCGGCGAGAAAGCGGCGTCGGGTGGTCATGAACGGCTCCGGAAAGCTCAGTGGCCACCGCCGGCTTCTGCCGGCGATGTGCCCGATTGAAGGGTGAGCGGCACGACCGGCTGGCCGAGCAGGCTGGCCTTGAGCACGGCCTCGGCACGCCAGAAGTCGCGTTCGGCCTCAATCGCCTGCACCACGCTGGCCGATTGGGAGCGGGCAGCGGCAAGCAGCTCGAACACGCCGATCAGCATGCCGTTGTACTGGAGCACCGACTCTTCGGTGATGTTCTGACGGAGCGGGACCACCTCGTTGCGGTAGTGGCGCGCGAGATCGTACGCACTGCGGTAACCCTCGTAGGCCACCCGGACCTGCGAACTGGCGATATTGGCAACTTCGATCGTGCGGTTGAAGGCCGACAGATAGCGCGCCTCACTGCCGGCGCGCACCGCATCGCCGAAGTCGAATAACGGCAGCGGCAGCTCGATCTCGAAGCCACGTTGCGTCGATTCACCGGTTTCGCTGTTGCGTACGCCCGCCACATGCAGGCCGTTCACCACGCTGGTCACCCGCGTGAGACCCAGGCTCTTCGCCGTCCGATCGAGGTCGGTGCGGGCGATGCGCACGTCGAGACGGTTCTCCAGCAGCGCCGCGCCGGCGGTTGCTTCATCCATTGGCACCTCGGGCAAGGCCGGCAGCTGATCCGGCAGGCGCAGCGCCTGCGCCTGCCCAGGCGTCAGCCCCAGGCGCTGGATCAGCGCCTCGCGCGCGGCGGTGGCGTTCTGACGGGCGCGGATCAGGTTGGCGGTCTCCTCGGCGGCCAATGCCTGCTCGCGGGCGCGCTGCAGGCGGCTGAAGTTGCCCGTGGCCTGCATCCGCCGCGCCAGCTCGGCAGCGGTCCCGGCGGCCGTGGCCACCTCCTCGCGGTAGCGGGCGATTTGTCGCGCCGCGACCGCATCGACCCAGGCCTGGCGCACCTCGGTGACGGTGCTCAACAGCGCAATGGAAGACTGCAGCCGAGTTTGCTGCTGGCGAAACTCGGCCTGCTCCAGCCGCGCGGGCAGAAGCAGCAGGTCGAACAGCGAAATGCCGAGCGAACGGCCGATGTCGAGTTCGCGCCCCTCGGCGCCGGAACGGAACAGGCGCTCGAAGGTGAACACCGGATTGGGGATACGGGCCGAACCGGTCGCATCCGCCGAGGCCATCGCGGCGTCTGCCAGCAGGGACTGGAACGCAGGGCTGTAGCCGAGCGCGATGCGCACTGCATCGTCGATCGCCAGCGGCTGGGCGAGCAGACGATCGACCTCGCTGCGCATCGCCTCGCGCTCGGCGTCCGAGCGCAGCCAGCGCACTTCGCTGCCAGCCTCGTCACGGGCAAAACGTTCGACCTCGGCGAAGTTCTCATCGATCGCAACGCTGGCACACCCGGTGAGCACGGTGGCAACCAGCAAGGAGATGGGGAGACTGGCTCTCATCGCTCGCCTCCTTCGGCAGACGGCGCGAGGTGCCCCATGTGCCCGCCCAGGCGCCCGGCCTCGTCGTTGGCGTCCTTCCACGCGCGCAGGGGCTCGTCGACACGGTAGGGGCGATATTCGTTCAGGGGCGAGTGATAGACCGGAAGGACCTGGGGCTTGGATTGCTCACTCGGTGGCGCAGATTGGGTCGCACCGAGCGCAGGGTCAGCGGGGCTCGATGGCGAGGAGGACTCGGCCTGCACGCCCGACACGAGCGTCACGGCGACGGCCAATCCTCCACAGAGGTGGATGAGTCGTCTCTGCATGGGGAATGTCTCTTTGTTGGTCTTGTGGTGAAGCGGACGCGGAGCGATCGACAACCGCCGCTCCGCGTCCCGATCCTCAGTTGGGCATTGCCGGCCTGGCGGCCGGATGCATCTTCATCATGTTCTGCATCATGCCCATGTGCTCTTGCATCA
>JAEWVQ010000363.1 GCA_023459095.1 Pseudomonadota bacterium | reverse complement strand
ATGAACCTCCTTCGGCTGGATACTTCACGGAAAGGCAGCCTCAAGACCAAGCGGATGCTGGCCGCCACCTCTGACTCCTTCCGCGCTGCGTTGCTCGGGTTCATGACATGAAGGTGCGATTGCCCTGCCCCGATCTGTGTCGCTTCTTTAAAAAATCCGATAACACAGCATCCAGATTCCCTGGATGGCGATAAGCCGTGCAGGGAATCTGCCTCTTCTGAGTACGGCGGACAGGGACAAGGTCGCCCGCGCCCTGGCGCGCCTGCCCGCCTACGACGAGCTCAATCCCATCGGCTGCGGCCACAGCCCGGCACCGGTGCTCGACGCGCTCGGCATGGTCCGCGCCCATCGAGCCCCAATAGACCGCCGCCCGGCGGAGCTCAGGCGATCAGTTGCTTCTCCGGATACAGCCGCTGCCAAACCTCCCGCATCGCCATCGCGGCGGTGATGCGCAGGCGGTGGTCGACGAGGTGGCTGACCTCGGTGTCGCCAGGGTTGATCTCCACGCTGGGCACGCCCGCTTCGCGCGCCCACCATACCGGGCCCGCGATGTAGGGAAAGACGCTGGTGGTGCCGATCGACACCACCAGATCGACACCAGCGACGAGCACCGCTTCGAGGCGGTCGACCGCCGGGGTCGGCAGCATTTCGCCGAACAGCACGATGTCAGGGCGCAGCACGCCGCCGCACAGCGGGCAGGCCGGCGGCAACGTGAGGCCGTCGAAATCGGGGACGTCGCGGCGATGCGGGCATTCGGTGCAGCGCAGGTGATGCACGGTGCCGTGGATCTCGATCAGATGGCGCGAACCGGCGGCACGATGCAGGCCATCGACGTTCTGCGTCAGCACCCAGGCGCCGGGCTTTTCGCGCTCGAGCGCGGCGATCGCGCGGTGGGCATCGTTGGGACGGGCGTCGCGGCAGGTGTGCTCGATTTCGGCGATGTACTTCCAGGTGATCTCGGGGCGCCGCGCCATCATGTGGCCGGAGAGCGCCTCCTCGATGGTGAGGCCGTGCTCGGTCAGGCGCTCGTGATAGAGGCCGCCGATGCCGCGGTAGGTGGGCAACCCGGAGTCGGCCGAAATTCCTGCACCGGTGATGAAGAGGATGCGCTGCGCGTCGGCAAACAGCGCGGCGACCGCATCGAGTTGCTGCTCGACTGTCATGGCCTTGCCCTCCCCTTGCCTGCCGCGCCCCACACCGGACCCGCCACCGGCGCTCCGCCCGGCAACCCGATCATGCGCGTTCGACCTCGACCAGGCAATCGTAGAAGATCGGCCCGCCGCCCATGTCGGTGAGCGCGGAGGAGGTCACCGCATTGGCGTTCTCGCCGTCGCCGGAGAGCTTCTGCCACCACACCGAAGGGCTGACCACGACGCCCGCGCGCACGCCGTCGGTCACCACCGCGCGGGCGTGGAAGGCCCCGCGGTCGTTGTGGATGCGCACGCGGTCGCCGGCGGCAATACCGCGCGCGGCGGCGTCATCGGGATGAAGCTCGAGCTTCGGCCCGCCCTCCCCGTCGACGAAGCGCGGCAGATTGGCGAAGCTGGTGTTGAGGAAGTTACGCGCCGGCGGCGAGATCATCGCCAGCGGATAGCGCGCGGCCAGCGCCGGATTGCTCACCGGCGACTCGGCCGGCGGATGCCATGCCGGCAGCGGATCGAGCCCGCGCGCGGCGAGCGCTTCCGAATAGAACTCGCATTTGCCGGACGGCGTGCGGAAACCGCCGGCCGCAAACGGCACGAACGGCCGTGGCAGGTTCAGCCGCGCCCAGCCGCGCGCCGCCAGTTGTTCCGGCGACAAGCCGAGGGCGCGCGGATCGCCGCGCTTGAACGCCGCCGCCGCGAGTTGCTCGTCCGATTCGAACAGCGCCGCTTCGGTGAACCCCAGGCGCGCGGCGAGCAGGCGGAACACCTCGGTATTGGGCTTGGCCTCGCCCAGCGGCGCAATCGCCGGGGTGTTGGCCACGGCATAGAGGTGGCCGTAGGCGGTGTGGATGTCGCGATGCTCGAGCTGGCTGGTGGCAGGCAGCAGGATGTCGGCGTAATCGGCGGTGTCGGTCTGGAACAGTTCGTGGACAACGCAGAACAGATCCTCGCGCGCAAAGCCGGCGCGCACCCGGGCGCTGTGCGGCGCCACCGCGACCGGGTTCGAGTTGTAGACGTAGAGCGCGCGGATCGGCGGGTCACGGGTTTCGAGCAGCGCGTCGCCGATCGTCGACATGTTGATCGTGCGCGGCGGCAGGCGCGCGGGATCGGGGTACAAGTCGGGTCGGGTGAGCGCCTGCCCGTCGATCGGGAAATTGCCCGAGGTCGACAGCAGCGCGCCGCCCGCGGCGTGGCGCCAGGCCCCGGTGAGCGCGGGCAGACAGGCGATGTTGCGCACCGCCATGCCGCCGCCGGCACAGCGATTGAGTCCGTAGTTAAGGCGGATCAGTGTCGGCGCGCGGCGCGCACACTCGCCATACTCGCGCGCGAGCGCGCGGATGGTCGCCGCCGGCAGGCCGGTGAGCGGTGCCGCCCACTCAGGCGTATGCGCCTGCACGCGCTCGGCGAGCGCGTCGAAGCCGAAGGTGTGGCGGGCGATGTAGTCGTGGTCGAGAAGGTCGTCGGCGATCAGCACCTGCATCATCGCCAGCGCCAGCGCACCGTCCGTGCCGGGCCAGGGGGCGAGATGCAGATCGCACTTCGCCGCGGTCTCGCTGCGCCGCGGGTCGATGCAGATCAGGCGCGCGCCGCGCCGCTTCGCTTCCTGCAGGTAGCGCCAGCCATGCACGTTGGACACCACCGGGTTGCCGCCCCAGATCAGGATCAGCCTGGCATCGGCAACCGCCTCCGGATCGGTGCCGATCGACGCCCCCACGGTCGCCTTCCAGCCCATCGCGCCAGCCGAGGCGCAAATCGTGCGATCGAGCAGCGAGGCGCCGAGACGGTGGAAGAAGCGGCGATCGAGGCTCTCGCCCTGCACCAACCCCATGGTGCCGGCGTAGCTGTAGGGCAGGATGGCGCGCGGATCGTCGGCGGCGATGCTGCGGAAGCGCTCGGCGATGGTGTCGAGCGCCTCGTCCCACGAAATGCGCACGAAGCGCCCATCGCCCTTGCGCCCGACACGCTTCATCGGATGCTGCAGGCGCTGCGCGGAATACACCCGTTCGAGGTAGTGGGCGACCTTGGTGCACAGCGCACCGTTGGTAAACGGCAGGCTGTCGGCGCCGCGCACGCGGGTGGCGCGGCCGTCTTCGACCGTCACCTCCATCGCGCAGGTATCGGGACAGTCGTGCGGACAGGCGGCCCGCACCACACGGGGAGCGGTGGTGTTCATGGCATGCTCCGGGGCCGGGCCCCTGGCTGGTGCTCAGCGCGCGGCGGGCGCGGTGAGCTGGAGATAGCGCCGGCGGTCCTGCTCGAAACGGTCGAGAATCGCCGCGCGATCGCGCAGCTTGGCGTCGATCACGCTGCGCTGACTGACGATCTCGCCATCGAGGTCGTGGATGCTCTCTTCGAGCTGGCGCTTGAGCGCCGGATCGCTGGCCGCGGCAAGCTCCTGAACCAGGCCCTTCTGGCGTTCGATCAGGCCGCTTTCGCGCTCGCGCAGTTCGCGGATCAGGCGGTCGAGGTCGCCGACCTCGCGATCGCGGCGCACGTCGAGGTCGGACAGGCTGCGGTAGGTGTCGAGCAGAGCCTGGTCGAGGCGCTGCTGGCGCGCGCGCTCGGCCTCCTCGAACCGCCGACGGCGCTGCTCGGCATCGCGCTCGGCGATTTCGGCGGCGGTGAGCGGTGCGGCGACCCGCCGCAGGACCGTGCCTTGCGGGCTGACCACGCGATAGGCACGGCGGTAACAGGCATCCGGCAGGATGTCGCCGCACACCGGCTGTCCGTCCGCGCTATCGCAACAATAGATCGGGCGCGGTGCGGACTGCGCCGCCGCCGGCATCGCCAGCAGCGCCGCGGCGCAATACACGAGGAGTTCAGCGAACCGACGCGATCCCATAAGTCTCCCGATAGGCTTGGACGGCATCGAGATTGGCCGCCAGTTGCGGGCTGTCGGCAAGGTAGGCGATCAGGTCGTCGAGGGTCGCCACCGCGATCACCGGAATGCCGAAGGTGTCGCGCACCTCCTGCACCGCCGACAGTTCGCCCTTGCCCCGCTCCATGCGGTCGAGGGCGATCACCACGCCGGCCGGGGTCGCCCCGGCGGCGCGGATGATGTCCACCGATTCACGCACCGAAGTGCCCGCGGAAATGACATCGTCGAGAATCAGCACACGCCCGGCGAGCGGCGCGCCGATCAGCATGCCGCCCTCGCCATGGTCCTTGGCCTCCTTGCGGTTGAACGCGAAGGGCAGGCCCACACCCTCCTCGGCCAGGCGGATCGCGGTGCCCGCGACCAGCGGGATGCCCTTGTAGGCGGGGCCGAACAGCATGTCGCAGGTCACCCCCGAGGCGCGGATTGCGCGCGCGTAGTAACCGCACAGCTCGCGGAACGAGGCGCCGTCGTCGAACAGCCCGGCATTGAAGAAATAGGGCGAGTTGCGCCCGGCCTTGGTGACGAACGATCCGAAGCGCAGCACGCCCTTGCGACAGGCGAGCGCGATGAAATCCCGGCTAAAATCCACGTTTTACCCTGCATCGCAGCATGTCTGGAAACAGCGCTCATGTTACGCATCATCTCCCTTAACCTCAACGGCATCCGCTCGGCGACCACCAAGGGCTTCCTCGACTGGCTGCCCGCCCAGCAGGCCGACATTCTGTGCCTGCAGGAGCTGAAGGCGCAGGCCGGCGACCTCAGCGATGCGATGCGCGCCCCCGCGGGCTACCAGGGCTGGTTCCACCATGCCGAAAAGAAGGGCTACAGCGGCGTCGGCATTTACAGCCGGCACGCGCCCGACCGCATCGTCGAAGGCCTGGGCATTGCCGACATCGACGCCGAGGGCCGCTACCTGCAGGCCGATTTCGGCAAGCTGTCGGTGATTTCGCTGTACCTGCCCTCGGGCTCCAGCTCGGAGGAACGCCAGCAGGCCAAGTTCAGCTTCATGGAACGCTTTGCGCCGCGACTCGCCGCCCTGCGCGCGAGCGGTCAGGAAGTGGTGATCTGCGGCGACTGGAACATCGCCCACCGCGAGATCGACCTCAAGAACTGGAAGAGCAACCAGAAAAATTCGGGCTTCCTGCCCGAGGAGCGCGCCTGGCTGTCGTCGCTGTTCGACGACCAGGGCTGGGTCGATGTCTATCGTCGCCTCTACCCCGAGGCCACCGGCGACTGCTACACCTGGTGGTCGAACCGCGGCCAGGCCTGGGCGAAGAACGTGGGCTGGCGCATCGACTACCAGATCGCCACGCCGCAGATCGCGCACAGCGCGCGCACCAGCCACGTGTACAAGGCGCAACGCTTCAGCGACCACGCGCCGCTGACCGTCGACTACGACTGGGCGCTGTAGCGCGCCCGGTCATCGCGGCCGGGCAACCGGTCCGCTGCGCGGCAGCGGCTCCGCCGCCCGCCGCTTCGTTTCACCCGCGGCCCGTCCGGCCCACGACTCACAGGAAACATCGATGTCTGCAAGCTCTCGCGTTCTCAACCCTGCCCTGCGCAGCAAGATCATGTCGGCCGACGAGGCCGCCGCGCTCATCGTCTCCGGCAACAACGTCGGCATGAGCGGCTTCACCGGCGCAGGCTATCCGAAGACGGTGCCGGGCGCGCTCGCGCGCCGCATCGTCGCCGCCAACGAACGGGGCGAGAAGTTCCGTATCGGGGTCTGGACCGGCGCCTCGACCGCGCCCGAGCTCGACGGCGCGCTCGCCACCGTCGACGGCATCGAGATGCGCCTGCCCTACCAGTCCGACCCGGTGTGTCGCAAGCGCATCAACGCCGGCGAAATGGAGTACATCGACATCCATCTGTCGCACGTCGCGCAGTTCGTGTGGTTCGGCTTTCTCGGCAAGCTCGACGTCGCCGTGGTCGAGGTCACCGGCATTACCGAGGACGGGCGGCTGATTCCATCGTCGTCGATCGGCAACAACAAGACCTGGCTCGATCAGGCCGACAAGGTCATTCTCGAGGTCAACAGCTGGCAGAACCCGCTGCTCGAAGGCATGCACGACGTCTATTACGGCACCCAGCTGCCGCCGCACCGCCAGCCGATTCCGCTGGTGCGCGCCGACGACCGCATCGGCGAGCCCTACCTGCGTGTCGATCCGGCCAAGGTCATCGCCGTGGTCGAAACCGATGCGCCCGACCGCAACTCGGCCTTCTCCGCCCCCGACGACAGCTCGCGGCGCATCGCCGGCCACATCCTCGACTTCCTCGCCCACGAGGTGAAGAAGGGCCGTCTGCCGCGCGAACTGCTGCCGCTGCAATCGGGCGTGGGCAACATCGCCAACGCCGTGCTCGCCGGGCTCAACGACGGCCCGTTCGAGAACCTCACCGCCTACACCGAGGTGCTGCAGGACGGCATGCTCGACATGCTCAGGTCGGGCAAGCTGGCCTGTGCCTCGGCCACCGCGTTCTCGCTCAGCCCGGATGCGCTCACCGAACTCAATGCCGACCTCGCGCGCTACCGCGAGCGCATCATCCT
Source organism: Pseudomonadota bacterium (assembly GCA_023459095.1). Classification (GTDB taxonomy): domain Bacteria; phylum Pseudomonadota; class Gammaproteobacteria; order Burkholderiales; family Rhodocyclaceae; genus JAEWVQ01. The sequence continues at coordinate 12,599 of JAEWVQ010000363.1, read as the reverse complement.
GCGCCCGCAGGAGATCAGCAACCACCCCGAAGTCATCCGCCGCCTGGGGGTGATCGCGATGAACGGGCTGATCGAGGCCGACATCTACGGCAACGTCAATTCCACCCACATCATGGGCTCGCAGATCATGAACGGCATCGGCGGCTCGGGCGACTTCGCGCGCAACGCCTACCTGTCGATCTTCATGACCCCGTCGCAAGCCAAGGGCGGTGCGATCTCGGCGATCGTGCCCATGGTGTCTCACGTCGACCACACCGAGCACGACGTCCAGGTGCTGGTCACCGAGCAAGGCCTGGCCGACCTGCGCGGGCTGTCGCCCAAGCAGCGCGCCAAGGTGGTGATCGACAACTGCGCCCACCCGAACTTCCGCCCCGCGCTGCAGGACTACTACCGCGACGCGCTCGCACGCGCCCCCGGCCGCCAGACCCCGCACCGCCTCGACCAGGCGTTCAGCTGGCATCTGCGCTACCTCAACGAAGGCCGGATGTGACCCGCGCCGTGCGCGGCGGGCCGCCCTCCCCCGCGCACCGCCGACACGCTGCCGAGTTGCCTTCGCGGCGGCGAGCGATTAGCCTGAATCCATGACGCAGCCGCGTCGCCATCCAGACTTCAGCCCACCCCACCAGGAGGCCCTCATGGCAAGCAGCGCCGCTCGACCCAATGACAAGCTCGTATCCGACCTCAAGGAGGTCGTCGCCGACGCCGAAGAACTGCTCAAGCTCACCGCCGGCCACGCCGACGAGAAGCTCGGCAAGCTGCGCGACCGCCTCGGCGACCGCCTGGCGGCGACCAAGGTCCGCATCGCCGACGCCGAAGCCGCGGTGATCGCGAAGACCAAGGAAGTCGCGCACAGCACCGACGAGTACGTCCACGACCATCCGTGGAAGGCGGTCGGCGTCGCCGCCGGCGTTGCCTTCCTGCTCGGCCTGCTCGCCGGCCGGCGCTGAGCGCGCACGGGCACGCCGGTGAGCGACCCGCGCACACCCCGCCTCGCCGGCAGCCTGCGCGGCTGGCTCGATGCCGGGCTGCACACCGCGCAGACCCGGCTCGAACTGCTGGCGGTCGAGGTTCAGGAAGAAAAACTGCGCCTCACCGGGCTGCTGTTCAACATCGTGCTGTGCGCGGTGCTGCTCGGCTTCGGCGTGGTCTTTCTGGCGCTCTTCCTCACCGTGCTGTTCTGGGAGGAGCACCGCCTGCTCGCGCTCGGACTGGGCACCGCGTTGCTGCTCGGCGGCGCGCTGCTCACCGCGACCCGCGCGGCGCACGAACTGCGCCGCGGCAGCCGGCTGTTCGCCGCCAGCCTCGCCGAACTCGCCCGCGACCGGGCCGCCCTGCGGCGCGAGGAATGAACCCGAAACTGGTCGAATTCGCGCTGCGCAAGCAGCGCCTGCAGATCGACGCCGGCCATCAGCGCGCCGATCTGATGCGCCGCCTCGCCGGCCTCGACGCCACACTGGACACCCTCGACAGCGTGCGCAACCAGCTCGCCTGGGCGCGCCGCCATGCACCGCTGCTGTCGGGCGGCGCCTTGCTGCTGCTCGCCAGCCGCCCCCGCCTCGTGCTGCGCCTGGCCCGACGCGGCTGGGTGGGCTGGCTGCTGTGGCGGCGGCTGCGCGGCAAGCCCGGGAGCAACCTGCTGCCACTGCTCGCCCCCGCGCTGCGCATCGTGCTCGAGCGCCTGCGCGGGCGGCGCTGAGTCCGCCGCCCCCGGAGGTTCAATCCGCCTTGCCGCGGCTCGGCAATACCAGATTGAGCAGCACCGCGAACACGCCGCACAGGCTCACGCCCTGCAGCACGAAGCTGCCCACGGTGAAGCCGAACCCGCCGATGCCCAGCACCAGCACGGTCGACACGATCACCAGATTGCGCGGCTCGTCGAGATCGGTGCGCGCGGCGATCAGCGTCTTCAGGCCGATCGCGGCGATCGAGCCGAACAACAGGATCATGATGCCGCCCATCACCGGCGCGGGAATCGACTGCAGCAGCGCGTTGAACTTGCCGACGAAGGCCATCGCGATCGCGAAGATCGCCGCCCAGGTCATGATCACCGGGTTGAAGTTGCGCGTCAGCGTGACCGCGCCGGTGACTTCGGCATAGGTCGTCACCGGCGGCCCGCCGACCAGCCCGGCGAACAGCACGCCGAGGCCGTCGCCGGCGAGCGTGCGGTGCAGGCCCGGCGATTCGGTGTAATCCTTGCCGGTCACGCCGCCGATCGCCACCACGTTGCCGACGTGCTCAATCGCCGGCGCCAGCGCCACCGGCAGCATGAAGAGGATCGCGGCAAGGTTGAAGCTGGGGCTGACGAACTCGGGGAGCGCAATCCACGGCGCCGCCATCACCTTGGCGAAATCGACCCAGCCCATCACCGCGGCGAGCGCGTAACCGACCGCGACCCCGAACAGAATGGGCACCAGGCGCAGGATGCGACGGGCGAAGATCGCCGCCACCATGGTCGCGCCCAGCGCCACCGCGGCGAGCAGCAGGGCGTCGCTGTAGGGCATCAACTCGGCCTTGCCGTCGCCGGTCTTGCCCATCGCCATGTTCACCGCGACCCCGGCCAGGGCGAGGCCGATCACCATGATGATCGGCCCGATCACCACCGGCGGCATCAGCCGGTGCACGACCTGCGCGCCGTACACCTTCACCAGCCCGGCGAAGGCGAAGTAGGCCAGGCTGACCGCGGCCAGCGCCCCCATCGTCGCCGCCATGCCCCAGGTCGCCATGCTGTAGATGATGGGCGCGATGAACGCGAACGAGGAGCCCAGGAAGATCGGCACCTCGCGCCGCGTCAGCAACTGGAACAGCAGGGTGCCGACGCCGGCGCCGAGCAGCGCCATGCTCGGATTCAGCCCGGTGAGCAGCGGCACCAGCACGAGCGCGCCGAAGGCGACGAACAGAATCTGCGCGCCGGCGATGGCCTGGCGCCACACCGGCTCCGACGACTGGATGGGGATTTCACGCATGCGGCTTCTCCTCCGCCCTCGCGGGCGGTTCGAGGTTGTTGTTTGCAGGAAGGAAGTGGAAAAGGCGGGGCGCGCACGCTGCGCGCGCGCCTCAGTTGTGCTTGGTACCGAAGATCTTGTCGCCGGCGTCGCCCAGCCCCGGAATGATGTAGCCCTGCTCGTTGAGGTGGCTGTCGATGCTCGCGGTGTAGATATCGACCTCGGGGTGGCGCTCGGCCATCAGCGCGATACCCTCCGGCGCCGCCACCAGCACCAGCGCGCGGACCTGGCTGCAGCCCTTGCGCTTGAGCATGTCCACGGTGGCCGCCATCGAGCCGCCGGTGGCGAGCATGGGATCGATGATCAGCGCCATGCGCTCGCCCAGATGACCGACGAACTTTTCGAAATAAGGCGCCGGCTGCAGCGTCTCCTCGTCGCGGGCGATGCCGACCACGCTCACCTTGGCGCTCGGGATCATGTCGAGCACGCCGTCGAGCATGCCCAGCCCGGCGCGCAAAATGGGCACCACGGTGACCTTCTTGCCCTTGATCTGCTCGACCTCGACCGGCCCCGCCCAGCCGGCGATGGTCACCGGCTCGAGCGGAAAGTCCTTGCATGCCTCGTAGGCCAGCAGGCGGGCCAGTTCGGCGGTGAGTTCGCGGAACTTCTTCGTGCTGATGTCGCCCTCGCGCATCAGGCCGATCTTGTGGCGCACGAGCGGATGGCGGATTTCGTGAATGGGCATGGCGGGCAGGTCCGGAAAAGATGGAGGGCGAGAAAGTGAGTGGGCAAGCACAACCCCGCAGTGTACTACCGCCACCGCACGCCGGCCGCACACGGCCGTGCCCGCCGCCGCGGGCTAGAATTCGGCTTTGACGACTCCGCACGAGAACGCCCATGGCCCCCGATCTGCACGCCATCCGCCAGGCCCGCGAAGAAGCCGACTGCCTCGCCGACGCCGACGCCGTCGAACAGGCGCTCGACCGCATGGCCGGCGAAATCACCGCCCGCCTCGCCGACACCAATCCGCTGATCTACACGGTGATGAACGGCGGCCTGATCTTTGCCGGACGCCTGCTGCCGCGCCTGCCGTTTGCGCTCGAAACCGCCTACCTGCACGCCAGCCGCTACGGCCACGCGCTGCAGGGCACCTTGCTCGACTGGCGGGTGCGCCCCACGCAGGACCTGCGCGGGCGTACCGTGCTGGTGCTCGACGACATCCTCGACGAAGGCCACACCCTGGCCGCGATCCTCGATTACCTGAAGGCCGAGGGCGCGCGCGAAGTGCTGTCGGCGGTGCTGGTGCACAAGGTGCACGCGCGCAAGGCGCGCCCCGGCATGCGCGCCGACTTCACCGGGCTGGACATCGCCGACCGCTTCCTGTTCGGCTGCGGCATGGATTACAAGGGCTACTGGCGCAACGCGCCGGGCATTTATGCGGTGAAGGGACTCTGAGGAGGCAGGACCATGCTGATCACGTTCAAGTCCGGCGCCAGCGCCGATGTCATCATGTTCGGCGAGCCCGCGAAGACGCTCCTCGGCATCCTTGGCAAGGACGCCGACGACGCCAAGGGCATCGTCACCGTCGAACAGCTGCCCGCCGCCATTGCCCGCCTGCGCGCGGCGATCGACGAGGAGCGCGCGCGCCTCGCCGCGCAGGGCGAGGAGGACGAGGCCGCCGCCCGCGAAGCCGGCCGCACCGGCATGGCCGCCCCGGTCAACCTGGCGCAGCGCGCCTGGCCGCTGCTCGACATGCTCGAAGCCGCGCAGCGTGCAGGGGTGCCGGTGGTGTGGGGGGTGTAGGCGGCCGGCGAGGACGCGGCGGGGCGCACGCCCCGCCATGCGCGCTCAGATCGCTCAGATCGGATACTGCTGCGGCTCGGTCTGCAGCGTGATCCAGCGCAGCTCGGTAAACTCGGCAATCCCCGCCTTGCCGCCGAAGCGCCCGTAACCGCTCGCCTTCACGCCGCCGAATGGCATCTGCGCCTCGTCGTGCACGGTGGGGCCGTTGATGTGGCAGATACCCGATTCGATCTGCCGCGCCACCACCATCGCACGATTGACGTCGCGCCCGAACACCGCCGCGGCGAGGCCGTATTCGGTGTCGTTGGCGAGCGACACCGCCTCCTCCACGCCGGCACAGCGGATCACCGCGGCCACCGGACCGAACGACTCCTCGCCATAGAGGCGCATCGCCGGGGTCACGTGGTCGACCACGGTGGCCTGCATGATCGTGCCCTCGGCGCCGCCGCCGGCCGCCACCGTCGCGCCCTTGGCGACCGCATCGCCGATCAGCGCCTGCACGCGATCCACCGCCTCCTGGCCGATCATCGAGCCCAACACGCAGCCCGGCGCCCCTGGCAGGCCGGCCTTCAAGGTTGCCGCCTTGGCCGCGAGACGGGCGACGAAGTCGTCGGCGACCGCGCGATCGACGATGATGCGCTCGGTCGACATGCAGATCTGACCCTGATTCATGAACGCGCCGAAGGCGGCGGCCTTCACCGCCTCGTCGAGATCGGCGTCGTCGAGCACCACCAGCGGCGCCTTGCCGCCGAGTTCGAGCAGACAGGGCTTGAGCTTGCGCGCGCACTCCTCGGCGATCAGGCGGCCAACGCGGGTCGAACCGGTGAAGTTCACCCGCCGCACCGCCGGAAAACCGATCAGTGCATTGACCACCGCGCCGGCGTCGGCCGGGTCGTTGAGCACGACGTTGATCGCCCCCGCCGGCAGACCGGCGTCGCGCAGCACCTCACCGATCAGGCGGTGGGTCATCGGGCACAGCTCCGACCCCTTCAGCACCACGGTGTTGCCGCAGGCCAGCGGCATCGCCACCGCGCGCACACCGAGAATCACCGGCGCGTTCCACGGCGCGATACCGAGTACCACGCCGGCGGGCTGACGCAGCGCCATCGAGAACGAGCCTGCCTTGTCCGACGGCAGGATTTCGCCGTTGATCTGGGTCGTCATCGCCGCCGCTTCGCGCAGCATGTTGGCGGCGAGATGGCAGTTGAAGCCGGCCCACACGTCGGAAGCGCCGATCTCGGCGCGCATCGCGGCAACGAACTCGGGGGTGCGCGCCTCGAGCAGGTCGGCGGCCTTGTTGAGGACCGCTCGGCGCGCGCCCGGCGCGCTCGCCGACCACACTGGAAAGGCCGCTGCGGCGGCACTGGCGGCGGCGAGCGCATCCTCCACCGAGGCGGCCGCGGCACACGTGGCGGGCTCGCCGGAAATCGGGTTGTGGCGCACGAAGGTCTTGCCGCCGGTGGCCTCGATATCCTTGCTGCCGATCAACAGGGGGGTCTGAAACATGGTTTTCTCCTCTCGGTTGTGCCCGGTTTGGGGCGCGCGTCGCCGCGTGCCTTGTGCAACATCGCGGCGGCCAGCACCGGAATGTCGTCGGTCGGGAAGACGATGCCGTTCAGCACCTGCCCCGTCGCCGGAGGCTGGCGAAGCGCGGGCATGGCGCCGCCGCGCCCGCAGGCGCAGCCACGCCCCCATCCGCATTCGCCAATGGAGCTGCATCGCCGTCTCCTCCATGGTGGATGACCCGCGGCGCGATGCAGGGCGCCACGGACAGCGAACGGCCTGGGGTCGTGCCGGCGCCGTGGCGCCCCGTTCGCCATGCTCACTCTAGGAGCGGGCGGACGCGCACTCAATGCATCTTTTTGGGAATCATGTATATGATTTCGGGAAAGCATTGTGATCCGCATGCCCTCCCGCCACATCCGCCCCGCCGCCATGCCGCCCAGCTCAGCCGCCCACCGCCTGCCCCACCGCCCCGGCATCGACACCCACGCCCGCGTCCAGCGCCTGGAGGCGGGGCTGTCGCGGCGGCGCTATCCGCTGCTCGCCGACACGCGCGAAACCGAACGCGTGGCCCTGCTGCTCGCCGCCGGCGGCGCCAGCATCGGCGGCGGCAGCGAGGAGATCGTGCTGAACGCCCCGGCGCTCGCCTGGCTACCAGTGGGACCCGACCATTACCTGCGTCTTGAAGCCGGGGCGAGCGGCTGGGTGCTGGGCGTGTCGGACATCCTCGCCCGCGACGCGATCGGCCAGGGCGTGGAGTCCATTCATCTGCGCTACCTGGTGGACCGGATCACCGTGCTCAGCGACCTCGCGAGCGCGGCGGCGGTGGACGAGGTCGTGCAGTCGTTCGCAGCGGTCGAACGCGAGCTGCGCCGCGACGAGCGCGGCTCGTGGCACTTCCTGAGCGCGCACGTCGCGCTCATCCTGGTGCACGTGTGGCGTCAGTCCGGCTTCGAGAACGTCACCCAGCGCGGCCAGGGCATGCAGGCCACGCTGCTGCTGCGCTTTCGTCACCTCGTCGAGCAGCACTACCGCGAACACTGGCGCATCGCCGACTACGCGCAGGCCATGGGGGTTTCGCACGACCGCCTCCACGACCTGTGCGTGCGCACGCTGCGGCGCACGCCGCTCGATCTGGTGCACGACCGCCTGACACACGAAGCCGGGCTGCGCCTGGTGCGCTCGGGGCTGACCATCGAGCAGGTCGCCGCCGACCTCGGCTTTCGCAGCACCACCCACTTCAGCCGCTTCTTCCGCATCCGCACCGGGCTCAGTCCGGCGCGTTACCGCGGCAACGCGCTCGCCACCCCCGCCGCACTGGAAAACGCCACCGCGCGCAGCTACGCCGACTGGCCATGAACGCGGGGACGGCGCACGCCCGCTCAATCGACCACGCTGACCGCCACCCCCGAAGGAATCTGCAGCCGCGCGCGCAGCGCCTTGGTGACCTCGATGCGGCCGTCGGCGGCCACGCGCAGGGCGTGGTCGATGCCGAAGCGGCGGGTTTGCGCGCGCCACGCGTCGCCGGCGAGGTAGGCGGGCTTGCTCGCCGCGTCCGACAGCGTGCCGGCGTCGGCGCGCGGCGTCACCAGCACGGTGAGCGACTGGGTGCCGTGCGCGGGCTGGCCGGTGCGCGGGTCGAGCAGGTGGGCGTAGCGCTCGCCGTCGAGCTCGAAATAGCGCTGGTAGTCGCCCGAGGTGCCGACCGCCTCGCCGTCGTACAGCGGCATCGTCGCCAGCGGCGCGGGCTCGCGCGGATGCTGGATGCCGATGCGCCACGGCTGCTCGCCCTTCTTGCCCAGCGCCATGACGTTGCCGCCGATGTTGATGAGCGCGTCACCCACGCCCTCGGCGCGCAGGATGGCGGCGGCGCGGTCGAGCGCATAGCCTTTGGCGTAACCGCCGAGGTCGAGCTGCACCGCGCGGTTGCGGCTGCTCACCCGCCGACCGTCGATCACAAGGTCGGCCATGCGCGGCTTTGCGGCAAGCAGCGCGCGCAGCTTCTCGGGGTCGGGGCGCTGCGCCACGAAGGTGTCGGTGTGGAAGCCCCACAGCGCGATCAGGCCGCCGAGCGCGGGATCGAACAGCTCGTCACCGGTGGCGGCGATGCGCTGGGCGTCAAGCAGCATGGCGGCGAGTTCGGCCGACACCTCGAGCGTCTCGCCGCGCGCGATCGCCGCGTTCAGCGCGGTCAGCTCGGACGGCTCCCAGGCGTGATAGGCGCGGTGCAGGCGGTCGAACTCGCGCAGCACCGCGGCCATCGCCACCTCGGCGCGCGCCGGGTCGCTGCCATAGACGGCGACATCGACGCGGGTGCCGAACACGTAGGCCTCCTGGCGAAACACCTCGGCACGCGTGCACGCGGCGAGCAGCGCGACGCAGGCGGCGAGCAGCAGCGCGCTGCGCACGCGCGTCCAGCCGGCGAGGATCATGCGGCGCAGGCGGCTTCGAGCTTGTCGATGACCCGCGCGGCGACGTCGAACCCGGCCTGCTGCGCGATCTCCACCATGCAGGTCGGGCTGGTGACGTTGATCTCGGTGAGATGGCCGCCGATCACGTCGAGGCCAACGATGAGCAGCCCGCGCGCCCACAGCTGCGGCGCCAGGTGCTCGGCGATCTCGCGTTCGCGCGCGGTGATCGGCAGCGCCACGCCGCGCCCGCCGGCGGCGAGGTTGCCGCGCGTCTCGCCGGCCTTGGGAATGCGCGCGAGCGCGAACGGCACGACCTCGCCGCCGATGATGAGCACGCGCTTGTCGCCCTCGGCGATTGCCGGCAGGTAGCGCTGCGCCATGATCGTGCGCGCGCCGTCGTGGGTCAGGGTCTCGACGATGACGTTGCGGTTGGGGTCGGCGGCGGTGACCCGGAAGATCTGGCTGCCGCCCATGCCGTCGAGCGGCTTGAGGATGACGTCGCCGAGTTCGTCGATGAAGGCCTGCAGGTCGGCGGGATCGCGCGCCACCAGGGTGGTCGCGGTGAATTGCGGAAACTCGGTGATCGCGAGCTTTTCCGAGTGGTCGCGGATCGCGCGCGGATCGTTGAACACGCGCACCCCGGCCTGCACCGCGCGCTCGAGCAGCCAGGTGGCGGTGACGTACTCGAAGTCGAAGGGCGGGTCCTGGCGCATCAGCACCGCGTCGAACGCCGCCAGCGGCAGGGTCTGCGCCTCGCCGGCCTCGTACCAGCGGTGGTCGTCGGCGCCGATGGTGAGCGGCACGCAGCGCGCGGCGACCACGCCCTCGCTCCACACCAGCGCCTCGCGGCGGATCGCCCACACGCGGTGGCCGCGCGCGGCGGCGGCACGCATCATGGCGACGCTCGAATCCTTGTAGGGCTTGAGCTGGTCGAGCGGATCGAGGATGAAGGCGAATTTCAGCCCGGTGGTCATGGCGGCTCCGGCAGGGGGAATGGCAAGAGTGGCTGGGGTGGCGGATCAGGCGGCGACCGCGTCGGCGGCCGGCTCGGTTTCCTCGATTTCCACCGAGGCGGCGAGCAGCGCCAGACGCGCGACCACGCCGTAGGCGTAGAAGCGGTTGGGCGCGGCATCGGGCCCCTGGCGGTCGTCCGGCAGCGAGCAGCAGGTCTCGAACGCCAGCGGCTTGAACTGCATGCCCGGCGCGTTGAGGTTCTCGTCGCGCGCGCGCTCGGTGTGCACGCGGTAGAAACCGCCCACCACGTAGTGGTCCATCATGTAGACCACGGGCTCGGCGACCGCGCCATCGACGGTCTCGAAGGTGTGCACGCCTTCCTGGATGATGACTTCCTGGACCTGCAGGCCTTCCTTGACCACCGCCATCTTGTTGCGCTGGCGGCGGTTGAGGCCGACCACCTCGGAAGCGTCCTTGACCGTCATCACGCCCATGCCGTAGGTGCCGGCGTCGGCTTTGACCACGACGAAGGGCTCGTCGCCGATGCCGTACTCGCGGTATTTGGCGCGGATGCGGGTGAGCAGCTGGTCGACCTGCGCCGCCAGGCATTCCTCGCCGGTGCGCTCCTGGAAGTTGATCTGGCCGCAGACCCCGAACTCGGGGTTGATGCGCCACGGATCGATCCCCACGGTGGCGGCGAACTCGCGCACCACGCGGTCGTAGGCGGCGGCGTGGTTGGACTTGCGCCGCGCGTGCCAGCCGGCGTGCAGCGGCGGAATCAGCCACTGGTCTTCGAGCCCCTGCAGCACCGCGGGCACGCCGCCGGAGAGGTCGTTGTTGAGCAGCACCGCGCACGGCTCGAAGCCGTCCACGCCGAGACGGCCGCCGTTGCGGCGCAACGGCTCGAGGGTCAGCGTGGCGCCGTTGGCGAGTTCGAGCACGGTGGGCTCGACGATGTCGGGGAGCAGGCTGCCGATGCGCACGTCCAGCCCGGTGAGCTTGAGGATGGACACCAGACGCGCGACGTTCTGCAGGTAGAACTGGTTGCGGGTGTGGTTCTCCGGCACCAGCAGCAGCTTGCCGGCGTCCGGGCACAGGCGCTCGATCGCGGCCTGCGCGGCCTGCACGCACAACGGCATGAAGGCGTCGTTGAGGTTGTTGAAGCCGCCGGGGAAGAGGTTCATGTCCACCGGGGCGAGCTTGAAGCCGGAATTGCGCAGGTCGGTCGAGCCGTAGAACGGCGGCAGGTGATCCTGCCACTGGGTGCGGAACCACTTCTCGATTTCGGTGGCGCGATCGAGGAACTGCTTTTCGAGCTCCAGCAGCGGGCCGGTGAGCGCGGTAGTGAGATGAGGGACCATGGGCGTGTGCTCGGGGTGCTTGACTTGGCGTGGGCCGCGGCGACGCCGGTGAAGGCGCGGCCGCAGCGGAAAAGTTTGGGCGGAATGTTACACCCTCCGGCCTGCGCCGCTCGCCCGGCCACGGCTTTGGCGCCCGCGGCGCGCGAAAATTCCCGCGTCCCTCCGCCTCCCTCGGCGCACGCTCACCCGCCGCGACGGGCCTGTGCTCAGGCCGGGCGCAGCTGGCGTGCGGTGAGCGTCGGATCGTCGATGCGGTAGGCGAGCTTGATCGCCTCCCAGGCTTCCTCGGCGCTCTCCACGTACTGGAACAGGTCGAGGTCGGCGGCGCTGATCACGCCCTCGTCGACGAGCACGTCGAAATCGATCAGGCGCTGCCAGAAGTCGCGGCCGAACAGGATGATGGGGCGGCGGCGGATCTTGCGCGTCTGGGTCAGGGTCAGCGCCTCGAACAGCTCGTCGAGCGTGCCGAAGCCGCCCGGAAAGCTCACCAGCGCCACCGCGCGCATCAGGAAGTGCATCTTGCGGATCGCGAAATAGTGGAACTGGAAGCACAGCTCCGGCGTGATGTAGGGGTTGGGCGCCTCCTCGAACGGCAGGTAGATGCTCATCCCCATGCTGCGCCCGCCGGCGTCGAAGGCGCCGCGGTTGCCCGCCTCCATGACGCCGGGGCCGCCGCCGGTGGCGACGATCACCGGTTCGCCGAGCGCACCCGCGTCGCGCGTCACCAGTTCGGCGAACCGCCGCGCCTCGTCGTAATAGCGCGCGTTGGCCAGCAGCTTCTCGGCGCGGCGCAGCGCCGCGGCGTCGCCCGCGGCGCGCGCCTCGTCGACCATGCGCTGGGCGACCTCGCGCGGCTTGAAGCGTGCGCTGCCGAAGATGACCACGGTGGAGTCGACGCCCTGGTCCTGCTGCACCAGTTCGGGCTTCATCAGTTCGAGCTGCATGCGCACCGGGCGCAGTTCCTCGCGCAGCAGAAAGTCGGTGTCGGTGAAGGCCATGCGGAAGGAGCTGCCCGGCCGATCGTAGGGGGAGGCCGGCTGCGCGGCACCGGCTTCGTCCTGGGCCGAAGGGAAGTTGCGAAGTTTGAGCCTGTTCTGGGTATTCATGGTGGCGCTCGCTGTGGACGATCGAAGCGGAGTGATGTTGCATTGCAACAATCTCACGCGACGCGGATTCCGGCAAGCGCTGCGCCCTGACTGCGCACTGACTGCGCCCCCGTACGGCGCCCCCTTTCTCCACGCTGCCCCGGTTAGACAGCGTGTCGCGCAGAACGCTGGCACATGCGACGACGTGCCGTGACGCAGCGCACGCCCGCGTCGCGTCCGGCGCCGCCCTCGAGCCCTCGGCAGGCAGGCGCAGGGCGCGGCGCACGCGGGTCGGCCTGCTAGGATGCAGCCATGGCGGCGGCGACCGCAGCGCCACCGTCCCGGAAAACCGACCAGGAGAAAAGAACATGAACAAGGCCCCCGCGCCGTCCACGACGACCGAATTCGACAGCCTGCTCCCCGCCGCCCGGCTCGACCGCCGCGCCTTCGTCACCACCCTCGCCGCCGCCGGGTTCGCGCTGGCGGTGCAGCCGGTGCAGGCCCAGAGCGTGATCACCACCGACGCCGCCGGCCTCGACA
>JAEWVQ010000362.1 GCA_023459095.1 Pseudomonadota bacterium | reverse complement strand
CGCCGCCGAACTTCTTCGACAGGATCGTCGTGATCGCCGCCGTCAGCGTCGTCTTGCCGTGGTCAACGTGACCGATCGTACCAACGTTTACGTGCGGCTTCGTCCGCTCGAACTTACCCTTAGCCATTGCTTAATCCTCGCTTCGTTTCGATTGATTACTTGCGATTGCTGATCACCGCTTCGGCGACGCTCTTCGGCGCCTCCGAATAGTGCTTGAATTCCATCGAGTACGTGGCACGCCCCTGCGTCAGCGAACGCAGCTGCGTAGCGTAGCCGAACATCTCGGCGAGCGGCACTTCAGCCTTGATCTCTTTCATACCGCCCGGCACGTCGTCCATGCCCTGGACAATGCCGCGACGACCGGAAAGATCCCCCATGACGTTGCCCATGTAATCTTCCGGGGTCTCGACCACGACCGCCATCATCGGCTCCAGCAACACCGGACTGGCCTTGCGCATGGCGTCCTTGAAGGCCATCGACGCCGCCATCTTGAAGGCGTTTTCGTTCGAATCGACGTCGTGATACGAGCCGTCGAACAGAGTGACCTTCACATCGACCACCGGGAAGCCGGCGAGCACGCCATTAGGCAGAGTATCCTGCAGACCCTTGTCCACCGCCGGGATGTACTCGCGGGGCACGACACCACCCTTGATCGCATCGACAAACTCGTAACCCTTGCCGGTTTCGTTCGGCTCGAGCTTGATCCACACGTGACCGTACTGGCCGCGACCGCCGGACTGCTTGACAAACTTGCCCTCCTGCTCGACCGCTTTACGGATCGCTTCGCGGTAGGCAACCTGCGGAGCACCGACGTTGGCCTCAACGTTGAACTCGCGCTTCATGCGATCGACGATGATCTCGAGGTGCAGTTCGCCCATACCCGAAATGATGGTCTGACCGGATTCCTCGTCGGTACGCACACGGAAGGACGGATCTTCCGCAGCCAGACGGCCGAGCGCGATACCCATCTTCTCCTGGTCGCCCTTGGTCTTCGGCTCGACGGCGACGTGGATCACCGGCTCGGGGAACACCATGCGCTCAAGGATCACCGGAGCACTCGGATCGCACAGAGTTTCACCGGTGGTCACCTCCTTCAGCCCGACCGCCGCGGCGATGTCACCCGCCAGCACTTCCTTGATCTCTTCCCGATCGTTGGCGTGCATCTGCAGCAGACGACCGATCCGCTCCTTCTTGCCCTTGACCGAGTTCAGCACCGTGGAACCCGACTCAAGTACGCCGGAATAGACGCGAATGAAGGTCAGCTGGCCGACAAAGGGGTCGGTCATCAGCTTGAACGCGAGCGCGGAGAACTTCTCGTCGTCCTTCGCGTAACGCACCACTTCCTTCTCGTCGTCATCGACGCCGGCCACCGGCGGAATATCGACCGGCGACGGCAGATACTGGATGACCGCGTCGAGCATGCGCTGCACGCCCTTGTTCTTGAACGCGGTGCCGCACAGCATCGGCTGGATTTCGCAAGCAAGCGTGCGTGCGCGCAGGCCGGTGATCACCTCTTCCTCGGAAAGCTCACCTTCCTCGAGGTACTTGTTCATCAACTCTTCGGACGCCTCGGCCGCCGCCTCGATCATGTTCGCGCGCCACTCTTCGGCAACCGGAAGCACCTCGGCAGGAATGTCCTGATACTCGAACTTCATGCCCTGGGAGGCCTCATCCCAGATGATCGCCTTCATCTTGAGCAGATCGACGACACCCTTGAACGAATCTTCCGCACCGATCGGCACCACCACGGGCACCGGATTGGCCTTCAGGCGGGTCTTCATCTGGTCGACGACCTTGAAGAAATTCGCACCCGAACGGTCCATCTTGTTCACGAACGCGAGACGCGGCACCTTGTACTTGGTAGCCTGACGCCAGACGGTTTCGGACTGCGGCTGGACACCGCCGACCGCGCAGTAGACCATGCACGCACCATCGAGCACGCGCATCGAACGCTCAACCTCGATCGTGAAGTCAACGTGCCCCGGGGTATCGATGATGTTGAAGCGATGCTCGGGATAGGACTGATCCATCCCCTTCCAGAAACACGTCACCGCGGCAGACGTAATCGTGATGCCACGCTCCTGCTCCTGAACCATCCAGTCGGTCGTTGCAGCACCATCATGCACCTCGCCGAGCTTGTGACTCATGCCGGTGTAAAAGAGGATGCGCTCGGTCGTAGTCGTCTTGCCGGCGTCGATGTGAGCGGAGATACCGATATTACGGTAGCGCTCGATAGGAGTCTTGCGAGCCACGATGTTATTCCTGCCTTCCGGTTATCACGCCACGGGCGCGATGATCTGAATATTGCGTTACAAAACAATCGAGCCCTTCACAGGGCCCGAAATACCGCCGATCAACAAGATCAGAAGCGGTAGTGAGAGAACGCCTTGTTGGCTTCAGCCATGCGGTGAACTTCTTCCCGCTTCTTCATCGCCGCACCACGACCCTCGGCAGCCTCGAGCAGCTCACCGGCAAGGCGCTGGGCCATGGACTTCTCCGCGCGCTTGCGCGCCGCTTCGCGCAGCCAGCGCATCGACAGCGCCATGCGGCGCGACGGACGAACTTCCACCGGAACCTGATAGTTGGCACCACCGACACGGCGGCTCTTCACTTCCACCACGGGCTTCACGTTCGCCACGGCGGCAGCAAAGACCTCCAGCGGATCCTTGCTGGCTTTGGTGGTGATGTGATCGAAAGCGCCATAGACGATGCGCTCGGCAACCGACTTCTTGCCCGACTGCATGATCACATTGATGAACTTGGAAACATCCTGCGAAGCGAACTTCGGATCCGGCAGGACTTCACGCTTGGGTACTTCACGACGACGCGGCATGACAACCTCTCGCTAATATTCTGGTGGCGACCGATCAGGCCTTCTTCGGACGCTTCGCGCCGTACTTCGAACGCGACTGCTTGCGGTCCTTGACGCCCTGCAGATCCAGGGAGCCGCGGACGATGTGGTAACGCACACCCGGCAAATCCTTCACCCGGCCACCACGAATCAGGACCACGGAGTGCTCCTGGAGGTTGTGCCCCTCGCCACCGATGTACGAGATCACTTCGAAACCGTTGGTCAGACGAACCTTGGCCACCTTACGCAGCGCGGAGTTCGGCTTCTTCGGCGTCGTCGTATACACGCGAGTGCAAACGCCGCGCTTCTGCGGGCAAGCCTCGAGCGCAGGGACCTTGCTCTTGGCAACTTCCATCTGACGCGGCTTGCGGACAAGCTGATTAATTGTTGGCATAGCTTGAGAATTCCCAAAAAACCAAGGCAGCCCACCACGGGCCGCCTCGGGCGGTTTATTCCGGCTGCGACCGACTACGATTGGTCAGTCCACAAAAAGAGGCCGGAGTTTAGTCCGAACATCAAGAAAAAGTCAACTGGCCTGAATGTCCTGTTGCTCCTCCACCGCCGGTTCGGTCGGCGCCCACGCATGGCCGGACCCGAGATCCTCGCCCGCCGCCTGTGCGCGACGACTGCGGTGATAGGTCAGACCGGTACCGGCCGGAATCAGACGGCCGACAATTACGTTTTCCTTCAGACCGCGCAGTTCGTCGCGCTTGCCCATGATCGCCGCTTCGGTCAGGACCCGGGTGGTTTCCTGGAACGAGGCCGCGGAAATGAACGAATCGGTCGACAGCGACGCCTTGGTGATACCGAGCAGCACATTCTCGTACTGCGCCGGCAGCTTGCCGTCGGCCTCGATGCGCTCGTTCTCGTCGAGCACTTCGGAGCGCTCGACCTGCTCCTCGCGGATGAAGCGCGAATCGCCCGAATCGGTGATCACCACGCGGCGCAGCATCTGGCGGACGATCACCTCGATGTGCTTGTCGTTGATCTTCACGCCCTGCAGACGATAGACGTCCTGCACTTCGTCGATGATGTACCGCGCCAACTCGTTGATGCCCTGCAGACGCAGGATGTCGTGCGGATCGGCCGGGCCGTCAACGATCAGCTCGCCCTTGTTCACCACCTGGCCGTCGTGCACCATCAGGTGCTTGTCCTTCGGGATCAGGAACTCGTGCACCATGCCATCGGGCTCGGTGATCACCAGGCGCTGCTTGCCCTTCGTGTCCTTGCCGAACGACACCGTGCCGGTGCACTCGGCGAGCATGCCCGCATCCTTCGGCGAGCGCGCTTCGAACAGCTCGGCAACGCGCGGCAGACCACCGGTAATGTCGCGCGTCTTCGCCGATTCCTGCGGGATACGCGCAAGCACGTCGCCGACGCTGACCTGCTGACCGTCCTTCACCGTGATCAGCGAACCCACCTGGAAGGTGATGGTCACCGCGTGATCGGTGCCGGCAATGCGCACTTCCTCCCCGCTCTCATCGAGCAGCTTGACCTGCGGACGCACGCCCTTCACCGAGCCCGAGGTCGAACGACGCTTGGAGTCGATGACCACCAGCGTGGACAGGCCGGTGACTTCGTCGATCTGCTTGGCGACGGTGGCCCCTTCCTCGACGTTCTCGAACTTCACCACGCCCGAGTACTCGGTGACGATCGGACGGGTGTGCGGGTCCCAAGTGGCCAGCTGCACACCGGCCTTGACCACCGCACCGTCGTCGACCAGCACGGTGGCGCCGTACGGCAGCTTGTGGCGCTCACGCTCGCGGCCCATGTCGTCGGCCACCACCACTTCGGCCGAACGCGCAATGACCACCTTCTCGCCCTTGGCGTTGGCCACGTAGCGCATGTTGCCGGCGAAGCGGATGGTACCGCCCGACTTGGCCTCGACCCCGCTCGCCGCGGCGGCTCGCGACGCCGCACCACCGACGTGGAAGGTCCGCATGGTCAGCTGCGTACCCGGCTCGCCGATCGACTGCGCGGCGATCACGCCCACCGCTTCGCCGACGTTCACCATCGAACCACGGCCCAGGTCGCGGCCGTAGCACTTCGCGCACAGGCCATAGCGGGTCTCGCAGGTGAGCGGCGTGCGCACCTTGACCTCGTCCACGCCCAGGCTCTCGATCAGGTCGACCGCATCCTCGTCGAGCAGCGTGCCGGCTTCGATCGCGGTTTCCTGGTTGTCCGGGTTGACCACGTCTTCGGCACACACCCGGCCGAGGATACGCTCGCGCAGCGGCTCGACCACTTCGCCGCCCTCGATCAGGGCCTTCATGTTGAAACCGTCGCGCGTACCGCAATCGTCCTCGATGACCACCAGATCCTGGGTCACGTCGACCAGACGGCGGGTCAGGTAACCCGAGTTCGCGGTCTTCAGTGCGGTATCCGCGAGACCCTTACGGGCGCCGTGAGTCGAGATGAAGTACTGCAGAACGTTGAGGCCTTCGCGGAAGTTCGTGGTGATCGGCGTTTCGATGATCGAGCCGTCCGGCTTCGCCATCAGGCCGCGCATCCCCGCAAGCTGACGAATCTGCGCCGCGGAACCCCGCGCGCCCGAGTCCGCCATCATGTAGATCGAGTTGAACGCTTCCTGCTTGCGGACCTTGCCTTCGCGATCGACCACTTCTTCCTGGCCGAGCTGCTCCATCATCGCCTTCGCCACCTGGTCGCCACAGCGCCCCCAGATATCGACGACCTTGTTATAGCGCTCGCCGTCGGTCACCAGGCCCGAGGTGTACTGCTGGGCGATCTCCTTGACCTCGGCCTCGGCGGCACGGATCAGATCCTCCTTCAGCTTCGGCACCAGCATGTCCTTGACCGCGATCGAGATCCCCGCACGGGTCGCCAGACGGTAGCCGAACTGCATCAGCTGGTCGGCGAAGATCACCGTCGCGCGCAGGCCGCAGCGCCGGAACGAGGCGTTGATCAGCTTGGAGATTTCCTTCTTCTTCAGCGCCTTGTCGATCGCCGAGAACGGCAGTCCGGTGGGCAGGATCTCAGACAGGATGGCGCGCCCGGCGGTGGTCTCGTAACGCGCGATCTTCTCGATGCGCTCGCCGTTGGGGCCCAGCTCGCCTTCCTTCAGGCGCACGGTGACGCGCGCATGCAGGGAGATCTGACCGGACTCGTAAGCGCGCTTGATCTCACCGACATCGGTGAACAGCATGCCTTCGCCGGGCACATTCACCCCTTCGCGGGTGGCGTAGTACAGGCCGAGCACGATGTCCTGCGAAGGAACGATGATCGGCTCGCCGTTGGCCGGCGACAGCACGTTGTTGGAGGCCAGCATCAGGGTGCGGGCTTCCATCTGCGCCTCGAGCGACAGCGGCACGTGGACGGCCATCTGGTCGCCGTCGAAGTCGGCGTTGAACGCCACGCACACCAGCGGATGGAGCTGGATCGCCTTGCCTTCGATCAGCACGGGCTCGAACGCCTGGATGCCGAGACGGTGCAGCGTCGGTGCGCGGTTGAGCATCACCGGGTGCTCGCGGATCACCTCTTCGAGAATGTCCCACACCACCGGCTCCTGCGACTCCACCATCTTCTTCGCCTGCTTGATGGTCGTGGCCAGCCCCATCAGCTCGAGCTTGTTGAAGATGAAGGGCTTGAACAGCTCGAGCGCCATCAGCTTGGGCAGCCCGCACTGATGCAGCTTGAGCTGCGGACCCACGGTGATCACCGAACGGCCGGAGTAGTCGACGCGTTTGCCGAGCAGGTTCTGACGGAAACGGCCGCCCTTGCCCTTGATCATATCGGCGAGCGACTTCAGCGGGCGCTTGTTGGCGCCAGTCATCGCCTTGCCGCGACGGCCGTTGTCGAGCAGCGAATCGACCGATTCCTGGAGCATGCGCTTTTCGTTGCGCACGATGATGTCCGGCGCCTTCAGTTCGAGCAGACGCTTCAGACGGTTGTTACGGTTGATGACGCGGCGGTACAGATCGTTCAGATCCGAGGTCGCGAAACGGCCGCCATCCAGCGGCACCAGCGGACGCAGGTCGGGCGGCAGCACCGGCAGCACTTCGAGGATCATCCACTCCGGCTTGATCCCGGACTGCTGGAAGGCCTCGAGCACCTTCAGGCGCTTGGAGAACTTCTTGATCTTGGCTTCGGAGCCGGTGGTCTCGAGGTCACCGCGCAGCTTCTCGATCTCGAGATTGACGTCGAGCGTGCGCAGGAGCTCGCGGATGCCTTCGGCCCCCATCACCGCATCGAAATCGTCACCGTACTCCTCGACCTTGGCGAGGTAGTCGTCTTCGGTGAGCAGCTGGCCGCGGTTGAGCGGGGTCATGCCCGGCTCGACGACGACGAAGGCTTCGAAATAGAGCACGCGCTCGATGTCGCGCAGGGTCATGTCGAGCACCATGCCGAGGCGGCTCGGCAGGCTCTTCAGGAACCAGATGTGGGCGACCACGCTGGCGAGTTCGATGTGGCCCATGCGCTCGCGGCGCACTTTCGACAGGGTCACCTCGACGCCGCACTTCTCGCAGATCACGCCGCGATGCTTGAGGCGCTTGTACTTGCCGCACAGGCACTCGTAATCCTTCACCGGGCCGAAGATCTTGGCGCAGAACAGGCCATCGCGCTCCGGCTTGAAGGTACGGTAGTTGATGGTCTCGGGCTTCTTGACCTCACCGTAGGACCACGACCGGATCTTGTCCGGCGACGCGAGACCGATGGTGATCGCGTCGAATTCTTCCTCGTTCGGCAGGGTTTGCTTGAACAGGTCAGCGAGCAGGCTCTTCATGTATCACTCCATCCGGGGTGCGACCGTGGCGGCCGCACCCCCGGGATTCAATCGTGGGCAGACGAGGGGGTCCGGGTCAGTCGCGGTCGAGATCGATGTCGATCGCAAGCGAGCGGATTTCCTTCACCAGCACGTTGAAGGACTCCGGCATGCCGGAATCGATCTTGTGCTCGCCCTTGACGATGTTTTCGTACACCTTGGTCCGGCCGGTCACATCGTCGGACTTGACCGTCAGCATTTCCTGCAGGGTATACGCCGCACCATAGGCCTCCAGCGCCCAGACTTCCATTTCCCCGAAGCGCTGGCCGCCGAACTGCGCCTTGCCGCCCAGCGGCTGCTGGGTGACCAGCGAGTAAGGGCCGGTGGAGCGGGCGTGCATCTTGTCATCGACCAGGTGGTGCAGCTTCAGCATGTGCTTGTAGCCGACCGTGACCTTGCGCTCGAAGGCTTCGCCGGTACGACCGTCGTACAGCGTCACCTGACCGCCGGTGGGCAGGCCGGCGAGTTCCAGCATCTTCTGGATCTCGGTTTCCTTCGCGCCGTCGAACACCGGGGTCGCGAACGGCACGCCCTTGCGCAGGTTCGACGCCAGTTCGACGATCTCCTTGTCGTCCAGTTGGTCGAGCTCCTCGGGCTTGCCGCTGCCGTTGTAGATCTCCTCGAGCAGGCCACGCACTTCCTGCGCCGCGGCATTGGCGCGCAGCATGCGGTCGATCTTGTGACCCAGGCCCTTCGCCGCCCAGCCGAGATGGGTTTCCAGGATCTGACCGATGTTCATCCGCGACGGCACGCCGAGCGGGTTGAGCACGATGTCGACCGGGGTGCCGTCGTCCATGTAGGGCATGTCCTCGACCGGCACGATCTTCGACACCACACCCTTGTTGCCGTGACGACCGGCCATCTTGTCGCCGGGCTGCAGACGGCGCTTGACCGCCAGGTACACCTTGACCATCTTCTGCACGCCCGGGGGCAGTTCGTCGCCCTGGGTGAGCTTCTTCTTCTTGATCTCGAAGGCCTGATCGAAGTCCTTGCGGGTGTTCTCCAGGCCCTCGCGCACGGCCTCGAGCTGGGTCGCCAGCGTCTCGTCGGCCATACGGATGTCGAACCAGTGGTAGGGCTCGAGGGTATCGAGGTACTCGACCGTGATCGCCGCACCCTTGGCGAGCTTCTTCGGTCCGCCGTTGGCCTTCTGACCGACGATCATGCGCTGGATACGCTCGAAGGCGTCGCGCTCGACGATGCGCATCTGGTCGGCGAGATCGGTCTTGAAGCTGCGCAGCTGGTCATCGATGATCGACTGCGCGCGCTTGTCGCGCTCGATGCCTTCGCGAGTGAACACCTGGACGTCGATCACCGTGCCGGTCATGCCCGAGGGCACGCGCAGCGAGGTGTCCTTCACGTCGGAGGCCTTCTCGCCGAAGATCGCGCGCAGCAGCTTCTCTTCCGGGGTGAGCTGGGTCTCGCCCTTGGGCGTGACCTTGCCGACGAGGACGTCGCCGGCCTCGACCTCGGCACCGATGTAGACGATGCCGGACTCGTCCAGACGCGACAGCTGGGCTTCGCCCAGCGACGCGATATCGCGGGTGATCTCCTCGGGCCCGAGCTTGGTGTCGCGCGCGACCACGGTGAGCTCTTCGACGTGGATCGAGGTGAAGCGGTCGTCGGCGACGACACGCTCGGACATCAGGATCGAATCCTCGAAGTTGTAGCCGTTCCACGGCATGAACGCGATCAGCATGTTCTGGCCGAGCGCGAGTTCACCGAGGTCGGTGGACGCGCCGTCGGCAATCACGTCGCCCTTGGCGATGCGATCGCCCACCCTCACCACCGGACGCTGGTTGATGTTGGTGTTCTGGTTCGAGCGCGTGTACTTGATCATGTTGTAGATGTCGACGCCGACCTCGCCCGCGAGGGCCTCGTCGTCGTTCACCCGCACCACGACACGGTTCGCATCGACATAGTCCACCAGACCGCCACGCGTGGCCTGCACCGCGGTGCCCGAGTCGACCGCCACGGTGCGCTCGATGCCGGTACCGACCAGCGGCTTCTCCGGACGCAGGCAAGGCACCGCCTGGCGCTGCATGTTGGCGCCCATCAGCGCGCGGTTGGCATCGTCGTGCTCGAGGAACGGAATCAGCGAGGCCGCGACCGACACGATCTGGCCCGGCGCCACGTCCATGTACTGGACCTGGTCCGAGGTCGCGAGCATGAACTCGCCCTTGTGACGGCACGACACCAGTTCGCCGGCGAGCGCGCCCGCTGCGTCGATCTCGGCGTTGGCCTGCGCGATCACGTACTGGCCTTCCTCGATCGCCGACAGGAAATCGATCTGGTCGGTGACCTTGCCGTCGATCACCTTGCGGTACGGGGTCTCGAGGAAGCCGTGGCGATTGGTGCGCGCATACACGGCGAGCGAATTGATCAGGCCGATGTTCGGACCTTCCGGGGTCTCGATCGGGCACACGCGGCCGTAGTGGGTCGGGTGCACGTCGCGGACCTCGAAGCCCGCGCGCTCGCGGGTCAGACCGCCCGGGCCGAGCGCCGAGACGCGGCGCTTGTGGGTGATCTCCGACAGCGGGTTGGTCTGGTCCATGAACTGCGACAACTGGCTGGAACCGAAGAACTCCTTGATCGCGGCCGAGATCGGCTTGGCGTTTATCAGGTCGTGCGGCATCAGGTTGTCGGATTCGGCCTGCGACAGACGCTCCTTGACCGCGCGCTCGACCCGCACCAGACCGGCGCGGAACTGGTTCTCGGCGAGTTCGCCGACCGAACGCACGCGGCGGTTGCCGAGGTGGTCGATGTCGTCGATCTCGCCGCGGCCGTTGCGCAGCTCGACGAGCACGCCGATGACCGCGAGGATGTCCTCGTTGGCGAGCACGCCCAGGCCTTCCTCGCCGTGCGGGCCGACGTTCTCATAGAAGCGCTTGAGCCAGCCCGGCGTGCGATCGTCGATCTTCTCCGGATAGGCGCGGCGGTTGAACTTCATGCGCCCGACGGTCGACAGGTCGTAGCGCTCCTCGGCGTAGAACAGGCCCTGGAACAGCGCTTCGACGGCTTCTTCGGTGGGCGGCTCGCCCGGGCGCATCATGCGATAGATCGCCACCTTCGCCGCCCACTGGTCGGCGGTCTCGTCGATGCGCAGGGTCTGCGAGATGTAGCCGCCGCGGTCGAGGTCGTTGATGTACAGCGTGAGCAGATCACGCACGCCGGCATCGCGCAGCTTGCCGAGCAGGTCTTCGGTGATCTCGTCGTTGGCGCGCGCGAGCAGCTCGCCGGTTTCCGGATCGGCGACGTTCTTCGCCAGCACACGGCCAAGGACGAAGTCGTCCGGCACCGCCATGGTCTTCACCCCGGCCTGGTCGAGCTCGCGGATGTGCTTGGCGGTGATGCGCTTGTCGCGGGCAACGATGAGCTTGCCGTTGGGATCGACGATGTCGAAACGCGCCACTTCGCCGCGCAGGCGGTCGGCGACGAGCTCGAAATGGGTGGTTTCGCCCGACAGATGGAAGGAGTCGAAATCGTGGAAGACTTCGAGGATCTCTTCCGGATTCATGCCGATCGCGCGCAGCAGGATGGTGACCGGCATTTTCCGGCGGCGGTCCACACGGAAGTACAGGTAGTCCTTCGGATCGAACTCGAAATCGAGCCAGGAGCCGCGATAGGGAATGATGCGCGCGGAGAACAGCAGCTTGCCCGACGAATGGGTCTTGCCGCGGTCGTGCTCGAAGAACACGCCCGGCGACCGGTGCAGCTGGGAGACGATGACGCGCTCGGTGCCGTTGATGACGAAGGAACCGGTGTTGGTCATGAGCGGAATCTCGCCCATGTACACTTCCTGCTCCTTCACTTCCTTCACGGTCTCCTTGGGCGCTTCGCGGTCCATGATCACCAGGCGCACGCGCGCGCGCAGCGGCGAGGCGAAGGTCAGCCCGCGCTGCTGGCATTCCTTCACATCGAACGCCGGCTCGCCCAGCATGTACTGGACGAACTCCAGCCGCGCGTTGCCGCTGTGGCTCGAGATCGGGAAAATCGAAGTGAAGGCCGCCTGCAAGCCTTGGTTCGCACGCGACTCGGGCGGCGTTTCAGCTTGCAGGAATGCGGCAAACGATTCGATCTGGGTGGCGAGCAGGAAAGGCGCATCGAGCACGGCCGCGCGCTTGGCGAAGCTCTTGCGGATACGCTTTTTCTCAGTGTAGGAATACGCCATGAATGCTCCGGCTAGAGGTCGAACGTCGGGGAAGACAGAACACAGCGCCCTCGTATCGAGAGGCTCCGTTGTCCAGGCCCCCGCAGGGCGGGGACGCTTTGCTCTGGCTTCATGCTTCGTCAGAAAGCACGAAAGGGCCGGCGCTCACGAGGAGCGCCAGCCCTGCTGAACAGGCGAGTATTACTTGACCTCGACCTTGGCGCCAGCGTCTTCCAGTTGCTTCTTCAGCGCTTCGGCGTCGGCCTTCGACACGCCTTCCTTCACCGCCTTCGGGGCGCCATCGACGACGTCCTTGGCTTCCTTCAGACCCAGACCGGTGGCGGCGCGGACGACCTTGATGACTTCGACCTTCTTCTCGCCAGCGGCGGTCAGGATCACGTCGAACTCGGTCTTCTCTTCCACCACGGCGGCGGCAGCGCCGGCACCCGGAGCGGCCACGGCCATCGCCGCGGCGGACACGCCGAACTTCTCTTCGAACGCCTTCACCAGGTCGTTCAGTTCCATCACGGTCATCGAGCCAACGGCTTCGAGGATGTCTTCTTTGCTGATAGCCATATCAAATCACTCCAAAATCGAAACTGTTCTGAAAACGGTAGTGCCAGTCGCTCAGGCTGCTGCGCCTTCTTCCTCGCGCTTCTTAGCGAGGGCGGCGAGCGCGCAGGCGAAGCCGGAAACCGGCGCCTGCATGACGCCCAGCAGGCGGGCAAGCAGTTCTTCGCGACCCGGGATCGACGCCAGCGCCTGCACGCCGGCCTTGTCGAGCACGTTGCCCGCGTAGGAACCGGCCTTAAGCACGATCTTGTCGTTGCCCTTGGCGAAATCGTTGAGCACCTTGGCGGCGGCAACGGGATCTTCCGAAATGCCATAGATCAGCGGGCCGGTAAGCTGGTCCGCGAGCCCGGCAAACGGGGTTTCGGCGATCGCACGGCGCACCAGGGTGTTCTTCAGCACACGCAGGTAAACGCCAGACTCGCGGGCCTTGGCGCGCAGCGTGGTGAGGTCGCTCACCGCAATGCCGCGATACTCGGCCACCGCGATCGTCTGGGCGTTGGCCACTTGTGCCGACACCTCAGCCACTACGGCTTTCTTGTCATCGAGATTGAGACCCACAGGTCTTTCCTCCTTTCAAGTCCACACACGGAACGCGCTAAGCGCGATCCGCACCCACGGCGACCTGGATCAGGAGCGCGGTCGAATGCTCGACCAAATCCTGTTCTGGGCACACCGTCTGCGCAGGCCGTCCGAAGACGATTAAACGGCCGCCGGAGCGGTCGGACCTGCGGTCTTTGACGATCCGCCCGGCACTTGCGCACCGGAGCGGCCCAAAGTTCCTGCATCCGCCCGGCTTCCGCCGGGCAGCAATTCTCAGGCAGCGGTAGCGCTGCTCGGCTCGACGCGCACGCCGGCACCCATCGTGCTCGACACCGCGATCTTGCGCAGATACACACCCTTGGCCGCGGCCGGGCGCGCCTTCACCAGCGCATCGACAAAGGCGTTCAGGTTCTGCTGCAGCGCATCCACGCCGAACGAGGCACGGCCGATGGTCGCATGCACCAGACCGGCCTTGTCGGTACGGTACTGGACCTGACCAGCCTTGGCGTTCTTGACCGCAGTGGTCACGTCCATGGTCACGGTACCGACCTTCGGGTTCGGCATCAGGCCACGCGGGCCGAGGATCTGACCCAACTGACCGACCACGCGCATGGCGTCCGGAGTGGCGATACACAGATCGAAATCGATGGTGCCGCCCTTGACCTGCTCGGCCAAATCTTCGAAACCGACCACGTCGGCACCCGCGGCACGTGCCGCCTCGGCCTTGTCGCCCTGGGCGAACACGGCGACGCGCACGCTCTTGCCGGTACCGGCGGGCAGCACGACCGAGCCGCGCACGACCTGGTCCGACTTGCGCGCATCGACGCCGAGGTTGATCGCGATGTCGATCGACTCGTCGAACTTGGCGGTCGCGCACTCCTTGACCAGAGCCAGCGCCTCGGCAACCGGGTACACGCGGTTACGGTCGATCTTGGCGCGCAGCGCCTGAACTCGCTTGGAAATCTTCGCCATGATTACAGACCCTCCACGGTGATACCCATGCTGCGGGCGGAACCGGCGATCGTGCGCACGGCGGCTTCCAGATCGCCCGCGGTCAGATCGGGCGACTTGGCCTTGGCGATGTCTTCGACCTGGGCACGGGTGATCGAGCCCACCTTGTCGGTGTGCGGCTTCGGCGAACCCTTCTGGATGCCGGCGGCCTTCTTGATCAGGATCGTGGCCGGCGGCGTCTTCATGATGAAGGTGAAGCTCTTGTCGGCGAACGCGGTGATCACCACCGGAATCGGCAGGCCCGGCTCCATGCCCTGAGTCTTGGCATTGAAGGCCTTGCAAAATTCCATGATGTTCAGACCGCGCTGACCGAGCGCCGGACCGATCGGGGGGCTGGGATTGGCCTTGCCGGCCGGCACCTGCAGCTTGATGTAACCAATGATTTTCTTTGCCATTGAGGCTTGCTCCTATGGAGTACTAACGCACCGGAGAAATCCGGCGCTCCTCGTTTCGTCCGCGTAAACGGACGACGGCGGGCGCAGCGCGCCCGCCTTTTCGATCCTCAGGTCTTGTCGACCTGGGCGAAATCCAGCTCTACCGGCGTCGCCCGACCAAAGATGGTCACCGACACCCGCAGCTTGCTTTTCTCGTAATTGACATCCTCGACGCTGCCGTGGAAGTCGGTAAACGGACCTTCCTTGACGCGCACCACTTCGCCGGTCTCGAACAGCACCTTGGGACGGGGTTTATCGACCCCTTCCTGCATCTGCTGCATGATCTTCTCGACCTCCTTCTCGGAGATCGGCGTCGGCTTGGTCGCGGTACCGCCGACAAAGCCGGTGACCTTGGGCGTCGACTTGACCAGATGCCAGGACTCGTCATTCATCTCCATCTCCACCAGCACGTAGCCGGGGAAGAACTTGCGCTCGGAAATGCTCTTCTGACCGCCCTTCATCTCGACAACTTCTTCGACCGGCACCAGGATCTGACCGAACAGATCCTGCATCCCGGAGCGATTGACCCGATCAATCAACGCGCGCTGAACGGACTTCTCGAAGCCCGAATAGGCGTGCACAACATACCAGCGCTTCGTCATGATCACTTCCAGCCCAGAACGAGGTCATACAAGACCCATTCGAGACTCTTGTCCGTCAGCCAAAGAAAAATCGCCATCACCACAGCGAAGGCGAACACCATCCCGGTCGTCTGCACGGTTTCCTTGCGGCTCGGCCAGACCACCTTTTTCGTTTCGGTGACCGACTCGCGCGCAAAGCCGACAAAACGCCGCCCCGCCTCGGACAGCGAGGCAACGGCAAGACCGGCACCAAGGCCGGCAAGCACGCTCAGCACGCGCAGCACGAGCGCCTGCTCGGACAGCAGGTAAAAGCCGAGCACGCCGGCTGCAACCAGTGCCAGAGCCAGCGCAAACTTCAACTTATCGGCCATTGAATAATGACACCTGGAAAATTGGCAGGGGCAGAGGGAATCGAACCCCCAACCTTCGGTTTTGGAGACCGACGCTCTGCCAGTTGAGCTATACCCCTGCAGCAGAGACTACGAAGCGCACCCAACCCTGGATGCGCCTCCCGATCGAGATCGGCTTTGCTTACTCGATGATCTTGGCAACCACGCCGGCGCCGACGGTACGGCCACCTTCGCGGATCGCGAAACGCAGACCTTCTTCCATGGCGATCGGCGCGATCAGCTTGACGGTGATCGACACGTTGTCACCC
>JAEWVQ010000361.1 GCA_023459095.1 Pseudomonadota bacterium | reverse complement strand
GGCGACGTCATTCCCGAGGTGGTCGGGCCGGTGCTCGAACGCCGCGCCGGTGAGCTGCCGCGCTTCGACCTGCTGGCGAACTACCCGGCCTGTCCGGTGTGCGGCTCGCACGTGGTGCGCGGCGAGGACGAGGCGGTGGCGCGTTGCACCGGTGGCCTGTTCTGCCCGGCGCAGCGCAAGCAGGCGCTGCTGCATTTCGCCGGGCGGCGGGCGATGGATATCGAGGGCCTGGGCGACAAGCTCGTCGATCAACTGGTCGAGGCGGCGATCGTCAAAACGCCGGCCGATCTCTACAAACTCGGCGTGCTCGCGCTCGCCACGCTGGAGCGCATGGGCGAGAAGTCGGCGCACAACCTGCTCGCGGCGATCGACAAGAGTCGCAACACGACGCTCGCGCGCTTCATCTTTGCGCTCGGCATCCGCAATGTCGGCGAGGCCACGGCGAAGGATCTGGCGCGCCACTTCGGCAGCCTGGATGCGCTGATCGCCGCCGACGAGGCCGCGCTGCAGTTGGTGCCCGACGTCGGCCCCATCGTCGCGCGCAGCATCGTCGAGTTCTTCGCCGAGGCGCACAACGTCGAGGTGGTCGAGCAGTTGCGCGCCGCCGGCGTGCGTTGGGAAGAGGGCGCGCCGGCCGCGCCCGCGTCGGATCGCGCGGCAGGCAAGACCTTCGTGCTCACCGGCACCCTGCCGACGATGTCGCGCGACGAGGCGAAGGCGCTGATCGAGGCCCATGGCGGCAAGGTCAGCGGTTCGGTGTCGAAGAAGACGGATTACGTGGTGGCGGGCGCCGAGGCCGGCTCCAAACTGACGAAGGCGCAGGAGCTCGGCGTCGATATCGTCGATGAGGACGGCCTGCGCGCGCTGCTCGGTGAAGTGAAGGGTGAGGGCGCCTGAACGGCGCGTCGCAGCACAAGAACGCAAACGGAGTCGAACACGACATGAAAAAGGTTACCAAGGCGGTCTTCCCGGTCGCGGGCATGGGCACCCGCTTTCTGCCCGCAACCAAGGCCAGTCCCAAGGAAATGCTGCCCATCGTCGACAAGCCGCTGATCCAGTACGCGGTGGAGGAGGCAGTGGCCGCCGGCATCACCGACCTGATCTTCATCACCGGGCGCACCAAGCGCTCGATCGAGGATCACTTCGACAAGGCCTACGAGCTCGAGACCGAACTCGAGGCGCGCGGCAAGAAGGCGCTGCTCGACGTCGTGCGCAATACCGTGCCCAAGGGCGTGAACTGCATCTACATCCGTCAGGCCGAAGCGCTCGGCCTCGGCCATGCGGTGCTGTGCGCCTCCGCGGTGGTGGGTGAGGAGGAGCCGTTCGCGGTGATCCTCGCCGACGACCTGCTCGACAACCACGGCGGCGCGGCGGTGATGGCGCAGATGACCAACGTCTACAACTACAACCGCTGCTCGGTGCTCGGCACCATGAACGTGCCGCGCGAGGACACCCGCCAGTACGGCATCGTCAGCACCGAGACCCAGACCGGCGACGTGCAGCGCGTCACCGGCATCGTGGAGAAGCCCAAGCCCGAGGAGGCGCCGACGACGCAGGCGGTGGTCGGGCGCTACATCCTCACCGCGCGCATCTTCGACCATCTGCGCGCGCTCAAGCCGGGTGCCGGCGGCGAGCTCCAGCTCACCGACGCGATCGCCTCGCTGCTCAAGGAAGAGGCGGTGCTCGCCTACCAGTTCGGCGGTGTGCGCTACGACTGCGGCTCCAAGCTCGGCTATTTGAAGGCCACCGTGGAGCTCGGCCTGCGCCACCACGAGGTGGGTAGCGAGTTCGCCGCCTACCTGGCCGCGCGCGGCGGGGATGCGGCCGTGGGCAAGAAGGCGAAGTAAGCGCGCGCGCCGCGTCCTCCGGTGGAGGGGGCGCGGCGCAGGCCCTGCGGCACCGTGGCGGTGCGTCCGGCCTCGGAGATCTGGCGCGCGGCACCATGTCGGTGCGGTGTGCACGCAGCGGGTGTCCGAAGTGGGGCGCCGGGCGTCCGCGCCCCGCTGCGGCGCCGCAGACAGGGCGGGAGACGCCGCTTTCATGACGTGCGCACGCTTCTTGCTCTGCAGTGGGGTCGCTGCCAGCACCCCGTGAGGCTTCCGTGTCCATCCACGTCAAACTGAACCACGTCACCCACTATCGCTACGACCGTCCGGTGGCGTTGTCGCCGCAGGTCGTCCGTCTGCGCCCGGCGCCGCACTGCCGCACGCCGATCCGTGCGTATTCGCTCAAGGTCACGCCGGTCGGGCACTTCGTCAACTGGCAGCAGGACCCGCAGTCGAATTACCTGGCACGCCTGGTGTTTCCGGAAAAGACCACGGAACTGCGCATCGAGGTCGATCTGGTCGCCGAGATGTCGGTGATCAACCCCTTCGACTTCTTTCTCGAGCCCTACGCCGAGAAATTCCCCTTCGCCTACGAGGCCGGGGCGGTCGACGAACTCGCACCGTATCTCGCCGCCGCCCCCGAGGCCAGTCTGGGGCCGCGCTTTCGCGACTATCTCGGCGCGATCCCGCGCACGCCCGCGGCCAGTGTCGATTTTCTCGTCGGCCTCAACCAGCGCCTGCAGCACGATGTCCGCTATCTGGTGCGCCTCGAGCCCGGGGTGCAGACCCCGGAGCAAACCCTCGCCCTGGGCAGCGGCTCGTGCCGCGACTCGGCCTGGTTGCTGGTGCAACTGCTGCGCCATCTGGGGCTGGCGGCGCGCTTCGTGTCCGGCTACCTGATCCAGCTCGCCCCCGACGTGCGCTCGCTCGACGGCCCGTCCGGGCCCGAGGCCGACTTCACCGATCTGCATGCCTGGTGCGAGGTCTATCTGCCCGGCGCGGGCTGGATCGGGCTCGATCCGACCTCGGGCCTGCTCGCCGGCGAGGGCCACATTCCGGTGGCGTGTTCGCCGGAGCCGTCGTCGGCGGCGCCGGTGAGCGGCTTCAGCGAGCCGTGCGAGTGCGCGTTCGAGCACCACATGAAGGTCGAGCGCGTGTGGGAGGCGCCGCGCGTCACCAAGCCCTACACCGACGCGCAGTGGGCGGCGATCGCGGCGCTCGGCCACCGCATCGACGGCGATCTGGAGGCCGCCGACGTGCGCCTGACCCAGGGTGGCGAGCCCACCTTCGTCGCCCTCGACGACCGCGACGGTGCGGCCTGGAACGGCGAAGCGCTCGATCCGCTGCAGCGCGATGCCGCCAAGCCGAGCAAGCGCGCGCTCGCCGAAGACCTGATGTTCCGCCTGAAAGCGCATTACGCCCCGCGCGGGCTGCTGCATTTCGGCCAGGGCAAGTGGTACCCGGGCGAGCAGCTGCCGCGCTGGTCGCTGAACTGCTTCTGGCGCAAGGACGGCGAGCCGCTGTGGCGCGACCCCGCGCTGCTCGCCCGCGAAGGCGACGCCGGCGCGGTCGATGCCGAACTGGCCGGGCGCTTTCTCGCCCGCGTCGGCGCGCGTCTGGGGGTGGGCGCGGACTCGATGATGCCGGCCTACGAGGACGCCTGGTACTACCTGTGGCGCGAGCGCCGCCTGCCGAGCAACGTCGATCCGCTCGATTCGCGCGTGGACGATCCGCTCGAACGCGCGCGCCTCGCCCGCGTGTTCGAGCAGGGGCTGGCCACGGCGATCGGCCATGTGCTGCCGATCGCGCGCGCCACCGCAGCGGCCACCGAGGGCGCGGCGCGATGGACGAGCGGGCCGTGGTTCCTGCGCGCCGAGCGCCTCTACCTGGTGCCGGGCGATTCGCCCATCGGCTACCGTCTGCCGCTCGATTCCCAGCCCTGGGTAGCGGCCGAGGACTATCCCTGGCAGTACCAGCCCGACCCGCATCAGCCGTTCCCGCCGCTGCCGGCGCATGCCGCGTTGCGCGAGCAGGTGCGGCCGGGCACGCTCGCCGGCGGCGCGGCGGATGCAGCACATAATGCAGCGGGCGAGGAGGGCACAGCAGGTGGCGTCGGCGAGGCGGAATCGGCGGGCGTGGGCGGCGCAGCGCAAGCCGCCGCGCGTCGCCCGGCGCCGCATCAGTCGGCGGCGTGGATCACACGCAGCGCGCTGTGCGCGGAGCCGCGCGGCGGCCTGCTCCACCTCTTCATGCCGCCGCTGGCGGCGCTCGAGGACTATCTGGAGATCGTCGCCGCGGTTGAAGTCACCGCCGAGGAGTTCGCGTTGCCGGTGGTGCTCGAAGGCTACGAGCCGCCGGCCGACCCGCGCCTCGCGCACTTCCGCATCACCCCCGATCCGGGGGTGATCGAGGTGAACGTCCAGCCCTCGTCGTCGTGGGACGAACTCGTCGAGCGCACCGAATTCCTCTACGAGGCCGCGCGCCAGTCGCGCCTGTCCACCGAGAAGTTCATGCTCGACGGCCGCCACACCGGTACCGGCGGCGGCAACCACTTCGTGCTCGGCGGCGCCACCGCGTCCGATTCGCCCTTCCTGCGCCGGCCCGACCTGCTGCGCAGCCTGGTGAGCTACTGGCACAACCATCCCAGCCTGTCCTACCTGTTCTCGGGGTTGTTCATCGGCCCGACCTCGCAGGCGCCGCGCGTGGACGAGGCGCGCCACGACTCGGTGCACGAGCTCGAAATCGCCTTCGCCCAGTTTCCCGCAGCGGGGCGCGAGGCGCCGCCCTGGCTGATCGACCGCCTGCTGCGCAACCTGCTCATCGACGCCACCGGCAATACCCACCGCGCCGAGTTCTGCATCGACAAGCTGTACAGCCCCGACGGCCCCACCGGGCGCCTCGGCTTGCTCGAACTGCGCGCCTTCGAGATGCCGCCGCACGCGCGCATGAGCCTTGCCCAGCAACTGCTGCTGCGCGCGCTCATCGCACGCTTCTGGCGTACGCCTTACCAGCCCGCGCGCCTGCGGCGCTGGGGTACCGAGCTCCACGATCGCTTCCTGCTGCCGCACTGGGTCGCGGAGGATTTTCGCGATGTCCTCGCCGAACTCGGCGAGGCCGGTTACGCGATCGACTTCGACTGGTTCGCACCGCATTTCGAGTTCCGCTTTCCGAAGTACGGCGAGTTCGTCGCGCGCGGCGTCGAGGTCGAACTGCGCATGGCGCTCGAACCCTGGCACGTGATGGGTGAGGAGGGCGCGGCGGGCGGCACCGTGCGTTACGTCGATTCGTCGGTCGAGCGCCTGCAGGTCAAGGTAGGCGGGCTCAACGACGACCGCCACGTGCTCACCTGCAACGGCCGCGCGCTGCCGCTGCAGCCGACCGGCCGGGTGGGCGAGTTCGTCGCCGGCGTGCGCTACCGCGCGTGGCAGCCGCCGTCGTGCCTGCATCCGACGATCGGCGTGCATGCGCCGCTGGTGTTCGATCTGGTCGACAACTGGATGGGGCGTTCGATGGGGGGCTGCGTGTATCACGTCGCCCATCCCGGCGGGCGCAACCACGAAAGCTATCCGGTCAATCCTTACGAGGCCGAAGGCCGCCGGCTGGCGCGCTTCACCCCCACCGGCCACACCCCGGGCCCGATCACCGTCGCGGCACCGGTGCGCAATCCGGACTTCCCGTTCACCCTCGATCTGCGGCGCGCGCCATGATGCGGCCAGGGCGGTCCGCGCCCCGGCGCGCGGCGGCGGGGACGGTGCGGTGAGCCAGGCGGTGCGGGGGCCGGCGGCGCCCATCGACCTGCTCGCCGGCTACACCGCCTCGCCCGAGCGCTACGACGAGCTGTGCCAGCGTGCCGCGGGCGTGCCCGCGGTGCGCGCGCACTGGCGTGCCCTCTACGACAGCCTGACGCGGATGTCGCCGGCGGTGGTGGAGCAGCGCCGCGCCGAACTGCGCCGCCTGATCCACGAAAACGGCATCACCTACAACGTCTATGCCGATCCGCGCGGTTTCGAGCGCCCGTGGGAGCTCGACCTGCTGCCCTATGTGCTGCCCGCCGACGAATGGGCGCGCATCGAGGCCGCGGTGATCCAGCGCGCGACCCTGTTCAACCGCATCCTCGCCGATCTCTACGGAGAGCAGCGCCTGCTCGAGGAAGGCTGCATTCCGCCGGCGCTGATCTACGGTCACAGCGGCTTCCTGCGCCCGCTGGTGGGCGCGGCGCAACCGCGCGACGTGTTTCTGCACCTCTATGCGGTCGATCTGGCGCGCTCGCCGGATGGGCGCTGGTGGGTGGTCGCCGACCGCACCCAGGCGCCGTCTGGTGCCGGCTACGCGCTGGAGAACCGCGGCGTGGTGGCGCGCGTGCTGCCCGAGTTGTACCGCGAGCTCGGGGTCGAGCCGCTGGTGCCTTTCTTCGAACGCTTTCGCGATGGCCTCGCCGCGCTCGCGCCCCCGGACGAGGGCGAGGACGGGCCGCGGATCGTGGTGCTGACTCCGGGGCCTTACAACGAGACCTACTTCGAGCACGCCTTTCTTGCCCGCGAGCTCGGCTTTCCGCTGGTCGAGGGCCAGGACCTCACCGTGCGCGACGCGCGCGTCTACCTGCGCACGCTCGACGGCCTCAAGCCGGTGCATGTGATCCTGCGCCGCGTCGACGACATCTGGTGCGATCCGCTCGAACTGCGCGACGACTCCGCGCTCGGGGTCGCCGGTCTGGTCGGTGCGGTGCGCGCCGGCACGGTGACCGTGGCCAACGCGCTCGGCAGCGGCATCCTCGAGACCGGCGCGCTGCTCGGCTATCTGCCGCGCCTGGCCGAGCGCGTGCTGGGCGAGCCGCTGCAGATGCCCTCGGTGGCCACCTGGTGGTGCGGCGAGCCGGCCGCGCTCGACCACGCCTTGGGCCGCCTGCGCGAGCTGGTGGTGAAGCCCGCCTATCCGGGCACCGCGGCGAAGCCGGTGTTCTGCCGCGATCTGCCGGCAGCCGAGCTGGAGGCGCTTGCCGCACGCATCAAGGCCTGTCCGTTCGACTACGTGGCACAGGAGATGGTGAATCTGTCGCAGGCCCCGGTGCTCGCCGCCGGTGGCGGCGCGCGCAGCCCCGGGCGGCGCGCCGGCGATCGCACGCTGGCCGGGCTGGTGGCGCGCAACGTGAGCCTGCGCGTGTTCGTCGCCGCGACTGCGGAGGGCTTCGTCGCGCTCCCCGGCGGGCTCACCCGCGTTGCCTCCGAGGCCGACATGCGCGTGGTGTCGATGCAGCACGGCGGCGGCAGCAAGGATGCCTGGGTGCTTGCCCGCCCGGCAGCGGCGCGCACGCCGCGCATCGTCCCCGGGCGGGTGGCGCCGGGTCTGCACGGGCCCGGCCGGCTCGGGTTGTCGAGCCGGGTCGCGGAGAACTTCTTCTGGCTGGGGCGCTACAGCGAACGCGCCGACGGCGCCGCCCGCCTGGGACGCGAGACGTTGATGCGGCTGGGCGGGCTGGGGGCGGGCGACACCTTGTTCGACGGCGGCGCCGATGACGGCGCGCGCCGGCCGGGGGCGGCGCTCGCCGCGATGCTCGCGCTGTGCCGGCGCGTCGCCATCCTGCCG
>JAEWVQ010000360.1 GCA_023459095.1 Pseudomonadota bacterium | reverse complement strand
GGGAGGGGGCGCTGGCAGTGGGGCTCATGGCGGTCGGGGATGCGGCAAATTATTGATCGAAAAGGGTCGATGCCCTTTTTGGCGCGCAATGATACCGTTTATGCGCGGCCGTGGGCGCCGCGTCCGGCCCGCCGGCAGTGTGCGCTCGCCACCGCCGCGGCTACGCCGAGGGCGTCGGCGAGCGCATCCCAGACATCGCCCTGGCGGTAGGTGGTGAGGGCCTGCGCCAACTCCATCGCCACGCCGTAGCCGAGCAGGCCGAGTGCGACCGCCACCGTCCGCCGCGGCCAGGCTTTCAGCCCCCACAGCGCGAGGACGAAGAACAGCAGCGCGTGCTCGATCTTGTCCTGCCAGCTCACGATCTTGCCCAGATCGGGCGCCGGCAGCAGGGCGAGCACGAAGACCGCGCCGAGGGCGAGGACGAAGCCGGCGCGCAGCAAACGGCGCAGGGGAGCTGGAGAGGGGGCGGCTGGCGGCATTGGCGAGGCCTGCGGTAGTGAATCAGCCCGCCATGGTACGTCGCCAGGTGCGCACGACGCGCAGCAGATTGGCCAGCAGCCAGGCGAACTCGCCGATCAGCAGCATGCCGGCGAGCGGCGCGAGCGCGCCGACGACGAGGCTCGCAAGGAGTGCGCCGAGTGCCGCGCCGTGCATCAGCAGCTGTCCGCGCACCGGGGCGGCCGGCAGCAGCTTCTTCATGTTCGGCGCCTTGCGCCGCGCCTGGGTGAGATGCAGCCAGGCGAGGAAGGGCACGATCTTGTACAGCATGGACTCGATCGCGGCGGTGAAGCCGCCGTGCAGGATCAGGATGCCGGCGGCCACCGTCCAGCGCGGGTCCTCGCTGACCTGCGCCACGGCGAGTGCGCCGATACCGGCGAGGAGCGCGAGCATCGCGCTCTGGAAGGCGCGGAACGGCGCGTCGGGGGTGGCGCGGCGGGATTGCGCCTGCACACGCAGCGTGGTGCCGGCGAAGGCCGCGCCGAGCGCGAGCAGGAGCACGCCGAGCATGCCGGCGGTGCGCTCGAAGCCGGCGCCCAGGCTCGCGGTCCACGCGAGCAGCACGACGATCACCGCCAGTCCCCAGCGCGCGGTGAGGCGGCCGGGGTAGGGCGGGGTGATCTGGAACATCGGCACCACCACCCAGCTCGTCGCCGCGAGCAGCATGCCGGCCCACCCCAGCCAGGCCCAGCCCGCATGCAGATCGACCAGCGTGGGGAAGGCGAGGGCGGAGAACGGCGCCGGCGGGGCGACCCCGCGCCCGAGCACGAACGCGAGCAGAACGCCGAAACCGCCCGCGGCGAGAAGGCCGAACAGCGCGAGGCGCAGATCGCGCGGCGTCGCGCTTGCCGCGGCCGATGCCGGGGCCGGCGCGCGGCGCACGGCGAGCCAGGCGGTGCCAATGAAGATCAGCAACGCGGCACCGAGCAGCGCGGCACCGCCCAGGATCGCGCTCGGCGCGCCGTGACCCAGCCCCCAGGCGAGCGCGGCACCGCCCGGCGTGGCGGTGACATGGATGAGCGCGGCGAGCCGTGGCGGCGAGGTGAAGCGCGCGCCGGCGACCACCGGCAGGATCTGCAGCAGTGCGCCGAGCATGACCTGCAGCATGAAGCCGGCGGCCACCAGATGCACCACGGCGAGCGCACCCGGGGTCCAGCGCGATTGCAGCAGGCCGCCGTCGACGAGGACCACGCCGCCGGCGGCAAGGCCGAACAGGGGGGCGGTGAGGAAGAAGCGCAACGGCACCGAGAACGGCGGCGTGTCTTCGTAACCGAGGCCTGGGTTGGCGCTCACCGCGGCCGTCTCCGAGCGTGGCCGGGGAGGCGCCGGCCGTGTTCCGGCGGCGCTGCGCGGGTACGGCGCGCCGGGGCCGCGGGCGTGCTCATCGCGCGATCGACACTTCGACCGCGCCGTCGTCGCGCACGCGCGCCTCGTGGCGGTAGCCGTCGCGTTCGAGCACGCGCAGCAGCGGGTGCGGCATGCGATCGAGGAGCAGGGTGAAGGCCTCGCCGGGCGCCAGGTCGACCACCGCCTCCATGGCGCGCTCGAACGGCTCCGGCGGCTCGAGACCGCGCACATCGACCACGCGGGGGGCGCTCATGCTGCCCCCGCGGCGTGCGCATCGTTGCCGGCGGCGGCCAGGGTGGCACCGAGCGCCGTGCCCAGGGCCGCGCCCTCGGCACCGAGGCGGGCGTCGCACATCGGGTAGAGGATGTTCTCCTCCTTCATGTTGTGCTGCTGCATCATGATCAGCAGGGTTTCGGCCTCGCCGGCGAAGTCGTCGGCGTCGCGCGCGGCGAGCGCCGCGGCCATGCGCTCGAGCGCGGCGCGCATGTCGATGTGCTCGGCCCGCATCACCGCGGTCGGTCCGCCGCTCATGCCGGTGACCGCTTCGAAACGCGGAAACAGGGTGTCTTCCTCGGCCGTGAAGTGGGCCAGCATGGCCCCGGTGAAGCGCCCGAGGGCGGCCTCGGCGGCCGGCCACTGGCCCTTCGCGGCGAGCGCTTCGGCATCGGCGAAAGCGTGGTCGCAGGCGCGATGGTCGCGACTCATCAGTTCGGTGATCGTGTGCATGATGGCTCCAGGTGAATGCGCCCGATTCTCCGCATCGTCTCCGCGCCGGCCTTGACGCCCATCAAGAGCCGCCGGTCGCCGGCGTGGCGGGGCACAATGCGCCCTTTGTGCTACGGAATCGACCCA
Organism: Pseudomonadota bacterium; assembly: GCA_023459095.1. Taxonomy (GTDB): domain Bacteria; phylum Pseudomonadota; class Gammaproteobacteria; order Burkholderiales; family Rhodocyclaceae; genus JAEWVQ01. The sequence continues at coordinate 4,236 of JAEWVQ010000360.1, read as the reverse complement.
TGAGCGTTGTCGGCGCAGCCGCCGGCTGGGGGCGCATCTTCCTGCCCTTTGCCCTCGGCTACTACCTCTCCTATCTGCTGCGCACGGTCAATGCGGTGATCTCGCCCGAGCTCACGCGCGAGCTGCAGCTCTCCGCCGCCGATCTCGGCCTGCTGACCAGCTTCTACTTCCTTGCCTTCGGACTGGCGCAGATTCCGGTGGGCATCGCCCTCGACCGCTTCGGCCCGCGCCGCGTCGAGGCCAGCCTGCTGCTGCTTACCGCGCTCGGTGGGGTCGGCTTTGCCCTCGGCGACTCGCTGCCCGAGCTCGGCGGCGCGCGCGCGCTCATCGGACTGGGCGTGTCGGCCTGCCTGATGGGCGCGCTGAAAGGTTTCGCGATGTGGTATCCGGCCGAGCGCCACAGCTCGATGACCGGCTTCATCATGGCCGCAGGCGCACTCGGCGCGCTCACCGCGAGCACCCCGGTCGAGGCTCTGCTGCCGGTGCTGGGCTGGCGTGGCGTGTTCTGGATCATCGCCGCGGTGGCGGTGGGCATCGCCGCGTTGCTGTGGCTGGCCTTGCCCGACGAGGCGGGCAATGCCGGAGGCGAGTCGCTGGGCGATTCGCTGCGTGCGGTCGGGCGCATCTTCGCTTCGCGCCACTTCCTGCGTTTCGCCGCTTCGTCGATGTTCTTCACCGGCGGATTCATGGCCCTGCAAAGCCTGTGGGCGGTGCCGTGGCTGATGAACATCAATGGTCTCACCCTGGCGCAGGCCGCGGGCGAGCTCGTGCTGCTCAACATCGGCATGTTCGCCGGTCAGTTGCTGGTCGGCATGCTCGGCACCCGGCTGGCGCGCCGCGGCGTGCGTCCGCTCAACCTGCTGCAGGTCGGCTTCGCCGGCATGCTCGCGGTGCAGCTGGCGATCCTGTTCGGGGTCGGTCCCCTGTCGGTGCTGTGGTTCCTGCTCGGCGTGCTGTCGGCGGCGAACTCGCAGTCGTATCTGGCGGCGGCGCAGAATTTTCCGCGCCAGGTCTTCGCCCGCGTGTCGACCGCGATCAACCTGATGGCCTTTGCCGGCGCCTTCGTCGTGCAGTGGGGGTTGGGGCTGGCGCTCGACATCCTGCAGGCCGATGGCCGCACGCTGGCTGCCGCGCTTGGTTTTGCCTTCTCCGGGCTGATCGCGGTGCAGGTGCTGGCCTATCTGCCGCTGGTGTTCGGCGGACGCCGCCGCGTGGCGGAAGCGGAGACGGCGTCGGCCGAGTCTGCGCGCTGAGCGTTCAGCGGCGCGCGCCGCTGTCGTCGCTGCGCATGAAGGCGCGCGGGGTCAGCGCGGCGAGGGCGGTGCCGAGGGGCAGGGCGGCTTCGTCCACCGCGGCCTCGTCGGGCATGGAGCGCGCGCTGCCAAGGGGCGCGGCGCGCGCCCCCCACTGCACCAGCTCGAGGCGGCCATCGTGGTGTTCGACGATGGCGGTGCAGCTATCGACCCAGTCGCCGCAATTGACGTAGGTGAGGCCGTCGATGTCGCGGATCGTGGCCCAGTGGATGTGGCCGCAGATCACGCCGTCCACGCCGCGCTCGCGGGCGCCGCGGATCACCGAGTCCTCGAAGTCGAAAATGAAGCTCACCGCGGTCTTGACCTTGCGCTTGGCGTAGCCGGCGAGCGACCAGTAGCCGGCGACGCCGAGCCGCCGGCGCACCCTGGAGAGACCGTTGTTGAGGCGTACCAGGGCGTTGTAGGCGACGTCGCCGAGAACCGCGACCCAGCGGTGGTGGCGGGTGACCTGGTCGTACTCGTCGCCGTGCACGAGCAGGAAGCGGCGGCCGTCGGCGGTTTCGTGCACCCAGTCGGTCTCGACGCGGATGTCGCCGAAGGTGGTGCCGACGTATTCGCGCAGGGCCTCGTCGTGGTTGCCGGGGACGAACACCACCCGGGTGCCCTTGCGCGCGCGCCGCAGCACCTTCTGCACCACGGTGTTCTGCGCCGCGGTCCAGTGGATGCCGCGGCTCATCGCCCAGAAATCGACGATGTCGCCGACGAGGTAGAGGTGGTCCGACTCATGGTGGCGCAGGAAGTCGAGCAGGCGCTCGGCCTGACAGCCGCGGGTGCCGAGGTGGATGTCGGAGAGAAAGATGCTGCGGACCTGCTGTTCTTGCATGGCGGCGGGGAGGCGGCGAGGAGATCGCCGCAAGCCTGCCGCCGCCATGTGACGGCGTGATGAAGATTGCCGGGCCCGGCCGGCACGCCACAGCCGGAGATCAGCCGAACAGCGCGAGGATGCCGTCGAGGCCGGCGTGGTCGAGGCAGCAGTCGGCGACGTCGCGCAACACCGGCTTGGCGCGGTAGGCGACGCCGAAGCCGGCGGCCTGGAACATCGGAATGTCGTTGGCGCCGTCGCCGGCGGCGATCACCTGATGCGGGGCGAGTCCGAGTTCGTCGCGCACCCGGGTGAGGCAGGCGGCCTTGGCCGCGCCATCGACGATGTCGCCGACCACGCGTCCGGTGAGGCGGCCGTCGGCAACCTCGAGTTCGTTGGCCCAGGCATGGTCGAAGCCGAGCCGCGCCTTCAGGCGTTCGGTGAAGTAGGTGAAACCGCCCGACACCAGCACGGTGCGCAGGCCCGCCGCGCGCAGGCCGCGCAGCAGCCGCTCGGCGCCGGGGTTGAGTTGCAGGCGTTGCTCATAGACCGCGCCGAGCGCGCTTTCCGGCAGCCCGGCGAGCAGGGCGACGCGGCGCGTGAGCGATTCGCGGAAGTCGATCTCGCCGCGCATCGCGGCCTCGGTGATCGCCGCGACCTCGGCCTTCAGGCCCTGCATGTCGGCGATCTCGTCGATGCACTCGATGTTGATCAGGGTCGAGTCCATGTCGGTCACGAACAGACCGAAATCGCCCAGCTTGCGGCCCGGCGGCACCCAGGCCCAATCCACCGCCGCGGCCGCGCACTGCGCGGCGAGCGCTTCGTGCGGCTGCGCATCGACGAGGCGGAAGGCCTGTGCATTGATCTGTTCGATGGCGCTGGCCGCGGTGAGCTTGGCCAGCGACTTCAGGACGAGGGTGTCGATGTCCTCGGCCAGTACGACGAGATTCATGCAGCCTGCCCCCGGCGGACCAGCGCCTCGCGCAGTACGGCATGCGACTTGCGGATCATCTCCGCGGTGGTGTCCCAGTCCACGCAGGCGTCGGTCACCGAGCAGCCGTACTTGAGCTGCGACAGGTCGACCGGAATCGACTGGTTGCCGGCTTCGATGTTGCTTTCGATCATCAGTCCGACGATGGAGCGGTTGCCCTCGCGCACCTGGTGGATCACGTCCTTCATCACCAGCGGCTGGAATTCGGGCTTCTTCCACGAGTTGGCGTGCGAGCAATCGACGACGATGTTCATCGGCAGCTTGGCCTTGGCCAGCGCCTGTTCGGCGAGGGACACCGACACCGTGTCGTAGTTCGGCCGGCCGCCGCCGCCGCGCAGCACGACGTGGCCGTAGCGGTTGCCGCGCGTGCGCAGGATCGCCGACTGGCCCTGGCCGTTGATGCCGAGGAAGCTGTGCGGATGGGCGGCGGAGATGATGGCGTTGATCGCCACCTCGAGGTCGCCGTCGGTGGCGTTCTTGAACCCGACCGGGGTCGACAGGCCGGAGGCCATCTCGCGGTGGGTCTGCGATTCCGAGGTGCGCGCGCCGATCGCGGTCCACGACACCAGGTCGCCGTAGTACTGCGGCGCGTTCGGGTCGAGCGCCTCGGTGGCGGTGGCCAGGCCGAGCTCGCTGACGTCGAGCAGGAAGCGGCGCGCGCGCTCCATGCCGACGTCGATGCGGAACGAGTCGTCCATGTACGGATCGTTGATGTAGCCCTTCCAGCCGGTGGAGGTGCGCGGCTTCTCGAAATACACCCGCATCACCAGCAGCATCGTCCCGGCGACCTCGTCGGCGAGCGCCTTCAGGCGCCGCGCGTAATCCAGCCCGGCCACCGGGTCGTGGATCGAGCACGGCCCGACCACCACGAACAGGCGGTTGTCCTTGCGGTCGAGAATGTCGTTGAGCGCCTGGCGCCCGGCGAGCACGGCGGCCGCCGCGCGCTCGGTGAGCGGCACGCGCGCCTTGATCTCCTCGGGCGAGGGCATGTGATCGACGGCGGCGATGTTGAGGTTATCGGTCTGGGCGACAGGCATGAACGGCTCCGCGGCACTGCTGGGGGAAAGAGCGGAATTGTAACCCGAAGCGCGCCGACGGCCATTTCGGCTTTGTTGCACGCGGTGGCCTTG
>JAEWVQ010000359.1 GCA_023459095.1 Pseudomonadota bacterium | reverse complement strand
GGGCGAGGCGGGTCGCGGTCGCCGCGCTCAGCGCCCGCCCGCTGCGCCAGGCGGCGACCAGGGCGTCGGTGAGCGGCGCCGCCGGGACGGTGTGCAAGGCGGTGCTCATGGGGCCTCCGGGGCGCAGTCGGGGGTGCGTCCGGGGGCCGGTTTCGGCCGCGCCGGGGTGGGCAGGGCGCACGGCAGGAACTGTCCGCCGCCGGCACGGCCGCGAAACTCGCCGTCCTGCCAGACGGCTTCGCCGCGCAGCAGGGTGAGCGCCGGCCAGGCGCTGACGGGCAGGCCCTCGTACGGTGTGTAGTCGACCGCATGATGAAGGTCGGCGTTGCGCACCGTGCGCGCGAGGCCGGTTTCCCAGATCACCAGGTCGGCATCGGCGCCGACCGCGATCGAGCCCTTGCGCGGGTACAGGCCGTAGGTCTTGGCGACGTTGGTCGAGGTCAGCGCGACGAAGCGGCAGATGTCGAGCCGGCCGCCGAGCACGCCGTGCGAGAACAGCAGGGGCAGCCGCGTCTCCACGCCCGGAATGCCGTTCGGGATCTGGTCGAAGCTGGCGTCGGCTCCCGCGGCCTGCTTGCCGTCGGGGCCGTCGAAGCGGAACGGGGCGTGGTCGGAGGAGAACACCTGGAACACGCCGGATTCCAGTCCGTCCCAGATCACCTGCTGGTTGGCCTTGTCGCGCGGCGGCGGGCTGCAGATGCACTTGGCGCCGTGGCGGGGGTCGTCGTCGCCGGGCAGGCCGAGGTCGTCGGCGGTGAGGAACAGGTACTGCGGGCAGGTCTCGGCGTAGATGCGCAGGCCGTGGTTCTGCGCCCACTGGATCTGCTCCACCGCTTCGCGGCCGGAGACGTGCACGATCAGGATCGGCACGTCGACCAGCTCGGCGTAGGCGATGGCGCGGTGGGTGGCCTCGCGTTCGACCAGCATCGGCCGCGCCGCGGCGTGGTAGCGCGGCGCGGTGTGGCCGGCCTTGAGCAGGCGCTCGGTGAGCCAGCCGATGCAGTCGGCGTTCTCCGCGTGCACCATGACCATCGCGCCCTCGGCGCGCGCGACCGCGAGCACGTCGATGATCTGGCGATCGTTGAGCTTGAGGTCGTCGTAGGTCATGTAGATCTTGAACGAGCTGTAGCCCTCGCCGATCAGCGCCGGCAGCTCGTGCTCGAGCACGTCGGGCGTGGGGTCGGAGACGATGAGGTGGAAGGCGTAGTCGATGCTGGCCTTGCCGTCGGCGCGGCGATGATAGTCGTCGACCGCGGCGCGCAGGCTCTGGCCGCGCTGCTGGCAGGCGAACGGAATCACCGTGGTGGTGCCGCCGCAGGCCGCCGAGCGGGTGCCGCTGAGGAAGTCGTCGGCCATCTTCGAGCCGTCGTTCATCGGCTGGTCGAAGTGGCAGTGGCCGTCGATGCCGCCGGGGAGCACCCAGCGCCCGGCGGCGTCGATTTCCTCGCGTCCGGCGGCGAGGCCGTGGCCGAGGGCGGCGATGCGGCCCCCGGTGATGCCGATGTCGGCGTCGAAGATGTCCGCCGCGGTGGCGCAGCGGGCGTTGCGGATGACGAGATCGAAGGCGTGCATGTCAGATCGCTTCCTGGAACAGCCGGCCCCAGCCGGCGACGCGGGTGGTGTCGATGCCGGCCATGCGCAGCATCTTCCACACCACGGTGGCGGTGGTGTCGAACACCGGGATGCCGAGTTCGGCCTCCCACTGCGGCACCAGGTGGGCCGCGCGCAGGTTGGTGCAGTAGGTGGCGATGGCCTGCGGGCGGTGGGCGGCCAGGTCGCGGACCTGGCGGGTGAGGGTGGCGGCATCGACCTCGGCGAAGTCGAAATTCACGCTGATGCCGAGGTGGCTTTCGGCCACGCAGCGGAAGCCGGCTTCGGCGTAGTGGGCGACGATGCGCGCCTGCACGTCGTCGATGTAGGGCGAGGCGAGGCCGAAGGCGCGCCGTCCGGTGCGCGCCATGATCTCGTTGAGTGCCAGCACCGAGGTCGTCGCCGCGATTCCGGTCGCATCCTCGATGCGGCGGCACAGCCGGCGGTCGTGCTCGAAACCGAGCCAGCCCGCGGCGGTGCCGCTCCAGCCGATGACGTGGACGCGGGCGTCGGCGAGCAGGCGCGCGGCGGCGATGATCTTGTCGTCGTCGAACTGGCCCAGGGCCTGCTGCGCGAGCGAGATCTCGGTGACCGCAAAGCGCGCGAAGTGCGCGCTCACGCCGGGCACGGCGCCGACCATGGCCGCGGTGAGCGGCTCCAGCGCGGTGTTCGAGGACGGCGTGAGCACGCCGAGGCGGATGGGGGAGGCAGGTGTCATGGTCCGTACCCCGCTCAGTAGCCGAGCGCCCGCGGCAGCGCGGTCACCAGCGAGGGGAAGGCGATGCACAGTCCGAGCACGCCGAACTGCAGCGCGATGAAGGGCAGCGCCGCGACCGTGAGCTGGTTCATCGGCACCCGCGCCGCGCTGCTGACCACGAACAGCAGCACGCCGACCGGGGGCGTGAGCATGCCGATCACCAGGTTGAACACGAACAGGAAGCCGAAGTAGATCGGATCGATGCCATAGGCGGCGGCAACCGGTGCGAGCAGCGGCACTAGCATGATGTAAGCCGCGTTCGATTCGAGAAACATGCCGGCGACGATCAGCACCGCCATCACCAGCAGGATGAACATCAGCGGATCGGCGGTCAGGCCGCGCACGAACTCGGCCAGATGCATGGGCAGCATGTCGATGGTGAGCAGATAGGTCACCGCCGAGGCGAAGGCGATCAGCGCGCCCACCACGCCGGTGGTGACCGCGGCGCGGAACAGGATCTGCGGCAGATCGGCGAGTCTGAGCTTGCGGGTGACGAACAGCCCGATCAGCAGCGCATAGACGACGGCGATCGCCGAGCCTTCGGTGGCGGTGAACACGCCGGCGACGATGCCGCCGATGACGACGAAGGGCATCGCCACCACCGCGAGCGACGACTTCAGCGTGGCCAGGACGCGGCGCAGGCTGAAGGCCTCGCCGGTGGGCGCGTAGCCCTTGCGGTGCGCATACCACGAGGCGTAGGCCATCATCGCCGCGGCGAGGAGCAGGCCCGGCACCACGCCGGCCATGAACAGTGCGCCGACCGACACGCTGGGGCCGGCCATGTAGGCATAGACGATCATCGCCGCGCTCGGCGGAATGATCGGGCCGAGGTTGGCGGCGGCGGCGACCAGCGCCGCGCCGAAGGGGCGGTCGTAGTGCTTCTCCATGGTCGGCATCATCGTGCTCGACAGCGCGGTGGCGTCGGCGATGGCAGTGCCGGATACCGCGGCGAGCGAGGCCGAGGACAGCACGGTGACGTGGGCGAGGCCGCCGCGCACGCGGCCGACGAGGCTGTTGGCGAGCGCGATCAGGCGCGCCATGATGCCGCCCTCCACCATCAGCTCGCCGGCCACCATGAAGCAGGGAATGGCGAGCAGCGGGAAGGAGTTGATCGCGTACATCATGCGCTGCGGGAACACCGCCCACTCGACGTCGCCGGCGGTGATGCCGGCGAGCGCGGCGAAACCGAGGGCGAAGGCGAGCGGCATGCCCAGCAGGGCGAGCAGGAAAAAGCCGGAAACGGCGATGGTGGTCATGCGGCGTCCTCCACGGTGACGAGTTGGGCGGCGGCCGGCCCGCCCAGCGCCTGGGCGACGAGATGCAGCGCCGAGTGTGCGCAGCCCACGGTGACGGCGAGGTAGAACCAGCCGCTCGACAAGTCGACGGTGGGCATCAGCTGGTCCCAACTGTCGCGCGCGGCCCAGGCCGCCTGGGTTGCGACGATGCCCGTCAGCAGCGCGCTGGCGAGCTTGATCGCGCGCTGCAGCCAGGCATTGAGCGCGGCCGGAAAGTGCTTGGCGAGCGCATCGATGCCGACGTGGCCGGCGAGGCGCACGCCGTGCGGAATCGCCATGAACACGGCCCAGACGAAGGTGAGGCGGGAGATCTCCTCCGCCCAGTCGAGCGAGTCCGCGAAAACGTAGCGCAGGAAAACCTGGATCGAGACCACGCTGATCATCGCCGCCATGCAGGCGACGATCGCCCACCGCGACACGGTATCGACGCCGTCGAGGGCGCCGCGCAGTGCCTTGTTCATGACCGACTCCTCCGGTGGCCGCTCAGCGCGACTGGCTCAGCACGGCGTCGACCAGCTCGGCGCCGACCTTGGCCTTGACCGCATCGACCACGCCTGCCGACGCCTTCTTCAATTCGTCGCGGAAGGCCGGCGTCACCGCATCGAACTGCATGCCGCGGGCACGCAGGTCGGCGAGCGCGGCGAGGTCTTCCTCGGCCGCCCGGGCGCGCTGGGTGGCCACCGCCTTGGCCATCGCGTCGACGACCACCTGGCGCAGCTCGGGCCTGAGCGCGTCGAGCTTCTTCTTGTTGGCGATGACGACGACGAAATCGAAGAAGTGTCCGGTGTCGGCGATGTACTTCTGCACCTGGTTGAAGTTGCGGTCGCGGGTCACTGCGAACGGGTTCTCCTGGCCGTCGAGCACGCCCTGCTGCAGCGCCGAATAGACTTCCTTGATGTCCATCGTCGTCGGGTTGGCGCCGAGCGCGCGGAAGGTGGCGAGATGGGTCTCGTCCGGCTGCAGGCGGATCTTGAGGCCCTTGAGGTCGGCGAGCGATTTCACCGGACGCACGTTGTTGGTGAGGTGGCGCGGCCCCAGCTCCATGTAGCCGAGCGCGGCGAAGCCCTTGGCGCCGAGCTTGTCCGACATCAGGTTGCCGACCGGGCCGTCGATGACGCGGAACGCGTGGTCGCGGTCGGCGAACAGGAAGGGCAGCGACAGCGCCGACAGCTCCGGCACGGTGCGCGACAGATAGGCGGTCGAGATCCAGGTCAGGAACACCGCGCCGGCGCGCACCTGGTCGACGTTTTCCTGCGCGCCGCCGAGCTGCATCGCCGGAAACACGGCGACCTTGAGTTCGCCCTTGCTCGCCTGCTCGACATCGAGCTTGAACTGCTCCATGGCGACCGAGCTGCTGTGATTGGCCGGAAAATTGCCGACGATGCGCAGGGTTTCGGCGGCGAGGGTGGCGCTGGCGGCGGTGAGGAGGCCGGTGCCGAGCAGGGCACCGCAGATCAGGGAACGGCAGGACTTCAGCATGATGACTCCTTGACGGTAGCTCGATCCAGAAGGCGGGAGGCGTTGCCGGTACAGGGCAGGCGTGGGGCCGTCTGAATTCAAACTTTGATTGTGTACAAAATCAAGAACAAAATAGTGCGCGATTCTCAAAGCAAAACTCTTGCCAGAATTGCTCTGAACGTGACGCTGGCGGTGGTGCGGGCCGAGCACGGGCGTGCGCAGGCCGCCCCGGCGCCGGGGGCAGGCGGGGCAGTCGCGGGGATGAGGGGGCGGCGGAAGGGTGGGGCCGAGGGCAGGCTCAGCCGAACATCTGGTCCCAGTCGATATCGGACTTGTCGCGCCCGGACAGGTGCAGTTCGCGCTCGATGTGGTGCAGGTGGTGGAGCATCAGCGAGATCGCGCGGTCGGCGTCGCGAGCCTCGATCGCGTCGACGATCTGCGTGTGCTCGTCTTCCGGGCAGGCCAGGGTCTGCGGGGAGTCGTAGAGGGCGATGATGAGGCAGGTGAACGGACACAGTTCGTTCATCAGCTTGCTGATGAAGACGTTGCCGGCGACCTCGGCGAGAAGCATGTGGAATTCGCCGGAAAGCTTGATGATGGCGCGGCGGTCGCCGTTGTCGCGGGCCTCGGCTTCCTGCGCCAGATGGGCGCGCAGGCGCTTGAGATCGGCCTTGCCGGCGCGGGCGACGGCGTTGCGGATGATCTCCGGCTCGAGCAGGCGCCGGGTCGCGAACAGATCGAGCGCCTCCTGCACGGTGGGGCTGGTGACGAAGGCGCCGCGGTTGGGGTGGAGCTTCACCAGGCCGTCCTTCGCCAGCGTGGTCAGGGCCTGGCGGATCTTGGTGCGGCTGACCCCGAAGGCCGACGCGAGCTTTTCTTCCGCGAGCTTGATGCCCGGCGGCAGGCGGTGCTCCATGATCGCGTTGGTGACGCGTTCGGCAATGTCCTTGACGTCCGGTTTGGCGCTTTGCTCCATGGTGCGATCTCGCATTTTGTTCGGTTCGATTGTACTCACTTACCCGGCACATTTCCGTCTGTCGTAGCGCCTTGACGGGCGTGCGGTGCGCACGGCAACAGGGCAACGGAGAGGCCTCATGCACCGTGATCGTGCGCGCAACGGCTCGCCGTCGAACGCGACGCCGCGGCCCGGACGGGGCTCGAGAACGACC
>JAEWVQ010000358.1 GCA_023459095.1 Pseudomonadota bacterium | reverse complement strand
GTCGAGGCGCTCGGCGGCAAGGTCACCGTGCTGTGCGAGGGCTCCGTGCTGGCCGAGGGCGATCTCGCCACGGTGCAGGCCGATCCGCGGGTGATCGAGGTTTATCTGGGGCGTTGATCGTTGTTCGTGCCGCTCGGCGGTTATTGCGTTGAACCGCCGGCTGCGCGGGTATTCCTTCCGGGGCCGGGACCGGCTGCGTGGCGTTGCAGGCCCGGCGAACTTCAAGGCTTGAGCGACCAGCCACGCCAAGCCAGTCGTGCAGGGTGTTTGTGGAGGGGCGAGGACTGCCCGAGCGAAGGCGCTCAGTTGCGTACCCTCCGCAAGCGCCGCGTAGCGGCAGCCCCGGAAGAAACACCCCGTGCGGCTGGCGTTCGCACCACCGCGGTCCAAGCACGCAAAGAAAACGCGCCCACTTTTTGCTTAACACCCTGACCCCAGGCCCCGAGGCCAAAGCGCCAGGATCCGCCGAAAGGACGAAACATGCTGAAAGTCGACAACCTCAACCAGTACTATGGCGGCAGCCACATCCTGCGCGGCCTCTCGTTCGAGGTGCCGGTGGGCAAGGTCACCACGCTGCTCGGCCGCAACGGCGTCGGCAAGACCACGCTGCTGAAGACGCTGATGGGCCTGGTGCCCGCCGCCAGCGGCACGATCCACTTCGGTGCGCAGGACATCACCCGCGCACCATCGTACAGCCGCGTGCGCGCCGGCATCGGCTTCGTGCCGCAGGGGCGCGAGATCTTCCCGCGCCTGACCGTGGAGGAAAACCTGCTGATGGGCCTCGCCACCCGACCGCGCGGCGAACGCATCCCGCCGCGCCTCTTCGACATGTTCCCGGTGCTCAAGCAGATGCTGGGGCGGCGCGGCGGCGACCTCTCCGGCGGCCAGCAGCAGCAGCTCGCCATCGGCCGCGCGCTCGCCTTCGGCCCCAAACTGCTGATCCTCGACGAACCCACCGAGGGCATCCAGCCCTCCATCATCAAGGACATCGAACGCGCGATCCGCAGTCTCGCCGCCACCGGCGAGATGGCGATCCTGCTCGTCGAGCAGTATTACGATTTTGCCCGCGCCCTCTCCGATCACTACCTCGTCATGGAGCGCGGCGAGATCGTCATGCGCGGCGCGGGCGCGGACATGGACGCCGACGGCGTGCGCGAGGCGCTCGCCGTCTGAACCCGGGCCGCTGTGGCCCGTACCGGAGAACCGTATGGCCCATGGATGTGCCTGGAGCGCCCTCGACGCCCACCTGCTGCGCGTGCTGCACGTGCTCCTCACCGAAGGCAGCGTGTCGCGCGCCGCGCGCCGCCTCAATCTGTCGCAGCCGGCGGTCAGCACCGCGTTGAAGCGCCTGCGCGACATCACCGGCGACAAACTGCTGGTGCGCTCGCGCGGCGGCATGACGCCCACCGAGCGTGGCGCCACCCTGCTCGAACCGGTGCGCATCGCCCTCGAGCAGTTCGAGCGCATCGCCAGCGGCCCGGTCGGCTTCGACCCCGCGGCCTCGCAGCGCAGTTTCAACGTTGCCACCCCGGATTACCTCAACGCCCTGCTGCTCGGCGATATCGTCGCCGACGTGCATCGCCAGGCCCCGGGCGTTCAGGTGGCGTTCCATTCGATGACGCGCACCACCGACTATCCGCGTGCACTCGAAGCTGGCGAGCTCGATCTCGTTCTCGGCAACTGGCCCAATCCGCCCGAACACCTGCGCACCCTGCCGCTGTTCGAGGACCGCATGGTGGTGATGATGCGCAGCGGCCACCCGCTCGCCGGCCGCGCGCTCACCATGGCCGACTGGCTCGGCGCCGAACATGTCGTGCCCACGCCCTATGCGGTCGGCCAGCGCGGCGTGGTCGATGTGTTCCTTGCCCGCGAACGCCTGCGCCGGCGCATCGTCGCCCAGGTGCCTTATTTCCACATGGCGCCCTACATGCTGCTGCAGTCCGACCTGGTGTTCACCGCGCCCAGCCGCTTTGCCGGCCACTACGCCGAACTGCTGCCGCTGACCGTGGCCGAGGCGCCGCCCGAGCTGCCGGGCATGGCCTACTACCTGTTGTGGCATGACCGCAGCCATCACTCGGAGGAGTGCCGCTGGTTTCGCGAACGCATCGTGCGCGCGGCGCGCGCCGATGCGACGCCGGCGGCGCTGCGACGGGTGGCGTGAACGACGCCGTCGGGGGTCAGGGCTTGCCGCGATAGCGTGCGGCGAGCGCGTCGCCGAGCGGGGTGATCAGGTCGCTCACCCGCCAGCACTGCGGCGGCGCGGTCTGCTGCAGGCGCAGCACGACCTCGTGGGGCGCGCCGGGTTCGCCGGGGTTGAGCACGAAGCGGTAGCGCATCGCCACCTCGGTGCCGCCCTGCGGCGTGCGCCGGGCGGTGAACGTCGGCGTGCCGGCGATGTCGCCGTCCTGAGCGCCGAGCCACGGGTCGTAGTCGAGATGGCACAGCCCTTCCTTCTCGATGCAGCGGTAGTGGTTGCGCAGCGCGCGATGCAGTTCGGCGGTCACCGCCTGGGCCAGCGCCGGCGTTTCCTCGAAGTAGAACGTGCGGTGGGTGTCGAAGAAGCGCTGCGCGAACGCGGCGGGGTCGGCGGTGTCGCAGGCCGCCCCGGCAGAGGCGGAGGCGGCGAGCAGGATCAGTACAGGGAGTCGACGCATCGGCAGGGGTTCCGGTTCGGGCTCGGTGTTGGGCGGGGGACTGTCCTACAGGCTGGCGTGTTCCAGGATCTCCTGGCCCATCAGCACGCAGCCGCTGTCCATCGGGTAGTAGAGCAGGCGCATCCGGTAGCGGCCCTTGTAGATGTGTCCCCACACCTCGAGCACCTGGAAGCGCTGCTGCGGGTTGGCCGGATTGCGCAGCGGCGGCAGTGCGGTCGCGGTGGTCTCGACCTCGATGCGTTCATCCTCGCCGAAATGAAAGGCAAGCAGCTTTCTGGCTTGGGCCACGGCCTCGGCCGCGCAGGGCGGCGGCGGTGCGGCTTGGCTGGGGAGGGCGGTGGCGAGCAGTGCGAGCGCGGTGAGGAGGGCGAGCGTTGCGTGAACGGCGGGCATCGGGATGCGTCTGCGAGGGCGTGGTGGGTGGGCGCGGCAGGGGGCGCGGGGGCCACTATGTTTGCATAAGACGTGACGCGGCGCTGCATTCTTTTCGGGGCGGAAGGTGTGCGTTCGAGCGCCCGCCGCGCGGCGCTCACAGGCGGTCGCGGAAGCGTTTTGGCGGCAGGCCGAAGTGGCGGCGGAAGGCGGTGGAAAAGTTCGCCTGGCTGGTGTAGCCGGCGAGGTCGGCGGCCTGCGCCACGCTGATGCCGTCGGCCTGGAGCGCGCGCGCGGCGCGTTCGAGGCGGCGGACGCGCAGGTAGTCGAAGATGGTCTGGCCGTAGATGCGGCGGAACTGCTGCTGCAGCGTGTTGGGGTTGCAGCCGATTTCGTGGGCGATCGCCGTCATGTCGAGACGGTCGGCGCGGCCGCTGTCGAGGAACTGACGCAGGCGGCAGATGCGCAGATAGTGCGCGGCGGGCACGTCGGGGGCGGGCGGCGTGGGCGCGGGCTGGAGCGGCTGCGGGGTGACCTGCGCGAAGGCTTCGGCGACCAGTTCGAGCGCGCGCGCTTCCTGGATCAGGCCGGGTGCCGGGCCGTCGTCCACGGTCAGGCGCACGAGGTGCTCGGCGATCGCGATCGCACGCGCCGACGGCTGCCAGCGGCGGATCGCAAGGTGGGGGCCGAACGGCGCGGAGTCGCGGCCGGCGGCGGCGAACCATGACGCTTCCAGGGTGATCACCACCATGCGCTCGCGCACCCCGGCGCGGCCGCGGCGCTCGAATTCCTCGTTGTGGAACAGGCCGAGCACCGCGCCGCAGGGGCGCGCCGCGGCGCCCTGGCCGGCGTCCAGGGCGAGCGCGGTGCCGCCGAAGCGCACCTCGGCATCGCCTTCGAGCTTGAGCAGGACCTTGACCCCGGGCGGCATCCCCGGGCTGCGGCTGGTGAGGTCGCACAGCTGGACGAGGTCGGTGCAGTGCAGGAAGAAGCCGTCGCGCAGGCGGTCGAGCGAAAAATGGCCTTCGATCAGCGCCGCACCGGGCGGCAGCTCGGGGTCGCCGGGGCGGCGGTGGCGTTCGATGCCGGCGCGGAAGGCGAGGGCGTCGATATTGCCCGAGCGCCGCGGCCAGCCCGCGGCGGCGGGGGCCTGGGTTGCAGCAAACATCTTCGTTGTGATCGCAAACAAATGGAGGGGGCGTATTTGCGATACTAGCGCGCTTTTCGCAAATAGAAACCATTCTCAACAACAAAACAACAATCGTCGGTCCAGGGGGGCCTCACATGCGACGTTCGCAAGCATTCCATCTCCGTCTCAAACCCGCCGCGCTCGCCGTCCTCGCCGCGCTCGCCGCACCTGCCGCCCTGGCTCAGGAGCGCGAGCTGGCAGCGGTCACGGTGAGCGAGCAGGCCTACAGCGACACCACCGAGGTGGTCAGCGCGCGCGAACTCGATGCGCGTGCCGCGCGCGATACCCGCGACATCTTCCAGAACGAGACCGGGGTCAGCGTCGGCGGTGGCGGCAATGCGATCGCGCAGAAGATCTACGTGCGCAACATCGAGGACACCTTGCTCACGGTGACGCTGGACGGTGCGCCGCAGGGCGGCAACGTGTTCCACCACCAGGGCCGCATCCTGATCAATCCGGACATGCTCAAGCAGGTCGAGATCGACAAGGGCGGCACCGTCGCCAGCGTCGGCCCGGGCGGGCTCGCCGGCTCGGTGCGGATGACCACCAAGGATGCGCGCGACCTGCTGCGCGATGGCCAGCGCCTGGGCGGCCTGGTCGAGGGCGGCCTGTCGTCGAACGCCGGCAACCGCATCGGCGGTGCGGTGTACGGACTCGCCGGCGAGGCCTTCGATTTCCTGCTCTACGCCAACCGCAGCAAGACCGAGGACTACGAGGACGGCGACGGCCACGAACAAAAGCACAGCGGCTCGACGCAGAAGAGCGGCCTGTTCAAGGCCAACTGGGCGCTGGCCGCGGGGCACACGCTGTATTTCGGCTATCAGGCGCTGGAGGACGAGGGCACGCGCTTTCTGCGTCCACACATGGTGGCGATTCCCGGCAACGTCGAGCCGGTGCCGCAACGCCTGGAGCAGCGCACGGTCACCGCGGGCTACCGCTACAGCGGCGAGGGTTTCGTGCGCAAGGCCGATCTCGGCGTGTTCGTCGATGACATGGAGAACCGCCGCACCAACGCCTCGGCCGCGTTCACCAAGCCCGCCGGCTATCGCTACGGCGAGGCGCTGACGTCCACCGGGGTGAATGTGCTGCTCGAGTCGCGGCTGGGTGACAGCACGCTGCGCTACGGCCTGAACCACCACGAGCGCCGCGCCGAGGCGCTCAACCCGACGAAGAAGGGCGTGGCGGGCAACGCCACCGATGAGGACAGCACGGTCACCGGGGTGTTCGCGGAAAGCGCGATCCCGCTGGGCAGCGTCTTCGTGCTCGATCTGGGCGCGCGCTACGACTGGTATTCATACGACGACAACCACGGGCAGAACTTCAAGAGCGACGGCTTCAGCCCGAATGCGGCGCTGACCCTGCAGGCCACCGACACCCTGAGCGTGCGCCTGGGCGGTTCGCGCACGGTGCGCGGCGCCGGGCTGAAGGAGGCGTTCATGCTCGACAACGGCCCCGGCCCCTTCATCTACCGCAACGAGAAGGATCTGAAGGCGGAGACCGCGGACAACTTCGAGCTGAGCGCGACCTACGACGATGGCAGCTTCAGCCTGCGTGGCGCGGTCTTCCGCATGACCATCGACGACTACATCGGCATGGTCTTCCAGGGCGCGACCGCGGCCAATCCGGCCAGCCGGCGCAACCTCGGCAAGGTCGAGTCGCGGGGCTACGAGCTGGGCGCGGGCTGGCGCGCGGGACATTTCCGCACCGGGCTGTCGATGTCCTACGCCCGTCCCGAGCTCAACGGCCACGACCTGAGCGACGGCGACTTCAGCCTCGGCGTGACCACCGGGCGCAGCTGGCTGTTCAACGCGAGTTACGCGCTGCCGGCGTGGAATCTGGAGCTGAGCTGGAACAGCCGCGCGGTCGAGGCGCTGAAGTATCGCCCGGCCGGCGGCGCCAAGGAAACCAAGGACGGCTACGCGGTGCATGACCTCCATGCCACCTGGTATCCGCGCGGCAAGGACGACCTGCGCCTGACCTTCAGCGTGCGCAACCTGTTCGACCGTTTCTACTACGACCAGACCACCTACGGCTACGGCACCACCCAGGGCATGTTCCTGGGCTATCCGGAGCCCGGCCGCGATGTGCGGCTCGACCTGAGCTGGAAGTTCTGAGTGCGCGGCGGCCGCTGGCCGCTGCGGGTGCGCGCGCCGCCGTTGCCGGCGGCGCGCGCCTCCTAGATCGCCGCGTTGGGATTGCGGTGCGCCCAGCCGGTGAGCTTGCGCTCGGCGAGCGCGAACAGTTCGTACATCACCACGCCCATGATGCCGATCACGATCAGGCCGGCGAACACCAGGGCCATGTCCATCGACGAGCTTGCCGCCATCATCAGGTAGCCGATGCCGAGGTTGGAGGCCACCGTCTCCGAGATCACCGAGCCGACGAAGGCGAGCGTGATCGCGACCTTCAGCGAGGCGAAGAAGTAGGGCATCGCGCGCGGCAGGCCGACCTTCCTGAGGATGTCCAGGCGCGAGGCGCCGAGCGAGCGCAACACGTCCTCCAGCTCCGGCTCCAGCGTCGCCAGCCCGGTGGCGACGTTGACCACCACCGGGAAGAAGGAGATCAGGAAGGCGGTGAGGATCGCCGGTATCGTGCCGATGCCGAACCACACCACCAGCACCGGCACGAAGGCGACCTTGGGGATCGAGTTGAAGCCCACCAGCAGCGGGTAGAGCGCCTTGTAGATCACCGGCGAGGAGCCGATCACCGCGCCGAGCACGAGGCCGACCCCCACCGCGAGGCCGAAGCCGGCGAGCGTGGTGAGGAAGGTCTGGGTGGCGTGCATCATGATCGGGTCCCAGTGCGTCAGCGTCGAGGTCCACACCGCGGACACCGAGGGGAACAGGAATTCGGGCACGCCGAGGCCGACGACGAGGAGTTCCCAGAGCAGGCCGAGGAACAGGATCACCAGCCACGGCGCGAGCCGGATCAGGGTCTTTTGCGACAGCATGAGGGGTCTCCGGCTCAGGATTGGCGGACGCGGCCGATGTGCTCGCGCAGTTCGTGCACGTAGGCGGCGAACGGCTCGGTATAGGTGAGTTCGAGGTCGCGCGGGCGCGGCAGCGCGATCTCGCGCCGGGTCAGGATGCGCCCCGGGCGCTTGCTCATGACGTACACGGTGTCGGCGAGGAACACCGCCTCGCGCAGGTCATGGGTCACCAGCACGACGGTGAACGGCTCCTCCTGCCACAGGTCGCGCACCATGCACCACAGCTCCTCGCGGGTGAAGGCGTCGAGCGCGCCGAAGGGCTCGTCGAGCATCAGCAGGCGCGGCTTGTGGATCAGCGCGCGGCAGATCGAGGCGCGCTGCTGCATGCCGCCGGACAGCTCCCACGGGAACTTGTCCTCGAAGCCGGCCAGCCCCACGCGCTTGAGCAGGGCGCGGGCCTGTTCGGCATATTCGGCCTTGTTCGCGCGCAGCGTCGAGCGGTAGGGCTCGACGATCTCCAGCGGCAGCATCACGTTTTCCAGCGTGGTGCGCCAGGGCAGCAGGTTGGCGGCCTGAAAGGCCATGCCCACGCATTTCTGCGGGCCGCCGACCTCGCGGCCGTCCACATACACGTAGCCGGCGCTCGGCGGCTTGAGGCCGGTGACCAGCTTCATCACCGTCGATTTGCCGCAGCCCGAGGGGCCGACCACGGCAACGAACTCGTTCTCGGCGATCGTCAGGCTGACGTCCTCGATGGCGAGCGGGCCGTCGGCCTGGTAGGCAAGACTGACGTTCTCGAAGCGTACGAAATCCATGGCGTATGTCGCCGGGCGCGCGCGGCGCCCGGCGTTCTCCTTACTTGATGGCGCGGTCGGCGGCGGGCGGCAGGTAGGCGGAGGTAAACAGCACGCCGGCGTCCGGGGTCGTGGGCAGGCCGAAGGCGGTGGCGACCTCGGCGACCGCGCGCTTGAGGCGCGCGTCATCGACCGCGCCCAGGCCGAGCGTCTTGGTCTCCGTGGTCACCACCACGGTGTCGAGTGCGAGCTTGAGGCGGCGGGTTTCGAGCTCGACGTTGATCAGCGGGTCGCGCTCCTTGACGTAGGCCACGGTGGTCTCGGGCTGGGCGAGGGTTTCCTGCAACGCCTTGTTGAAGGCGCGCACGAAGCCCGCGACCGCCGCCGGCTTTTCGGCGAGCAGCTTGGGGCTGGCGACGATGGCATTGCCGTAGAACTCGACACCGTGCTGCGGATAGGGCAGGGCGACGATGTCTTCGGGCTTGATGCCGCGCGCTTCGAGGTTGAGCACGCTGGTGAAGTAGAAGCCGGTGATGCCGTCCACGTCGCCGCGGGCGAGCAGGGTTTCGCGGATCGCCGGTTCCACGGTCTGCCATTTCACCGCATCCACCGCCAGGCCGTTGGCCTTGGCGAATGCCGGCCAGGCCTTGCGCCCACCGTCGAACACCGGCGCGGCCAAGGTCTTGCCGGCGAGGTCGGCAGGCTTGGTGACGCCCGATTTCTTGAGCAGGAACACCGCCGCCGGGGTCGAGTTGTAGACCATGTACACGCCCTGCAGCCGGGAACCGGGATTCTTCGCCTCGTGCTCGATCAGCGAGTTGAAGTCGGCGAAGCCCATGTCGTAGGCGCCGGTGGCGATGCGCGTGAGCGCGCCGGCCGAGCCGTTGCCGGCGTCGATGTCGACGTCCAGGCCTTCGGCGGCGAAGTAGTTCTTCGCTTTCGCCAACAGGAAGGGCGCGGCCGGGCCTTCGAAGCGCCAGTCCAGCGTGAACTTGATCTTCACCGGCTCGGCGGCGTGCGCGAGCGGCGCGGCGAAGGCGAGCGCGCTGGCGGCGGCGAGGAAGAGGCGGCGGGACAGCGAGGTCTTGCGGGTCATGTGGCGCTCCGGATGGGTGACGAGGTGGCGGGGGCCCGGGATCGAGCCGATGGCCACGTGTGGCAAGCGCCGTGCCATGCGCGAGGGGGCGAATCGGGGGCGTTTTTGCAGGGGGGCGGCGCGGTCGCTGCCACATCGTGGTGCGCTGCGTCAGGCGGTGGCCGTAAGCCGCTGTCGCGACGGCGTTTTCGGACGCACCGCGGTGGTGCGGGAAAACCCCGGATGTATCGCAAGAGGGATTCGATTTCGACTATACGTAATCGAGTATCACTTTTATAAACAGTGAGATACGTTTTTGAAGAACATACGAAGAATGAAATAGGGATTATTCGACAAACCGCTTTCGGCTCCTGTTAGCGTCTAACCAAGCGCCGCCGTCGGGTGCGCTTGAATATTCCATTGATATTGATCGGGGAGTCGAAAATGAAGCCTTTCTCGTTGCGCTGCAAAACCTTGGTCTTGTGTTGTAGTGCGGTACTGGCGCCGGCCGCGGCCCAGGCCGCGACCTGGAGCGATACCTTCATCGGTTATCGCTATGGCACGGAGTTCCGCGAACCGACCAATCGCGAGAACGTGCAGAAGCACGTGCTCCAGGTCACCCATGCGAGCGGTTACGCGCTCGGGCAGAACTTCCTCAACATCGACATGCTGCAGTCCGACGGCAAGGACCCTGCCAAGGGCAGCGACAACGGCGCCACCGAGTTCTATCTGACCTACCGTCACCAGCTCCACCTGGGCAAGATCTTCGACAGGAGCCTGGCCTTCGGCCCGGTCAAGGAGATCGGCCTCACCGCCGGCTTCGACCTCAGCACCAAGAACACCGCGTTCGCGCCGCGCAAGCGCCTGTTCGTCGTCGGCCCGACGCTGAAGTTCGATGTCCCCGGCTTTCTCGACGTCAGCCTGCTCTACGGCAAGGAGTGGAACCACTGCGGCCTGGGGTCGCCGGCCTGCCCGAAGAGCGACATCGGCTTCGATCCGCAGTGGATGATCAACGTCGCCTGGGGCATCCCCTTCCAGGCCGGTCCGGTGCCGCTGAAGTTCCAGGGCTTCCTCAACTACAACAGCGAAAAGGGCAAGGACTACGCCGGGGTCAAGACCAAGGCCGAGACCTTGATGCGCACCGCGCTGATGGTCGACGTCGGGCAGATGGTCACCGGCAAGAAGAACACCTTGCTGATGGGGGTCGGCTACGAGTTCTGGCGCAACAAGTTCGGCAATCACGACTACGCCAACGGCAGCACCAAGCCGGGCATCGACACCGATGCGCCGACCTTCCAGATGGAATGGCATTTCTGAGTCCCGCCGGGGCCGCCGCGGCCCTGGCTGCCGCGCCGTGGCGGCCCGGCGTGGTGGTGGTCTTGCCGTACAATCGCGGGCATGAACGATGCTCCCGAATCCCGCCACGGCGCCGAGTCTTCGCCGCTCGGCAAGGCGGTCGCGTACCGCGACACCTACGCCCCCGACCTGCTGTTTCCGATCGAGCGCCAGTTGAAGCGCGACGAACTCGGCGTGCGCGCCGACGCCTTGCCCTTCGTCGGCGAGGATCTGTGGAACGCCTACGAGTTGTCCTGGCTCAACCCGCGCGGCAAGCCGGTGGTGGCGCTGGCGCGCTGGCAGGTGCCCGCCGACACGCCGCGGCTGATCGAATCGAAATCGCTCAAGCTCTACCTCAATTCGTTCAACCAGCACGTCTTCGCCGATGCCGATGCGGTGACGGCGACGATCGCCCGCGACCTCTCGGCCGCCGCCGGCGGCGCGGTTGCGGTCGCGGTGATGCCGCTCGGCACGCGGCCGCAACGCCGCTTCGGCTATCCGGACGGGATCTGCCTCGACGACCTCGACATCGCCGTCGATACCTACCAGCCGGCGCCGCAACTGCTCGGCGCGGCGGCCGATGGCGAGGTCAGCGAGACGCTGTACTCCCACCTCCTCAAGTCGAACTGCCTGGTGACCGGCCAGCCCGACTGGGGCACGGTGGTGGTGCGCTATACCGGGCCGGCGATCGACCGCGCCGGGCTGCTGCGCTACATCGTGTCTTTCCGCGATCACAACGAGTTCCACGAGCAGTGCGTGGAGCGCATCTTCTGCGACCTGCTCGCGCGCTGCCGGCCGCGCCGGCTCGCGGTGTGGGCGCGCTACACGCGGCGCGGCGGGCTCGACATCAACCCGTTCCGCGCGCTGCCGGGCGAGCCCGGCCCGGACCCGTTCGACGAGGTTCGCCAGTAGCGCGGGGGCGAGACGCATGCCCCGCAATGGTGCGTGCGTCGCCCGCCGTTGTGCGCAAATCGGCGGTCGCGTCCGGCGCGGCTGCTTCGCCTTCATGCAAACGGCTTCAGGATCAAGGCCTTCGCGCGCCTTCTGGCGTGCTGGAATGGCTATTGCTATAGAGCATCCATGAATGCCCTGACCGCGCCCCACGCCCTGGCTCCGGCCACCGCCGTTCCGTCGCCCGGATGGCGGGCGGCCTTGCGGCTGGGCTATGCCCGGCGCGGTGCGCGCACGGTGCTCGCGCACCGCGCCCACGTCGGGCCGTTGGTGGTGCAGCGGCCGCTCTACCCGGAGGGCGAGGCGGTCTGCCATACGATCCTGGTGCACCCGCCCGCAGGCATCGCCGGCGGCGACGAGCTCGAGGTCGAGGTCGAACTCGGCGCCGGCGCCCACGCCCTCTTCACCACGCCCGGCGCCGGCAAGTGGTATCGCAGCGCGGGCGCAGCCGGGCGCATGGTGCAGCGGATCGCGGTCGCCGACGGCGGCGTCTGCGAGTGGCTGCCGCAGGAGAGCATCGTGTTCGACGGCGCGCTCGGCGAACTGGTGACCGAGGTCGATCTGCACGGCGACGCCTGCTTCATCGGCACCGAAATGAGCTGTTTCGGGCGCACCGGCGCGGGCGAGCGTTTCACCCGCGGCGCGCTGCGCCTGGTCACGCGCATCCGCCGCGACGGGCGCAGCCTGTGGCTGGAGCGCGGCTGCGTCGACGGCGGCGGCGCCTTGCTCGCGTCGCCGGTCGGGCTGGGCGGGGCGCCGGTGACCGGGACCCTGCTCGCGGCCTCGCCGCGAGTCGATCCGGTGCTGCTCGCGGCCTGCCGCGCCTGCCTGCCGGCGGCCGGCGAGGGTGCGCTGACCCTGCTTCCCGGGCTGCTCGTGGCGCGCTATCTGGGCCCCGCCTGCGAACCCGGGCGGCACTGGTTTGCCGCGCTGTGGGCACAGCTGCGCCCGGCGCTGGCGGCGCGGCCGATGATCGTGCCGCGCATCTGGAATACCTAGGAACAATGGACCGAATCGAGGACTGATGCATGAGGACCGAGGCATGGAACTGACGCCGCGCGAGAAGGACAAGCTGCTGATCTTCACCGCCGGCCTGCTCGCCGAGCGCCGCCGCGCCCGCGGCCTGAAGCTGAACTACCCGGAGGCGGTGGCGCTGATCACCTGCGCGATCCTCGAGGGCGCGCGCGACGGCCGCAGCGTCGCCGAGCTGATGAGCTACGGCGCCACCATCCTGAGCCGCGACGAGGTGATGGACGGCATCGCCGAACTGATACCGGAAATCCAGGTGGAAGCCACCTTCCCGGACGGCACCAAGCTGGTCACGGTGCACAACCCCATCGTCTGAGCGCGCTCACGAGGCCGCGCCGGACGGACACGACGAACCACGTTGAACAGGGAGAACGACATGAGCGAAGCCGAAATCGAAACCGCGCGTCTGCTGGCCCGGTTCAAGCTGCAGGTGCGCCGCTGCCTGCACATGCCGGTCGATCTGGCGCTGCTCGCCGAGGATGCCGAGTACGCCGAGGGCCTGTTCCGCGAGGTCGAGGAGCGCGCCGAGGACGAGGATCTGCTCACCCTGCTGGTGCGCCTGCGCGCCCGCCTGCATCAGCCCGAGGCGGTGGAGGAGGCGGCCGCTGTGCCCGTGGCCGCCGTCGACGTCGAAGCGGTGGTCGCCGCCGTCCCCGAGCACAAGCTGATGCGCGACTATCGTTTCGGCGCGCGTGGCTGAACGCCCGCCCGCCGTTCCCAACCTACGGAAGCCTTTCATGATTCCCGGAGAACTCCTGCCTGCCGACGGCGAGATCGAGCTCAACGCCGGCCGCGCCACGCTGACGCTGGCGGTGACCAACACCGGCGACCGCCCGATCCAGGTCGGCTCGCACTACCACTTCGCCGAGACCAACGCCGCGCTCGCCTTCGACCGCGCCGCGGCGCGCGGCTATCGGCTGAACATCGCCGCCGGCACCGCGGTGCGCTTCGAGCCGGGCCAGGCGCGCACCGTCGAGCTGGTGGCGCTCGCCGGCGCGCGCAAGGTGTACGGCTTCAATGGCGACGTCATGGGAGCGCTCTGACATGGCGAAGATCACCCGACGCGCCTACGCCGAAATGTTCGGCCCCACCACCGGCGACAAGCTCCGCCTGGCCGACACCGAGCTGATCATCGAGGTCGAGCACGACTACACGATCTACGGCGAGGAAGTGAAGTTCGGCGGCGGCAAGGTCATCCGCGACGGCATGGGGCAGAGCCAGCAACTCGCCGCCGAAGTGGCCGACACCATCATCACCAACGCGCTGATCGTCGATGCGGTCACCGGCATCGTCAAGGCGGATGTCGGCCTCAAGGACGGCCGCATCTGGAAGATCGGCAAGGGCGGCAACCCGGACATCCAGCCGGGCGTCACCATTCCGGTCGGCGCCGGCACCGAGGTCATCGCCGGCGAGGGCATGATCCTCACCGCCGGCGGCATCGACAGCCACATCCACTGGATCTGCCCGCAGCAGATCGACGAAGCATTGATGTCCGGCGTCACCACCATGCTGGGCGGTGGCACCGGTCCAGCCACCGGCACCTACGCCACCACCTGCACGCCGGGGCCGTGGCACATCCACCGCATGCTGGAAGCGGCCGACGCCTTCCCGATGAACATGGGCTTCTTCGGCAAGGGCAACGCCAGCCTGCCGGGGCCGCTCAAGGAGCAGGTCGAGGCCGGTGTCATCGGCCTCAAGCTGCACGAGGACTGGGGCACCACCCCGGCGGCGATCGACAACTGCCTGACCGTGGCCGACGAGCTGGACGTGCAGGTCGCCATCCACTCCGATACCCTCAACGAATCCGGCTTCGTCGAGACCACGCTCGCCGCCTTCAAGGGCCGCACCATCCACACCTTCCACACCGAAGGCGCGGGCGGCGGCCATGCGCCGGACATCATCAAGGCGGTGGGCCAGCGCAACGTGCTGCCGTCCTCCACCAACCCGACCCGGCCGTACACGGTGAACACCATCGACGAGCATCTCGACATGCTGATGGTGTGCCACCACCTCGACCCGGCGATTGCCGAGGACGTCGCCTTCGCCGAATCGCGCATCCGCCGCGAGACCATCGCCGCCGAGGACATCCTGCACGACACCGGCGCGTTCTCGATGATGTCGTCCGATTCGCAGGCGATGGGGCGGGTCGGCGAAGTGGTGATCCGCACCTGGCAGACCGCGCACAAGATGAAGGTGCAGCGCGGCGCGCTCGCCGAGGATGCGGGCACCGGCCACGACAACTTCCGCATCAAGCGCTACATCGCCAAGTACACCATCAACCCGGCGATCACCCACGGCATCGCCCATGTCGTGGGTTCCATCGAGGCCGGCAAGCTCGCCGACCTGGTGCTGTGGAAGCCGGCGTTCTTCGGCGTCAAGCCCAGCCTCATCCTCAAGGGCGGCATGATCGCCGCCGCCGCGATGGGCGACGCCAACGCCTCCATCCCGACCCCGCAGCCGGTGCATTACCGGTCGATGTTCGGCAGCTACGGCAAGGCGCTGAAGACCTCGGTGACCTTCGTGTCGCAGGCCGCGCTCGCCAACCCCGCGGTTGCCGCGCTGCAGCTGTCGAAGCCGCTGGTCGCGGTGCAGGGCTGCCGCACGGTGCAGAAGGCCGACATGGTGCACAACGGCGCCACCCCGGCCATCGAGGTCGATCCCGAAACCTATGTGGTGCGCGCCGACGGCGAGCTGCTGGTGTGCGAGCCCGCCACCGAGCTGCCGATGGCGCAGCGCTACTTCCTGTTCTGAGCGGAATCCTTCATGCTTTTCGAATTCCGTTGCCGACCGGAGGAGACCCCGCCATGCTGCTGATCGAAGCCCTCTACGACGGTGTGCGCGCCGCCACCGACACCCTCGAACTCGACTTCGGCTACCGCACCAAGAGCCGCCTGCGGGCGAAGCTCGGGTCGGGCGAGGAGGTCGGCCTGTTCCTGCCGCGCGGCACCATCCTGCGCGGCGGGCAAAAGCTCCACGGCAGCGACGGCCGCATCGTCGCCGTGGTCGCCGCGCCCGAGCAGTTGCTCGAAGTGCGCTGCGCCGACGCCTTCGAACTCGCGCGCGCGGCCTACCATCTCGGCAACCGCCACGTTGCCGTCGAGCTCGGCGAGGGCTGGCTGCGCATCCAGGCCGACCACGTGCTCGAAGCCATGCTCACCGGACTCGGCGCCGATGTCGCACCGCTGACCGCGCCCTTCGAGCCCGAGGCCGGCGCCTACGCCCACGGTCATCAGCACCCGGGTGACGGCAGCGGTGCGCGCATCCACATGATGGGCGGCACGTGATCGCAGCCGCATTGTCCGGGGGCGGGCTGTTGCCCCTGGTCCGCCTGCTGCAGCTCTCCAGCCCGGCGCTGCCGGTGGGCGCCTACACCTATTCGCAGGGGCTGGAATGGGCGGTCGAGGCCGGCGCGCTGCGCACCGAGGCCGAGGTCGGGCGCTGGATCGGCGACGTCCTGACATGGAGCGTCGGCCGCTTCGAGGCGCCGCTCGCCGCCGCGCTGCTCGCGGCCTGGCGTGCCGGCGACGAGGCCGAGGTGGCGCGCCTCAACGCCGATTTCGTCGCCAGCCGGGAAACCGCCGAGCTGCGTGCCGAAACCGTGCAGATGGGTTACTCGCTGGTCCGCCTGCTCGTCGACCTCGACGCCTACGCCGCCCTGCCGGGGTGGCGCGCGCGCCTCCTGCAGCTGGACACGCCGGCCTTTCCCGCCGCGTGGATGGCGGCGGCGGCGGCCTGGAGCATCCCGCCCGAACACGCGCTCGCCGCCTACCTGTGGGCCTGGCTGGAGAACCAGGTGATGGCGGCGGTGAAGGCGGTGCCGCTCGGCCAGAGCGCCGGCCAGCGCCTGCTCGCCGAGCTCGGCGCGCGCGTGCCGGCGCTGGTCGCCGTGGCGCTGACCCTGCCCGAAGCGGAATGGAGCAATTTCACCCCGGGGCTGGCGCTC
Source organism: Pseudomonadota bacterium (assembly GCA_023459095.1). Taxonomy (GTDB): domain Bacteria; phylum Pseudomonadota; class Gammaproteobacteria; order Burkholderiales; family Rhodocyclaceae; genus JAEWVQ01. Next base: position 17,164 of record JAEWVQ010000358.1, on the reverse strand, counting down.
GCCAGCTGCCGGCACGAAACCCAATACACCCGGCTGTTCAGATCGTGAGCGGAGCCGCCTCCCGCCGGCGGCCGCCCGAGCGGCCACAGACCACGGGCGCGTGTCCGCGCCTTCGATCATGACAACGCCTCACCCCGGAGCATTCCCCGTGACCCCAGTTCAAACCCAAGCCCTGCGCGTCGGCATCGGCGGCCCCGTCGGTTCCGGCAAGACCGCGCTCACCCTGGCGCTGTGCTGCGCCCTGCGCGACAAGTACAACATCGCGGTGGTCACCAACGACATCTACACCGCGGAAGATGCGCAGTTCCTCGTGCGCAACGAGGCGCTCGCCCCCGACCGCATCATCGGTGTCGAGACCGGCGGCTGCCCGCACACCGCGATCCGCGAAGACGCCTCGATCAACCTCGAAGCGGTCGACCGCCTCAACCAGCGCTTCCCCGGGCTGGAGATCATCTTCGTCGAATCCGGCGGCGACAACCTCGCCGCGACCTTTTCGCCCGAGCTCTCCGACCTCACGCTGTACGTCATCGATGTTTCCGCCGGCGACAAGATTCCGCGCAAGGGCGGCCCCGGCATCACCAAGAGCGATCTGCTCGTGATCAACAAGATCGATCTCGCGCCGCTGGTCGGCGCCTCGCTCGAGGTCATGGACCGCGACGCGCGGAAGATGCGCGGCGAGCGCCCCTTCGTGTTCTCCAACCTGAAGACCGGCCAGGGTCTGGCCGAGATCATCGATTTCATCGAGCGTCAGGGGCTGCTGCATCCGGCCGCGGCGTGAGCCGTTGCCGCGGCCGCGGCGGGCTGCCGCGGTAGGCAAGGTGGAAGGCTTGGTTTAGTATCCGGTCGGTGTTTTTTACACAACCTAGAGGAAGAAAACATGAAAGTGTTCGTCGCTGCCGCCCTCGCCGCCGGCCTGCTGAGCGCCGCACCCGCCTTCGCCTCGGCCGACCTGGCCAAGGCCAAGAACTGCATGGCCTGTCATGCCGTCGACAAGAAGCTGGTCGGCCCGGCCTACAAGGAAGTCGCGGCCAAGTACGCCGGCCAGAAGGACGCCGTCGCCATGCTCGCGACCAAGGTGCAGAAGGGTGGCGTGGGCGCGTGGGGCCAGGTGCCGATGCCCCCCAACCCGCAGGTTTCCGCCGACGAGGCCAAGAAGCTCGTCGAGTGGGTGCTGTCGCAGAAGTAAGACCGCCCATTGTTCGGCCGCCGGCGATGGCGGCTTGACCGGAAAGCCGGCCTGCGGGCCGGTTTTTTTGTGTCTACGCGGGGCGTCGCGAGCGCGGGCGGTGGCCGCTCAGCGCGGCGCCAGCCGCCACAGCGAGGTCACTTCGGCGGCGCGCGCGGCGTGCAGCGGATCGTCCGCGTCGCTGGCGCGAGCGTGGCGGGGGCGGATGTCGAGGCGGTCGACGACGCGCAGGCCGGCATCGTCGATGAGCGCGAGCAGATCGGCGCGCGTGCGCAGCCCGAGGTGCTCGGCGAGATCGGAGAGGATCAGCCAGCCCTCGCCGCCGGGGGCGAGATGCGCGCGCAGGCCGCCGACAAAGCCCTTCAGCATGCGGCTGTCGGGATCGTAGACCGCGTGCTCCAGCGCCGAACTCGGGCGCGCCGGCAGCCACGGCGGGTTGCACACCACCAGCGACGCCTGCCCGGCGGGGAACAGGTCGGCGGCCTGCAGTTCGACCTGGGGATCGAGGCCGAGGCGGGTGAGGTTGTCGCGGGCGCAGGCCAGCGCGCGCGCGTCGAGATCGGTGGCGACCACGCGCCGCATGCCGCGGCGCGCGAGCAGCGCGGCGATCACGCCGGTCCCGGTGCCGATGTCGAAGGCAAGATCGGTGGCAGGCAGCGGCGCCTGTGCGACGAGGTCGAGGTATTCGCCGCGCACCGGCGAGAACACGCCGTAGTGCGGGTGGATGCGCGCGCCGCCGAGCGCGGCCGGGGCCACCCCCTTGCGTCGCCATTCGTGCGCGCCGACGACGCCGAGCAGTTCGCGCAGCGAGGTCACGAACGGGCCGGCGGCGGGGCCGTAGGCCTCGGTGCATGCGGTGTGGACGTCGGGGGCGCGGCGCAGCGGAATCACGTAATCGTCGTCGAAGGGCAGCAGCAGCATGCCGAGGATGCGGGCGCGCTGGGCCTGGGCCTGACGGTGGAGATGGAAGGCTTCGGTCAGGCTCGCCGGCGCGGCGGCGCGGCGGCGCGGCTTGCGCTCGATGCGGCGGGCGATCGCCTGCAGCAGCTGACGGGCATTGTGGAAGTCGCCCCGCCACAGGATCGCGCTGCCTTCGCAGGCGAGGTGCCAGGCGGCGTCGGCGGTGATGCGGTCGTCGGCGACGACCACGCGCGCGGGCGGCCGGGCGCCGTTCTCGGCCCGCCAGGGCGCGGAGCGGGCGCTGCCGGCCTCTTCCCAGTGCAGCAGGGGCGGCGCGCTCACGGTGTGTGCCTCCGGTCGCGGGTGGCGGGCGCGCAGGGTGGGGGCGGGCACGCGGCCTGGGTGCGGCGGAGCGGGGCGGGAGAGATCAACATGCGTTCGGTGTGCGGGCAAAGCCGGCAGTGTACGCGCTCGGCGCGGGCTGTGGGCGCGGGGCGTTCAGCCTGCGCCGCACGGGGCGGCCGCATCGCGCAGCAGCGCGCCGATTTCTGCCGCCGGCGCCGGGTGGGCGAACAGATAACCCTGCATCACGTCGCAGCCGAAGGCCCGCAGCGTGCGCGCCTGTTCGGCGTGCTCGACGCCTTCGGCGACCAGGTGCAGGTCGAAGCCGCGGGCGATGCCGGTGATCGCCGAGATGATCGGATTGGTGCCGCCGCCGAGTTCGTGCACGAAGCTGCGGTCGATCTTCAGCGTGCTGACCGGGAATTTCTGCAGATAGGCGAGCGCGGAATAGCCGGTGCCGAAATCGTCGATCGCCACCGACAGTCCGGCGGCGCGCAGCTGGGCGACGCGCGCGGCGGCACCGGCGGTGTCGCGCATCATCATGCTTTCGGTGATTTCGAGTTCGATCGCGGCCGGGGGCAGGTCATGGCGGGCGATGCAGGCGGTGACCAGGGTCACCAGGTCGCGGCGGTCGAAATCGTGCGGCGACAGGTTCAGCGACATGCGCAGTTCGCGATGGCCGTCGGCGCGCCAGCGTGCGAGCTGGGCGCAGGCTTCCTCGAGCACCCAGCGGCTGATGCCGCCGATCAGGCCGAGCTCTTCGGCGAGCCCGATGAAGGCGCTCGGGCCGATCTGGCCGTGGAGCGGGTGGTTCCAGCGCAGCAGGGCCTCGGTGCCGACGATGCGGCCGCTGTCGAAGCTGAACTGGGGCTGGTAGTGGAGCTCGAATTCGCCGCGTTCGAGCGCATGCCGCAAGTCGTTCTCGAGGCCGAGGCGTTCGCGGAAGTGGCTGTTCAGGTCGGGGTCGGAGAAGCGGAAGCCGTTCTTGCCGCCGCGCTTGATCTGGTGCATCGCGATGTCGGCACTGCGGATCAGCTCCTCGGCGCTGCTGCCGTCGCGCGGATAGAGCGCGATGCCGATGCTCGCGGTGGCGAGGAAGGCGCCCGCGCTGAGCGCGAACGGCGCGGCGAGCGCGTCGGCGACCTTGCGCGCGATGGTCTCCGCGTCCTCGGGATGGTCGATGTCGGGCAGCAGCAGAGTGAACTCGTTGCCACCCAGGCGCGCCAGGGTGTCGCCGCGGCGCAGCGTGGTGCTCAGGCGGGTGGCGATGGCGCGCAGCAAGGCGTCGCCTTCGGCGTGGCCGAAGGTGTCGTTGACCAGCTTGAAACGGTCGATGTCGATGAACATCACCGCCAGCGCGCCGGCACGGCGCTGCGCCTGGGTGATCGCCAGTTCGAGACGGTCCTTGAACAGCACGCGGTTGGGCAGGCGGGTGAGCTGGTCGTGGTAGGCCTGGAAGGCGATGATCTCCTCGGCGCGCTTGCGCTCGGAAATGTCGCGGGCGACACCGTAGAGCCCGCTCGCGCCGGGCCCGCCATGGTCGCCGCCGTGCAGCGCCACAGTGCTCAGCGCCACGGTCACGCTGGCATTGGCGCCGTGCACCGCCGGGTTGCGGCGCAGGCGCACTTCGACGTCGCTGCCCTCGGCCGAACGGTCGTCGCCGGCGGCGAGCAGGGCGGCGATGCGTTCGGCGTCGTCGGGCTGCGGCAGCAAGGTGGCGAAGGGGCGGTGCAGCAGGGCGTCGCGGGGGAAGCCGAGCAGGGTTTCGACGCGTGGATTGAGGTAGGTGAAGCAGCCTTCGGCGTCGAGCGTGAAGATGAGATCGGGGGCGTTCTCGACCAGCTGGCGGTGAAGCTTTTCGGAGGCGCGCAGGCGCGCGCTCATCGCCTCGTTGGCGCGCTCGAGCACGAGTTTGTGCAGTGTGCGGTCGACGGTGCGTTGCAGCAGCGCGGCCGGACAGGGCTTGCGCACGCAGTCGTCGGCGCCGTGGCGCAGCGCGCCGGCCGCGGCATCGAGCGCGTCTTCGGTGCTGAGCAGGATCACCGCTTCGTCGCGGCGCTGCACGGTGAGCCAGTCGAGCAGGTCGAGGCCGCTGCCGTCGGGCAGGCGGGCGTCGAGCAGCACGAGTTGGTAGGTGCCACCTTCGAGCAGAGCGCGGGCGGTGGCGAGACTGCCGCAGTCGTCGATCTGCCGTTGCGGCGCGGCCAGGCTGCGGACGGTGGCGGCGCGTGCTCCGCGGTCACCGTCGACGACGAGGAGGCGGTGGGTCTGCGGTTCGTCCGGGTCCGCGGGGAGCGGGGCGCGGAAGGGCTGCTCTCCGGGAATGACCATGAATTCTGTGGTGGGCGGCGGGCTGTCGGGGTGGATGGCGGGCGGTAACGCGGCGCGGGGCGCGGGTTACATCATGCAACAGCTTGGCCGCGTTGATCCAGTGTGGCAACGTGGCCGCCGCCGGCGGCCGCGTGCCGTCACGCCGCATTCAGCGCACGCGGAAGAAGCTCACCGAGTCCTGCAGGCGGGAGGCCTGGGCATGGACCTCCTCGGCGGTGGCGGCGAGCTGTTCGGAGGCCGAGGCGTTGTGCTGGGTGACCTGGCTGACCTGGCCGATCGCGGTGCTGATCTGGCTGGCGCCGCTCGACTGCTCGGCCGAGGTCTGGGTGATTTCCTTGATCAGGGTGGCGGTCTTCTCGATGTTGGGGAGCAGGTCGGCGAAGCGGTCGCCGGCGTTCTCCGCCAATTTGACGCTGGTGGCGGCGAGCTCGCCGATCTCCTGGGCCGCGACCTGGCTGCGTTCGGCGAGCTTGCGCACCTCGGCGGCGACCACCGCGAAGCCGCGCCCGGCCTCGCCCGCGCGCGCGGCCTCGATCGCGGCGTTGAGTGCGAGCAGGTTGGTCTGGTAGGCGATCTCGTCGACGATGCCGACCTTCTCCGCGATCGACTGCATCGCATCGACGGTTGCGCGCACCGCCTTGCCGCCTTCCTGGGCGTCAGTGGCGACGCGGGCGGCGATGCTCTCGGTGGCGGCGGCGTTGCTCGAGTTGTGGGCGATCGAGGCGGCGATCTGCTCGATCGACGCGGTGGTCTCCTCAACGCTGGCGGCCTGTTCGCTTGCCGACTGCGACAGCGATTGCGAGGTCTGGTTGACCTGGTCGGAGGCGTTGGCGAGCGCCGCGGTCGATTCGAGCACGCCACCGATCGCCGTCTTGGTGCGGGTGATCATGCGTTCGGCGGCCTTCATCATCTGGCCGATTTCGTCGTTGGCGTCGCTCGTCGCATGGGTGGTGAGGTCGCCCTCGGCGAGCGCCTCCATCACCGCCTTCATGCGCCCGACCGGACCGACGATGCTGCGCATGACGATCCAGGCGAAACCGATCATGATCAGCAGGGTGATCGCGACCAGGCCGCCCTGGCGCAGCGCGGTGGCGCGGAACACGGTGTCGACGTCGTCGATGTAGATCCCCGAGCCGATGAACCAGTCCCACTCCTTGAAGCCCTTGACGTAGGAGGTCTTGGGCACCGGTTCGGTGCTGCCGGGCTTGGGCCAGGCGTAATCGACGAAGCCGCCGCCCTGCTCGCGCACCAGGCGGGTCATCTCGACGATGAAGGCGCGGCCGTTGGGGTCCTTGAGGTCGGTGAGATCCTTGCCGAGCAGTTGCGGGCTGGTCGGATGCATCAGCATCCGGTGGTTCATGTCGTTGATCCAGAAGTATTCCTGGCCGTCGTAGCGCAGCTCCTTGAGCGCCGCCATCGCCGCCGTGCGCGCGGCTTCGTCGCTCATCTCGCCGGCGCGCGCGCGCGCCAGGTAGCCGGCGACCACGCCGTGCGCGACCTCGACCACGTTGCGCGTCTTCAGCTTGCGGTCCTCGAGCAGGTTGTCGCGCAGCACGACCAGCCCGAGCGCGATGTTGACGATGTAGCCGAGGACTGCGAGCGCGATCAGCAGGCCGATCTTGTGGCCGATCTTCAGGTTCTTCATGAAGCCTCTCCGGGGGCGGGTCGTGGGGCGGTGGTCAGGCCTGCAGGCTGTCGGCGAAGCCGAGGGCGACGAGCTGGGCGCGGTTGATCTGCTCCGGTGGCAGGTGCAGCTCGTTCGCCGCCTTCACCAGCGCCGCATTGTCGAAGCCCTCGCAGTGCTGCGCCAGGCGCAGGAAGGGCGCGAACTCGCCCTGGCCGTAGAGGAGCGCATCGGACACCGTGGCCGGCAGGTTCATCTCGTTGAGCAAGGCCTGCATCGAAGTGCCGAGCAGCACCGGCAGCAGCGAGAACGCGCCGGTGATGAACAGGTTGTCGCGTTCGGATTTGTCGAAGAAGCTCGCGCCGATCTCCTCCATGAAGCGGCCGCGCGTGATCGAGGTCTGCATCATCGCCGCCGCGCCCGGGTCGCGGCTGGCGGTGACGAGCAGCAGCGACAGCCACTTGTTGAGGTTGGTGTAGCCGAGGATGCTGACCGCGTGGCGGAACGACTGGATCTCGCACATCAGGCCGAAGCCGGCCGAGTTGATGTAGCGCAGCAGCTTGTACGACAGCGCCACGTCCTGCTTGAGCACGTCCTCGATCTCGCGGATGTCGCCGTTGTTGCGCACCAGGTTGAGCAGGCGGACGATCTGCGCGTGGCCCGGTGCCAGGTTGGTGGCGAGCGGCGTGCCGTGCAGGAAGAACCAGCCCGAGGCGCCGTCGAAGCCGGCGCCCACCGCCTGGCGGAAGGCGGCGACGTCGGGCAGGCCCCAGGCCAGGGTGAGGCCGGGCGAACCCGCGGGCGAGGGGTGCTTGCGCGCGTCGGTGAGCACGAAGCGCCAGTCGATGCCGGCGGGCAGCGCGGTGCCCGGCGCGAACCAGGTCAGACAGACGCTGATCCCGGCATCGCGCAGCTGAGGCAGCAGCGCCTGGGTTTGCGGATGGGCCAGGGTCTGCGCCGGAATCTCGACCATCGCGTTTTGCGGCGCGGCCCAGTTCATCAGTTCGGGGGTCGGCACCAGCCGGCCCAGGCTGATGAACACGGTGTGGTGCTGGGGCCAGACCTCGGCGAGGCTGTTCAGCGTCTCGACCACCGCGCCCAGGTTGGGGCCATGGGCGATCAGGCGGTTGGCGGTGATCGCCCGGTTCTTGTTCACCACCGGTTCGCGCGTCAGGAAGGTGCTCTGGCTCATTGGTACGGACGGTTCAGTTGTGCTGCGTGGCGTAGGTGAACGCGTCGGCGAAGAACGCCGTGTCGGGCAGGCCGCGTTCGCGGACGAAGCTGCCGCGGGCGGCGTCGATCATCGCCGGCGCGCCGCAGGCATAGACTTCGTGACCGGAGAGGTCGGCGAAATCCGCCAGCACCGCCTCATGCACCAGACCGCGGCGCCCGCTCCAGCCGTCGTCCGGCGTGCCGTCCGACAGGACCGGAATATAGCGGAATCCCGGCAGCATCGTCTCCCAGCTGCGCGCGAGGGCGTCGAGATACAGCCCGTCGCGGGTGCGCGCGCCCCAGTACAGCGTCACCGGGCGGGCGAGGCCGATGTGGAGGGCGTGCTCGACGAGGGCCTTGATCGGTGCGAAGCCGGTGCCGCCGGCGACCAGGACGATGGGGCGGTCGCTGTCCTCGTGCAGCCAGAAACTGCCGAGCGGGCCTTCGAAGCGCAGCATGTCGCGCTCCTTCATGGCGCCGAACACGTGGCCGGTGAACCGCCCGCCGGCGATCAGGCGCACGTGCAGCTCGACATGGCCGCCGTCGTGCGGCGCGTTGGCGATCGAGAAGCTGCGGCGCTGGCCGTCGGCGAGCAGGATGTCGATGTACTGGCCGGCGCGGAAGACGAAGTTCTCGCTTGCCGGCAGCTTGAGGTCGAGGACGATGACGTCGTCGGCCACCCGTTCGAGGCGCTGCACGCGGCACGGCAGCTTCTTCACCGGGATGTCGCCGGCGCGGCCGACGCTGCGCGCCTCCAGCACCAGATCGGAACAGGGGCGGGCGCGGCAGAACAGGGTGTGTCCGGCCTCGCGCTCGGCGTCGCTCAGCGCCCCCCGGGAGTAGTTGGCGCAACTCACCTCGCCGGCCAGCACCTTGCCCTTGCACGCGCCGCAGGCACCGTCGCCGCAGCTGTAGGGCAGGATCAGGCCGGCCTTGAGCGCGGCTTCGAGCACGGTTTGATCGGCTTCGGCGGTGAAGGTCTGGCCGCCGGGCTGGAGCGAAATCTGATACGACATGGGGCGTGAGATAATGTGCAAATGAAAAGGATACTCATCGTCGGCAGCGGTGACGTCGCGCTGCGCGCGCTGCCGTGGCTGGTCCGCCGCTTTCGCGTGTTCGCCCTGGTCCGCCGCGCTGAAGCCGCGGTTGCGGTGCGCGCATGCGGCGCGGTGCCGGTGACCGCCGACCTCGACGACCGGCGCAGCCTGCTGCGCCTGGCCGGCCTTGCCGACGCCGTGCTGCACTTCGCGCCGCCGCCGGGCGAGGGCGAAACCGACGGCCGCACCCGTCGCCTGCTGGCCGCGCTGGCAAACCGGGCGAGTCTACCACAGCGCCTGATATACATAAGTACGACAGGGGTTTACGGCGATTGCGGCGGCGCCGCGATCGACGAGACCACGCCCTGTAGACCGCAGACCGCGCGCGCGCGCCGGCGCCTCGACGCCGAGCGCCGGGTGCGCGCCTTCGGCCGGCGCTGCGCGGTGCGCGTGGGGGTGCTGCGCGCCCCCGGGATCTATGCCGCCGACCGCCTGCCGCGCGCGCGCCTGGTGCGCGCCGACCCGGTGCTGAGCGCGGCCGACGATGTCTACACCAACCACATCCACGCCGACGACCTGGCGCGGATCGCCTGCGCCGCGCTGTTTCGCGCGCGCGGCGGGCGGGTGTACAACGCGGTCGACGACAGCGCGCTGAAGATGGGTGACTGGTTCGACCTGGTCGCCGACGCCCTCGGTCTGGCGCGCCCGCCGCGCCTGCCGCGCGTCGAGATCGGCGCCCGCCTGTCGCCGCTGACGCTGTCCTTCATGACCGAGTCGCGCCGCATCGGCAATCGCCGCCTGAAGCGGGAACTGCGCCTGCCTCTGCGCCATCCGACGGTGGCCGATGGCCTGCGCGCCGCGACCCGTTCCTGAACGGATCCCTGGACCCTGGAGAATCCTGCCGATGCTGGTGCTGAAATCGCTGCACATCGTCTTTGTCGTGAGCTGGTTCGCCGGCCTGTTCTACCTGCCGCGCCTGTTCGTGAACCACGCCATGGTCGCCGACGCGGCGACGCGCGAGCGGCTGGCGCTGATGGAGCACAAGCTCTACCGCTTCATGACGCCGCTGGGCATCCTCGCGGTCGGCCTCGGCCTGTGGCTGTGGCTGGGGTATCCGGAGGCCTACGGCGGCGGCTGGCTGCATGCCAAGACCACGCTGGTGCTCGGGCTGGTCGCCTACCATCTGTACTGTGGCAAGCTGATGCGCGATTTCGCCGCCGGGCGCAGCACCAAGAGCCATGTCTGGTTCCGCGTGTTCAACGAGGTGCCGGTGCTGGTGCTGATCGTGGTGGTGTTTCTGGTCGTGCTCAAACCGTTCTGAACGCCCAGGCCGGACCCGGGGTAAGGAGACTGCATGCAGCGCGAGACTGCGATGCCGGTGCCGACCGACGGCGCCGAATTCAACTGGCAGGCCCATTCGGTGCTGATCGTCGACGACGAGGAGGGCATGCGCCACTTCCTCGAGCGCTCGCTCAAGCGCCGCTGCGGCATGGTCGAGGCCGCGGCCAACGTCGAGCAGGCCGCGGCGCTGATGGCGCGCCTGCATTTCGACCTGCTGATCCTCGACATCGCGCTGCCGGGCAAGTCCGGCATCGAGTGGCTGCACGAACTGCGCGAGCACGGCTTTTGTGGCGACGTGATCCTGATCACCGCGTTCGCCGACATGGAAACCGCGATCGGTGCGCTGCGCGGCGGGGCCTCGGATTTCATCCTGAAACCGTTCCGTGTCGACCAGATCCTCAATTCGATCAAGCGCTGCTTCGAGCGCGCGCGCCTCGCGCGCGAGAATTTCGTGCTCCGCCGCGAGCTCGCCGAGCGCTCCGCCGACGCCCTCGGCCTGGTCGGCCACTCGCCGGTGATCGAGCAGCTGCGCAGCCTGCTGCGCCGCGTCGGGCAGATGCCGAGCACGGTGCTGCTGCTCGGCGAATCGGGCTCCGGCAAGGAGGTCGCGGCGCGCGCCCTGCACCAGTCCAGTCCGCGCGTGCAGCGTCCCTTCGTGCCGCTCAACTGTGCGGCGATCGCCTCCGAGCTGATCGAGAGCGAGCTCTTCGGCCACGTCAAGGGCGCGTTCACCGGCGCCACCGAGAGCCGCAACGGCCTGTTCTACTACGCCCACGGCGGCACCCTGTTCCTCGACGAGATCAGCGAGCTGCCGCTGGCGATGCAGACCCGGCTGCTGCGCGTGCTCGAGGAGCGCCGGCTGCGCCCGGTGGGCTCGGAGCGCGAGGTCCCGGTCGATGTACGCATCATCGCCGCGACCAACCGCGACCTCGCCGCCGAGGTCGCGGCCGGACGCTTCCGCCAGGACCTGTACTTTCGTCTCGCCGTGGTCGACATCCGCATCCCGCCGCTGCGCGAACGCGCCGAGGACATTCCCGAGCTGCTGCGCCATTTCATGGGGCAGCTGTCGGCGCAGCTCGGCGTCGCCCCGCTCGCGCTCACCCATGATCTGGTGCGCCGCCTCGCCGACTACGCCTGGCCGGGCAATGTGCGCGAACTGCGCAACTTCGTCGAACGCTCGCTGATCCTCGGCAGCTTTCCGAGCCGGATGATGCCTGCGCTCGCCGATGGCGGCGCCGAGGGTGCGGCCGAAGGCGCGGTGGATGAGACCGCGCTCACCCTCGAAGAGGTCGAGAAGCGCCACATCCTGCGCGTGGTCGCGGCCTGTGGCGGCAACAAGGCCGAGGCCGCGCGCCGCCTCGAGGTGTCGCGCAAGACCCTGGACCGCAAGTTCGCCGAATGGGGCGAAGGCGCGGCGCGCGGCATCGCCACCGCCTGAGCCGCCGGGTGGCGATGCGCCTGCCTGCGCCGCTGCGCACGCTGCTCGACTACTTCCTCGGCTCGGTCCGCGCCAAGCTGCTGTTCCTGGTCATGGCGCCGCTGATGCTGGGTTTTCCCATCCTCGCCGGGCTGACCTGGTACTGGACCGACACGTATTACCACAAGCTGCTGGTGTTCAAGGTCGGCAGCGACCTGATCACTGCCAACGAGTACTTCGACCGCGTCATCGGCGAGGTCGGTGAGCGCGTCAATGGTTTTGCCGCCTCGCAGCGCCTGGCTGCGGCACTGGCCGCCGGAGCGGTTCCGGAGGTGCTGGAGGCGGTGCGCGGCGAGCAGGCGCTCGACTTCATCAACGTGCTCGACGTCAGCGGACGCGTGCTCCATTCCACCGGCGCGCTGCCCGCCGGCGCCGGGCGCGGCGCCTGGGCGGTGGTCGAGCATGCGCTGCGCTCCGGTGAGAACAGCGCCGTCGACCTGTTCCCGGCCGCCGAGCTGGAGGCGATTTCGCCGGCCTTGCGCGAGCGCGCCCGGATGCCGCTGGTGGCGACCGAGCGCGCCGCCCCCGACGCGCGCACCGTGGAGGAGCGCGGCATGGTGATCCATGCCGCGGCGCCGGTGATCGATGCCCACGGCAATCTCGCCGCGGTGATCGAGGGCGGGGTGCTGCTCAACGGCAATCTCGATTTCGTCGACACCATCAACGCCATCGTCTATCGCGATGGCGCCTTGCCGCTGGGCAGCCAGGGCACGGCGACGCTGTTCGTCGGCGACACCCGCATCGCCACCAACGTGCGCCTGTTCGCCGGTGAGCGTGCGCTCGGCACGCGCGCCTCGGCCGAGGTCCGCGCCCACGTGCTGGGCGAGGGCAAGACCTGGCTGGAGACCGCCTTCGTCGTGAACGACTGGTATGTCTCCGGCTACGAGCCGGTGCTCGACAGCCGCGGCGAACGCATCGGCATGCTCTACGTCGGCTTTCTGGAGGCGCCGTTCCGCGAAGCGAAGACGCTCGCGCTGTTGTTCATCTCCTGCCTGTTCCTGCTCATCAGTCTGGCCGGCGCGATCTGGTCGCTGCATTGGGCGCGCGGCATCTTCCGCCCGATCGAGCGCATGCATCGCACCATCGGCCAGATCGCCGCCGGCGACGGCGGCGCGCGCGTCGGACCGCTGCGCAGCCGCGACGAGCTGGGCCTGCTGTCGAGCGAATTCGACCGCCTGCTCGACATGCTCGCGGTCAAGCGCGAGCAGCTCGAGCAACTCGCCGCCTCGCTCGATCGCAAGGTCGCCGAGCGCACGCGTGCGCTCGAAGTCGCCAATGGCGAATTGCGCGCGGCGCAGCGCCAGCTGGTGATGGCCGAGAAGCTGGCCGCGATCGGCGAGCTCACCGCCGGGGTGGCGCACGAGATCAGCAATCCGGCGGCGGTGATCCAGGGCAATCTCGATCTGCTGCGCGCCGAGCTCGGCGCGCACGCCGAGCCGGTGCTGAGCGAGATCCGCCTGATCGACGAGCAGGTGAACCGTATCCGCCTGATCGTCACCAAGCTGCTGCAGTTCGCGCGTCCGGGGGAGTTCGCCGGCTATGTGGAAACGGTGGACGTCAATGCCGTGCTCGCCGACTGTCTGGTGCTGACCCGCCACCACCTGAGCAAGCGCGGCATCCGCGTCGCCCAGGAGCGCGATGCGACGCGCCGGATCGAGATCAACACCCACGAGTTGCAGCAGGTGCTGATCAACCTCATCGTCAACGCGGTGCAGGCCATGCCCGAAGGCGGCGAACTGACCCTGCTCACTGCGGACTGGAACGAAGCGCGGGCCGCTCCGGGGGGCGAGGCGTGCGCGCGCGGCGTGCGCGTCACCGTGCGCGACACCGGGCAGGGTATCCGCAGCGAGGATCTGGCGCGTATATTCGACCCCTTTTTCACCACCAAGAAGACTCAGGGCACCGGGCTGGGGCTGTCGATCAGCTATTCGCTGGTCGAGCGCTACGGCGGCCACATCTCGGTTGAAAGTGCACCGGGCGCGGGCGCGGCGTTCACCGTGTGGCTGCGCACCGAGCCCGAGTACCGCAACGAGGTTGCCGAGCCCGCGCGCAATGGCGCGGCGCGGCGCGAATGAATGCACATATGAAAGTCATCGGATTCGCCGGCTGGTCCGGCAGCGGCAAGACCACCCTGGTCGAGCAGGTCATCGCCATCCTGTCGGCGCGCGGGCTGGCGGTGTCGCTGGTCAAGCATGCCCATCACCGCTTCGACATCGACCACGAGGGCAAGGACTCGTGGCGCCACCGCCATGCCGGCTGCCGCGAGGTGATGATCAGCTCCGGCCTGCGCTGGTCGCTGATGCACGAGTTGCGCGGCGAGGAGGAAATGCCGCTGGAGGCGCTGCTCGGCAAGCTCTCGGCGTGCGACGTGGTGCTCGTCGAGGGCTTCAAGCGTGCGGCGATTCCCAAGATCGAGGTCCATCGCGCCGAAGTCGGCGAGCCGCTGCTGTTTCCCGACGATCCCCACATCGTCGCCATCGCCACCCATCCCGGGGTGGCCTGCCCGCTGCCGCGGCTCGATATCGACGATCCGGCGGCGGTCGCCGATTTCGTCGTCGCCTATCTCGACCTGGGTTGAGTGCCGCCGCGGGCGGGCGCTCAGTCGAACGCGGTGAGCCGCCCCAGCGGCGACAGGTCGTAGCCGCCGAGGCGCGCGGCGAGGGTCTGCATCGGGGCGCTGCCGTAGGTCTGCAGCAGCTGCTGGAACAGCTTGCGGAACACCGTCTCGCGCGGCAGCGCGAGGTCGAAGGCCTCCCAGCCGAGGGCGAGGAAGCCGAGGCCGAACTCGGCCGCCGCGGCACGCGTGCCCGGGGCACAGTCGGCTTCTTCGCGCGCGATCAGGCCGGCGGCCTCGCGTTCGGTGTAGGCCTGCGCCACCACCATGCAGTCCTCCGGACGGAAGCCGCGCGCCGACAGCGCCGATTCGAGGAAGTGGCGCGAGCCGGCGCCGGCCTGGCGCATCGCCCAGCGGTAGTCGAATGCGGCCAGCGTCTCGATGCCGTCGACTTCCAGCCCGCGGCGCAGGATCACCCCCTGCTCGCGGTAGGCGAGGCGGACCAGGGTCCACCGCGTGTGCGCGGTGAAGCGCCGCAGCAGCAGCGGGTGCTGGGTGGCGCTGTGGTCGGCGCCGCCCCAGTGCAGCGCGCAGGCGTCGGCGCGCCGGCGCGCGAGCAGTTCGAGGCCGGGGAGGGTGCCGGTCGGGCTGTAGGCGACGAAGGCCTCGCCGCCCAGTTGCGGGGCGAGCGCGGCGACCGTGGCGGCGAGCAGCGGATCGTCGCTGCCGGTGAGCAGCAGGCGGTCGGTGAGCACGCCGCCGTGGGCCTGCTCGAGCAGCCAGTGATCGAGCAGCGCGCGCGGGAACAGCCACTTGCCGCCGACGCGCGCGGCCGGAATCTCGCGGCTGTTGGCGAGTTCGTAGAGCTTCTTCTCGTTGAGGCGCAGATAGGCTGCGGCTTCGCGGACCGTGAGGCAGCTGGCGTCGCCGCCTGCGCCGTGGTCGGCGGGGGCGGCGGGCTCAGTCATGGCGCGCATCCGGCCCGTGCTCGGCGGCGGCGAGCTCGTCGCGGGTGTTGATGTTGCGGAATGCCGCCTCCTCGTCGTCGAACGCGACCTCGACCACGTCGAGGTCGGCGTACCAGCGATCGATGCGCCGTCCGCCACCTTGCAGGAAGGCGTGGAGGTGGTCGGCGAGCGCGCGCCGGCACAGGCAGAACACCGGATGGGCCTGATCGAAGGTGCGCGCCACGGCGAGGTCGGCGCCGCGCGCGTGGAGCGCCGCGGCGAGGCGGGCGACCAGATCGGCGGGCAGGAAGGGCGAGTCGCACGGCGCGGTCACCACCAGCGGGTGGTGGGCACGCACCAGCGCGGCATGCAGGCCGGCGAGCGGGCCGGCGAAACCGGGAATGTCGTCGCCGAACACGGGGTAGCCGAACGCCGCCCACGCCTGCGCGTTCTGGTTGGCGTTGATCATCAGTTCGTCCACCTGGGGGGCGAGGCGTTCGAGCACATGCGCCGCCATCGGCCGCCCGCCGAGCGCCATCAGGCCCTTGTCGACGCCGCCCATGCGGCTGCCTTGGCCGCCGGCGAGGATGATGCCGGTGATGCCGCCGGTCGCGGCGGGGAGGGTGTCGCTCATCGTTCGAAGTGCTCCGCGCCGGTAAACAGCAGGTAGTGGCGGCCCTGCGCGCGCCCGATCATGGTGAGGCCGAGGCGGCGCGCGATCTCCCAGCCCATCTGGGTGAGGCCCGAGCGCGAGACCAGGAAGGGGATGCCCATCTGCGCGGTCTTGATCACCATCTCCGAGGTTAGGCGGCCGGTGGTGTAGAAGATCTTGTCGCCGCCTTCCAGTCCGTCCAGCCACATGCGGCCGGCGATCGCGTCGACCGCGTTGTGGCGGCCGACGTCCTCGACGAACATCAGGATTTCGCAGCCGCCGCCGGCGGTCGGCTGCGCCAGCGCGCAGCCGTGCACCGCGCCGGCCTGGCGGTAGATCGATTCGTGCTGACGCACCGCCTCCATGAGCGCGTACAGCGTGGCCTGGCTCAGGCGGCGCGCGGCGGGCAGGGCGATGTTGTCGATTTCGTCCATCAGCCCGCCGAACACCGTGCCCTGGCCGCAGCCGGTGGTCACGGTGCGGCTGCCGAGGCGGGCGTCGGCGTCGCGCAGGCCGTGGCGCGTGGTCACCGCCACGGCCTCGACCTCCCAGTCGACCTGCACCGCGACGAGGTCGTCGAGGCGGTCGATCAGGCGCTGGTTGCGCAGCCAGCCGATGGCCAGCGCCTCGGGCGCCGCGCCCAGGGTCATCAGGGTGACGATCTCGCGCTTGTCGACGTAGAGGGTGAGCGGATACTCGCCGGCGATCGCGGTCGGCGTGGGTTCGCCGTGCTCGTTTACGGCGGGGATGGTGACGGTCAGCGGGCGGCTGGCCTGGCTGAGCAGGGGGCGGCGCGGAGCGGGGGCGGAGTTCATGCAGGGGCGGGCCGGAGCCCGGGAATAGGCGTTGAAGCCGTGATTCTAGCCCGCATCCGTCGCCGTGCCGGTGTCGCTCAGCCGGGGCGAGGGTGCGGCAGGGCGGCACTTCCCGGCGTATCCTTCCACCGATCCGAGCTTCCATTCTTGCCGCCATGAACCAGTTTCCGATTGCCGTGATCCTCGAATGCCGCCGCCTCCATAGCCGCTGGGCCGACGAAGCCTGGGAGGCGGTGGGTGTGGTGCCCGCCTTCGACGGCGGCGACCCCGGCCCGCGCCACATCGTCGCCGAGGCCGACCGCGACCACTGGCTGTTCGGCGGCTTCGTGCTCGAACTGTTTCGCGATGAGGCCGACAACTATTTCCTCAATCTCAGCTCGCCGGTGCCCAAGGTGTTCGTGATGTCGCGCCGCGACGAGGGCGACGCCCGGCCGCGGCCGGTTGCAGTGTCGGTGAGCTACGGCGAGGCCGCGCGCTGGCTCGACTCCGGCGAGCAGGTCGATGGCGTGGCGATGTCGCGTGAGCTGGCGGACTGGGTGGGCGCTTTCGTCAATGAACATTACAAGCCGGCCCCGCGCCGCAAGGTGAAGCGCAACGACCCGCTCGGACAGCCGCGGAGGCCGGCATGAGCGGGCGCTTTCTCGAGCGCTGGTCGCGGCTGAAGCGTCAGGGTGCGATCGGTGCGGCACCGGTGACGCCGGGGGCAGACGCGGCCGCCGCCGCGCCACCGGTGGCCCCTGCGCAAC
>JAEWVQ010000357.1 GCA_023459095.1 Pseudomonadota bacterium | reverse complement strand
CGCTCGGCCTGATGATCGCCGCGCGCCTGGCGCCGCACGGGCCGGTGGCCCTGGTCGCGCGCAGCGCGGCGCGCGCGCGGGCGTTGCGTGCCGGGGTCGTGATCGAAACGGGCGAAGTCGGCGGCGTGCGCTTCGTGCCCGACGTGCATGCGCCCGAGGCCGCGCCGCACGCGGACTGGGTGCTGATCGTGGTCAAGGCCGGCGACACCGTGGCCGCGGCGCGCATCGCGGCGGCGATGCGCCCGCGCGGGGTGCTGTCGTTGCAGAACGGCCTGGTCGGCGATCTGCTCGGCGCGCCGTGGGCGGGCGCGGCCGAGGCGCCCCTGCTCGGCCAGGGCGTGACCACCATGGGCGCGCATCGCCACGATGCGCGCGTGACCCCGGTGAGCGTGGGTGAAACCCTGGTGCCGCCGGGCTTCGAGGCGGTTGCCGCGCGTCTGGCGGCGGCGGGGTTGCCGGCGCGGGTCGAAGCCGACATCGCCGCCGCGCGCCTGGCCAAGCTGCTCGTCAATCTGGCGCTCAATCCGCTCACCGCGGTGTTCCGCGTGGCCACCGGCGAGCTGCTCGCGCCGCGGTTCGCGCTCTACGTCGATGCGCTTGTCAGCGAGGCCTGGCCGGTGCTGCGCGCGGCCGGCCTGGGGCTCGACGAGGCCGCGGCGCGGGCGCGCGTGTGGGCGGTGGTGCGCGCCACCGCGGCCAATCGCACGAGCATGCTGCAGGATGTGCTCGCCGGGCGGTGCACCGAGCTCGACGCGATCAGCGGCGCCTTCCTGCGCCTGGCCGATGCCTCCGGCGCCGCGGTGCCCACGCACCGTGCCCTGCATGCGCTGGTCGCGCTCCACGATGACGCGGTTATCGCAGCGGCGCATAGGAGATAGTGCGCCGCGGCGCTGGTGGCGCGGCGCATCGCCGCCGACAATGGGCGGCCCTACATTTCGCACCGCGCCGCCTGCACCCATGTCGTGTGCCCGCCGCGCGCGGCGCGCCTCCCCGATGTCGCCTCCGCTGATCGTCCTCATCCTGTCGCTGCTGCTCGGTGTCCAGCCGGTCACCACCGATCTCTACCTGCCGGCGCTGCCGGCCTTGCGCGAAGGCTTCGGCGCGTCGATGGCGCAGGCCCAGCTCACCTTGAGCGGGCTGCTGCTCGCCTTCGGCGCGTCGCAGCTGGTGTGGGGGCCGCTCTCCGACCGTTTCGGGCGCCGCCCGGTGCTGCTGTGCGGGCTCGCCGCCTACGTGGCCGCGTCGCTCGGCAGCACGCTGGCGCCGTCGATGGAATGGCTGATCGTGTGGCGGGTGCTGCAGGGCGCGGCTATGGGGGCGGCGGTGATGTGCGCGCGCGCCATCGTGCGCGACCTGTATGCCCCCGAGGCGGGGGCGCGGGCGATGAGCAAGGGCCTGTCGGGGCTGGGCGTGATCGCCTGCCTGAGCGCGCCGCTGGGCAGCCTGATGTCGCAATGGTTCGGCTGGCGCGCCGCGCTCTTCATGCTGGCGCTGTTCGGCGCCGCCACCCTGGCGGTGATCGTGCTGCGCTTCGAGGAGACGCTGCGCGCGCCCAACGCGCACGCGCTGCGCCCGGCCACGCTGCTGCGCACCTGGGGCGGCATTCTGCGCAACGCGACGTTCTGGGCCTTCGCCCTGCTCGCGATGTGCTCCTACGGCGGGCTGTTCACCTTTCTCGCCGCGTCGTCCTTCGTCTTCATCCAGGTGCTGGGGGTGTCGAAGCCGGTCTACGGGGCGCTGATGTTCTCGATGTCGGGCGCCTACTTCGCCGGCACCTTCCTGTGCCGCAGCCTGCTGTTGCGCTTCGGCGTGCGGCGCACGGTGATGATCGGCGGCGGGCTGTCGCTCGCCGGTGGCACCTTGCTCGGCGTGCTCGCGCTTGCCGGCGTGCACGCGGTGGGGGCGCTGATGGTGCCGGTGTATGTGTACATGCTCGGCCACGGCATCCACCAGCCCTGCGGCCAGAGCGGCGCGATCGGCCCGTTTCCGCACGCCGCGGGCGCGGCATCGGCGCTCAGCGGCTTCCTGATGATGCTGTCGGCGTTCGGCATGGGGCACTGGCTGGGCGCGCACATGGACGGCACGGTGTACCCGCTGACCCACGGCATCTGGTTCTGGGGCGCGTGCACCGCGGCGGTCGCCTGGGGGTTGGTGCGCCGCGCCGGGCGCGCGGGGTGAGCCGACACTCAGTCAGTGGCTGAATTGCCCGCATGGCGGCAAACGTCGTGCTGCCGGCGTGCGCGCGGATCTCCGACTTCTCAACCGCCTGCTCGGCGGCAAACCGGCTCACCCGCGAGGACGTGCCGCACCACGTCTTCTCAACCGCCTACTCGGCGGCAAACATGGCGACGCGGCCGCGCTGGCGGGTCATCTCCTTCTCAACCGCCTACTCGGCGGCAAACCTCGTTGTCGGCCGGCAGTACGCCTACGCCGACTTCTCAACCGCCTACTCGGCGGCAAACGCAATCTCGCCGGCAATCGTGGCGGCAAACGACTTCTCAACCGCCTACTCGGCGGCAAACCTCCATCGTCTTCGCGTTGATCTGCTCGAACACTTCTCAACCGCCTACTCGGCGGCAAACTTGTATCGGTCTTGGTCTCCGGCGTCGGATTACTTTTCAACCGCCTACTCGGCGGCAAACCGCGCCTCGCAAGTCATGGACGACGTGCCAGACTTCTCAACCGCCTACTCGGCGGCAAACGGCAGGCGCAGGGTGATGTGGGCCTGGCGGCCCTTCTCAACCGCCTACTCGGCGGCAAACCGGAAGCTGCTATCGAGCTGTCAGAGCTGACACTTCTCAACCGCCTACTCGGCGGCAAACTTCATCTACGGCGACATCGGCGAAAGCTGGTGCTTCTCAACCGCCTACTCGGCGGCAAACCGCGTCTTGCGCAGTCGATCATCCCGGTCAATCTTCTCAACCGCCTACTCGGCGGCAAACTACGCCCAGGCTTTCGGCCAGTGCCTGCATGACTTCTCAACCGCCTACTCGGCGGCAAACACGCCGGCCACGCGCAGCAAGCTGCAGGCCGACTTCTCAACCGCCTACTCGGCGGCAAACGTGACGCTGGAGTTGGAGGCATTCGCGCCCATCTTCTCAACCGCCTACTCGGCGGCAAACTGGATGGTTTTCCTGAATTCATCCAAGTAAACAAGGATCTCCGTCGTAAAACCTATCCAAGGCTTCGTTTTTTCGGAGGGCCTTCAGGGGATTGATATTAAAAGGGTTTTTCGCAGAGCTGTTTGACGAAGCCGAACAAGAAGTCCAGGGCGTCCGCGTCCTGCAGGGTTTCGATGAGGCGGGCCCGGTAGGCGTTGTCCTTGACGCGGAGGTCGGCGCCGCAGGTGAAGGCCAGGGGCATCACGTAGGCGTCCTTGATCAGGTCGGCGATGTCGAAGACCAGGGCGCCGCGCCGGGTTTTGCCGTGCAGCAGGGGGAAGGCGTAGCTGATGCCGAGGCCGTTGAGGGCGACGGCGGCGAGGCCGTAGGCGATGTAGTTGCCGTGGTCGAGGAAGGCATTCACTCGCTCTTCCTTGCTGCCCTTGGCGCCCATGCCTTCCTGGCGGCTGAAGTTGAGGCCGTGGCCGGCCGAGAGACTGGCGTAGAGCGCCCGGGCCCATTCGGCTTCGGCCAGTAGCAGAGCCTGGGTGTCGGGCACGGCGGCGCTGCGCTGGCGGAGCTTGTCGATGGCGGCGGCGGGGAGTTCTATCTTTCTTTGCAGCAGTTCGCTGTTCCTGGCCCAGGCCTTGCCGGTGAGGGTGATGCGTTCGGCGATCAGGGCCTTGGCCAGTTCCAGGCGCCGCGCTTCGTCCATCCACTGGCGCACCCAGG
>JAEWVQ010000356.1 GCA_023459095.1 Pseudomonadota bacterium | reverse complement strand
GTTGACCGCCTGGGGAGTACGGCCGCAAGGTTAAAACTCAAAGGAATTGACGGGGACCCGCACAAGCGGTGGATGATGTGGATTAATTCGATGCAACGCGAAAAACCTTACCTACCCTTGACATGTCTGGAATCCTGGTGAGAGCCGGGAGTGCCTTCGGGAGCCAGAACACAGGTGCTGCATGGCTGTCGTCAGCTCGTGTCGTGAGATGTTGGGTTAAGTCCCGCAACGAGCGCAACCCTTGTCATTAATTGCCATCATTTAGTTGGGCACTTTAATGAGACTGCCGGTGACAAACCGGAGGAAGGTGGGGATGACGTCAAGTCCTCATGGCCCTTATGGGTAGGGCTTCACACGTCATACAATGGTCGGTACAGAGGGTCGCCAAGCCGCGAGGTGGAGCTAATCCCTTAAAGCCGATCGTAGTCCGGATCGTAGTCTGCAACTCGACTACGTGAAGTCGGAATCGCTAGTAATCGCAGATCAGCATGCTGCGGTGAATACGTTCCCGGGTCTTGTACACACCGCCCGTCACACCATGGGAGTGGGTTTCACCAGAAGTAGGTAGCTTAACCTTCGGGAGGGCGCTTACCACGGTGAGATTCATGACTGGGGTGAAGTCGTAACAAGGTAGCCGTATCGGAAGGTGCGGCTGGATCACCTCCTTTCAAGAGAAAGGCTGCGGTCACCAAGTATCCACACCTTATCGGTTGTTCAGCGAAGAGCCTCGAAGTTCGGAGGGTCTGTAGCTCAGCTGGTTAGAGCACCGTCTTGATAAGGCGGGGGTCGTTGGTTCGAACCCAACCAGACCCACCACGCTCAATGCCATCAACGGGGCTGTAGCTCAGCTGGGAGAGCGGCGGCTTTGCAAGCCGTAGGTCGTCGGTTCGATCCCGACCAGCTCCACCATGCGCAGCGATCCGAGCAAGCGCGAGAAGTCAGGCATGAACATTGTCGTGTCCATGCCTGACTTCTCGGTAGCAATACCGAGTAGGTTCGTTCTTTAACAAATTGGAAGAAGTTAGTGCAACACATTTCGGTGTGTTGCACGGGTTGTGTGATTGCATTGACCCAAATCTGCGTAGTCAGCACAGATTTGGGTCGCACAAACGAGTTCGACCTGTGACCGGGTCTTTGGCTAATCCAAGGATCCAAGGTTATAGGATCAAGCGACTAAGTGCATGTGGTGGATGCCTTGGCGATCACAGGCGATGAAGGACGTGCAAGCCTGCGAAAAGCGGGGGGGAGCTGGCAATGGAGCTTTGATCCCCCGATGTCCGAATGGGGAAACCCACCCCGCAAGGGGTATCCCAGACTGAATACATAGGTCTGAGGAGGCGAACGCGGCGAACTGAAACATCTAAGTAGCCGCAGGAAAAGAAATCAACCGAGATTCCGTCAGTAGTGGCGAGCGAACGCGGAATAGCCTGCACGACTAAACCATCAAATTAGCAGAACGGTCTGGAAAGTCCGGCAACACAGGGTGATAGCCCCGTATGCGAAAATTTGGTGGCGGGTCTGAGCGTGCGACAAGTAGGGCGGGACACGAGAAATCCTGTCTGAAGATGGGGGGACCATCCTCCAAGGCTAAATACTCGTGATCGACCGATAGTGAACCAGTACCGTGAGGGAAAGGCGAAAAGAACCCCGGGAGGGGAGTGAAATAGATCCTGAAACCGCATGCATACAAACAGTGGGAGCCTCGTAAGGGGTGACTGCGTACCTTTTGTATAATGGGTCAGCGACTTACGTTCAGTGGCGAGCTTAACCGAATAGGGGAGGCGTAGCGAAAGCGAGTCTGATAAGGGCGACATAGTCGCTGGGCGTAGACCCGAAACCGGATGATCTATCCATGGCCAGGATGAAGGTGCGGTAACACGCACTGGAGGTCCGAACCCACTAATGTTGAAAAATTAGGGGATGAGCTGTGGATAGGGGTGAAAGGCTAAACAAATCCGGAAATAGCTGGTTCTCCCCGAAAACTATTTAGGTAGTGCGTCGTACGGACACTTGCGGGGGTAGAGCACTGTAATCGTTGGGGGGGTCACTGCGATCTACCCCGCGATAGCAAACTCCGAATACCGCAAAGTGATATACGGCAGACAGACAGCGGGTGCTAACGTCCGTTGTCAAGAGGGAAACAACCCAGACCGCCAGCTAAGGTCCCAAATGCATGGCTAAGTGGCAAACGAGGTGGGAAGGCATAGACAGCTAGGAGGTTGGCTTAGAAGCAGCCACCCTTTAAAGAAAGCGTAATAGCTCACTAGTCGAGTCGTCCTGCGCGGAAGATGTAACGGGGCTCAAGCCATGAACCGAAGCTGCGGATGTGTCTTTGACACATGGTAGGGGAGCGTTCCGTAAGCCTGCGAAGGTGTCTCGTAAGGGATGCTGGAGGTATCGGAAGTGCGAATGCTGACATGAGTAGCGATAAAGGGTGTGAAAAGCACCCTCGCCGAAAGCCCAAGGTTTCCTGCGCAACGTTCATCGGCGCAGGGTGAGTCGGCCCCTAAGGCGAGGCAGAAATGCGTAGTCGATGGGAAACAGGTCAATATTCCTGTACCGGTTCTAGATGCGATGGGGGGACGGAGAAGGTTAGGCCGGCCGGGTGTTGGACGTCCCGGTTTAAGCGTGTAGGCGTGCCCGATAGGCAAATCCGTCGGGCTGAGCTGAGGCGTGATGACGAGCGAACTTGTTCGCGAAGTGGTTGATACCCTGCTTCCAGGAAAAGCCTCTAAGCTTCAGTCTAGAATCGACCGTACCGCAAACCGACACAGGTGGGCAGGTTGAAAATACCAAGGCGCTTGAGAGAACTCAGGAGAAGGAACTCGGCAAATTGATACCGTAACTTCGGGAGAAGGTATGCCCCATTAGCTTGTAGGCGAACAGCCGAAGGGCGAAGGGGCCGCAGAGAATCGGTGGCTGCGACTGTTTATTAAAAACACAGCACTCTGCAAACACGAAAGTGGACGTATAGGGTGTGACGCCTGCCCGGTGCCGGAAGGTTAAGTGATGGGGTGCAAGCTCTTGATCGAAGCCCCGGT
>JAEWVQ010000355.1 GCA_023459095.1 Pseudomonadota bacterium | reverse complement strand
CGAGCTTGTAGCCCTGCTGCTCGGCGAGTTCCTCGGCACGCTCGTCGGCGACCTGCTTGACCACCGAGGACGGCAGCAGCTTGGCTTCGACGCCGAGCGCGATCAGCCACTGCCCGCCGACCGCATGCACGAGCACGTCGCCGCCCACAGGCGGTTCCCAGCCGCGGCTCTCCATGTCCTGGCTGCCGCAGGGGTGGAAGCGCTTCTTCGCCAGCTGCGCGTCGAGGCGGTCGACGTCCATGTCCCAGTTCTCGGGCAAGCGATAGACCTGCAAATTCCTGAAGTACATGTGTCAGCCCTCCAGCATCAGCGGTTTGTTGGTACCCACGCCCTGGTGCAGCTGCGCGGCGCGGCCCGCGCTGCGGCCGGCGTGGTAGGCGTCGTGGTCGCGGTCCGACCAGTTACGCCCGGCATTGCGGTCGGTCGTGGAAAGCTGGCCCAGGCTTGGATGCTTGAGCGCGATGTGCGCCTGGATAGCTTCGGCCGCGCCTTCGGGGGGCGTGAGGGCGCCGACCTGGGCGCACGCGGTTCGTACCCAGCCCGCGCTGAACAGATCGGCGCGGCGCGTCTTGTTCGCCTTCTTCTTCGTGCGTTTGAGCGCGCCGTCAATGAATTCGCGGCGGGCCTTGAGTGCCTGCCGAAGCAGGACTTCGAACGAGTAGGCAGCGATCTCGTCGGCCGGCGGCAGGCCGATGAATATCCACCAAGCGCCATGCCACTCGGGGCTGAAGATCAGCTTGCAGCCGAATGCGGCGGCGACGTGGGCGGCGAGTTCGCTTTCCCAGGATGCCGGGCGCGAAACGGCGCCGGCCTTGGCCCTGGATTCGCGCACCCCGACCGCGAGCATTTCGGCCTCGCTGATCTTGTGCAGCTCCATCAGCTTCTGCGCCTGGCGCAAAGCCGCAGCCGCCTCGTGCTCGCTGCCCGACTTGGCCAGTGCCATGCACTTGCGGACCTTTTCGAGGATGTCGTCACGGTTATCCATGTCGCACCTCAAACCGCAGCCAGATCGAGCGGGATCGCCACGTACTGCTCCGACATCCCCACGCGCTTGTACACCCGCACATAGGTCGCCGTGCCGGTGGCCTGGATGGAATCGCGGATGGCCTGCATGGCGCGCTTCCACTCGTCGTCTTCGATATCCAGGCGCAGCAGGTCGAGCACCGCGGCCATCTTGATCTGCCCCTTGGCGTCGGTGCGGAACGCGCGGTCGACCATGGTGCGCAGGTGCGGGTTGGCGCCCGTCGCCCAGCGTTCGATGCACGCGGTGAGCAGCGCGCGGGCGGCGGCGAGTTCTTCGGTGAAGGTGATGCGCTCGGCGGTGGCCCGCAGGATCTTGTAGGCGCCGTCGTAGGTGGTGATGCTGATGTTGCCCTTCTTGCCGCCCAGGGTGACGCCGTAGCGCTCACCGGCGATGCGCACCAGGTCGCTGATGTCACTCAGCGCGCGGGCCTTGAAGCTGCTGAGCGCGCTGTGCAGTTCTTCCGCAGCCTGGGCGAGATCGCGGGCGACCTCGTCGCGCAGCAGATCCTGCTCGCGCACCTGGTCGCGCGGGACGAGGTGGCCGAGGGCGTTGCGCATGTAGCCCTCGGGCACGGCCGGGGTGATGGTGGTGCTGGTCATTGCGATCCTCCTTTGAACCTTGCGGTAATCGATTGCATGAGGGCGTCGAGGCGCGCGCGATTCGCTGCGCGCTCTTCGGGGGTAAGGCGGGGCGCGGGAAGTACCAGGGACGGGCGCGGGGCGGGCAGCGCGTCGAGCAGGTCGCGCGGCACCGGCCAGCGCTCGGCGCGGCGGAACAGCTCGCCGAAGGCCTGGCGGATGCGCGCGGCGTCGTCGGTCTCGCGCCAGGTGCAAGCGCGCGGTGCGATGGCGACCAGCCAAACGTCGAGCGTGTGGCCGATGGTGTCCTCGCCGGGCGCGCCGGGCAGGCGCAGGGCCAGCAGCCCCTGCAGGCCGCGGGCGACCTCGCGCATCACCCAATCGGGGGCTGTGGTTGCGGCAGCGCTCATTTGATGCGGTCCTCCAATGCGGCGATGGCGCCCAGCGTGCGCGAGGCCGGGCCGCGGGACGCCACTGCGGCCGGTTGGTCGGCGGCAGGGGCCAGCGGCCCGGCGCTCGGGCGCCAGCCGGCGATCACTTCGTACAGCCAGCCGTGGCCGGTGAGCGGCAGCTTGAGGCGGCCGGCGTCGCGGGCGTCGAGCGCCTGGCCGATGGCCCACACCCATGCTTCCGGTGGGGCGGCATGCACCTGGCCGTGGCGCTCGATGCGCTGCGCCTGGATGTCGGGCACCAACTCGCGCAGCAGGCGCGCGAGCCGATCCATCGACAGCTCGCGGGTCGCCGGCCGGAACAGCCCGAGGTAGCGCGTGACCGCGGCACCGAGGGCGCCCGAGAGGCCGAAGAGCAGCGCGAGCGCCTCGCGCGCGGCGTCGTGGGCCATAAGCGCGTCGAGGCTCAGCGTGGTGCCGCAGTTGGGGCAGCGGGTTTTCATGCGGTCACCCCGCTGCGCGGAAGCGGCCGGCTGCGCGGGGCGTGGGCCATGTACGCGGCATCGCGGTCGTGCGGCACGAAGAGGCTGGACAGATGCGCGCCCGTCCATGCGGTCGGCGGCATGTAAATGCCGGTCGGCCAGATCGCGAGCCAGGGCGTGGTCTCGCCCTTTGCGGGGCGCATGATGTGCGCGGTGTGGATGCGGGCACCGCGCAGCAGCGCGTCGAGCGCGGCCCAGTACTCCGGCTCGGGGCCACCGACGATGGCGAGCACGTCGGCCGCGCGGGCGGGCCGCTTG
Source organism: Pseudomonadota bacterium (assembly GCA_023459095.1). Classification (GTDB taxonomy): domain Bacteria; phylum Pseudomonadota; class Gammaproteobacteria; order Burkholderiales; family Rhodocyclaceae; genus JAEWVQ01. The sequence continues at coordinate 12,753 of JAEWVQ010000355.1, read as the reverse complement.
CTGGTGTTGCGCGCGATTGCGGCGAGGATGCGGTCGGCGAGCTCGGTCACAGGGTTTCCTCCCAGCAGATCAGCACGTCGTCGAGCAGGCAGCGCGCCTCGCGGCGGCCTGCCCGCGCGGGCAGATACTGGCGCGGGCTGGCAGCGTCGAGCAGCGCAGCAATGCTGGTCGAAGGGGCGCGCTCGATGCGCACCCGCGGGCGCGCACCAGACACGTCGGTTTCGAGCACGCGGATGTGCCATTCGCGCAGGCGGCGGACTGCGCCGTTGAGGCGGGCGAGCCGATCGACAACGTTCTGCGTCAGCACGCTGGGCGGGAGCTTGGCCCCCGCCACCGGGTTGAAGCCGCCGCGCGGGCCGCGCATGGGATAGACCTGGGCGTTGGTGATCATGATCAGCACCCCGCAATCACGTCGGCGGTGACCCGCGGCATGGCAACGGCCGCGGCGGCGTTCATGGCGCGCACCACCAGGTTGTTCACCACCAGCGGGTAGCAGATGCTGCGCGCCTCGGCCATGCTGCCGCCGCGCGGGCGGCGGATCAGGCGGGCGCGGATGGCGTCGATCGCGGCTTCGTCCATCACCTCCGCAAGCGGCGCGCCCACACGGATGAACTTGTGCGCCAGGTACAGCGGCAGATCGTCATCAAGCGGCAGCATTTCGCGGCGCTCGCAGCGCTGCACGATCTCGCGCACGTCGGAGAGCTTGTCGGAGAGGGTTTCGTCCAGCTCGGGCTGGCCGATCAGCACCACACCGAGCAGGCGCCGCAGGCCGACCTTCAGCTCCATGTAGCCTTTGAGGGCGCGCAGGGTGCTCACCGGCAGGCGGTGCGCTTCTTCGATGATGAGCAGGTTGTTGTAGCCGGCCTGCTGGCTGGTGGCGAGCAAATCGCGCACCTGTTTGTTGCGGGCCTGGGTGCTGCTACGCACCACGGCGCCGGGGTCCAGCTCGCGGATGATGGCCTCGGAGATTTGCCCCGCCCACATCGGCTTACCTTTGCGCTCGGACTTCTCCATCTCCATCACGAACGGCTTGATGATGACCACCGGGCGGTTCTCGATGCGGATGCGCTCCTCCAGCTCCTCGCGCAACGTGGTCTTGCCGCTGCCCGATTCGCCCACCAGGGCGACGAAGCCTTGGTTCAGCGCGCAGTCCATCAGCGCCGCGCGCGCTCGGCGGGTGGCGGCACTGGTGAACACGTCATCGAGCGCGCTGATGTCGTCGACGAACGGGCTGCGCGCCAGCCCGAAGTGCTCGCGGGCGTCGGGGGTCAGGGTTTCGCTGCGTAGTAACATGTGATCGTCCTCGTTTTCTTCCATGGTTTCGGGGGCATCGGCCTCTGCCGCGTTGGCGCGCGGCAGGGGCCACTCTTCAAATGCGGTCTCCACCTGTGCGGGGGTGGCGCCCGCCTCCTGCAGCGCGCGCTCGATTGCGGCTTGCAGCTCACGGCGACGCGCCGGCATGCGCGGCCAGAGGCCGTGGTTGGCGAGCTGGGCGATGGTGGCGGCGCTCATATCCACCGAACGGGCCAAGTCGCTTTGGCTGATGCACAACTGCCGCAGCAGCATCTTCAGTTTCAGTCGCACGGTTCCTCCTGGTTTGTTGCTATCGGGCTCAGTGCCCGCCTACTACGCGCAGCCCCGCGCGCACGGTGAGGCGGTGTTTCAGCGCGTCGATCTCGGTTTCCGGCACGCCCTCGGGGTACCACTCGGCAATGCGGGCGTGGGTGTCGGCGGTCAGCGTCACGCCCACGCGCAGCAGCGCCTGCGCGGCCTGGAAATGGGTGAGCACGGTCGCCGACATCGCGCTGGCGTGGGCGGTGTCCGGCGTCAGGGTGGTGGCGCGGCGCGGCAGTGGCACAACGTCAGGCACGTTGTCCAGGTGCTTGTAGGGGTCGATTTCGCCGCCGAAGGGCAGCTTCTTCGCCTTGCGCGCGGCCTTGGCGGCTTCGTCGGTTTCGGCGCCGGTGGCGATGCGTTCGACGAGCTTGCGGTTGGTGTCCGCAAGGGTGTCGGCCTGGCTCTTGAACTCGCGGCCGATCAGCGCGGCGGCTTCCGAGAAGCCATGCTCGGCCTCCACCACCTCGGGAATCTCGGTGAGGCGTTCGCGGCCGTCCTCGTCGCGGTCGACCACAAAGGCCACGTCGCGGCGGAACGGGTTGTAGGTCACCGCCAGCCATTCGTCGAGCATGACGCCAGGCACGGCGCTGACGTCCCACGCACGACCATCAAAATCGACTCGCAGGAAGTCATTGACCTTGCGGCGAAGCGGCTCGTGCGTGAGCAGCTCGCGGGCGAGGTCGGCGTCGACCACGCGCAGTTGCTCGGCGGTGATCTCCATCCACTTGGCGTAGCGCGTCATGCCGTGGCGGCTATGGATACGCGTGCTGTTGTACCAGCGCATCCACCGTGCGGCCTGGGCGTTGATCCAGGCGATGTCCGGCACGTGGGTGAGCTTGAAACCGCTCTCGAAATTGGTTTCGACCAGGTTGTGGGCGTTCTCCACCTGCCCCTTGGCGCGGGGGTTGCCCACCGCGTTGACGATCAGGGTCACCATCAGCCGGCGCAGCAGGTTGCGAAAGGCGCCGGTATCGGCGGAGCCGGGGTCTACCACCAGGTGAAACGGCACACCGTACAGCTGCTGGTGCGGACGCTGGGTCACGCACGCCAGGAACGATTCGGCCAGGTTGGCAATGCTCTCGCCGCCGGCCACGTAGTGGACGAAGATGGCACCGCTGGTGTGATCGGTAACCACGTAGCGCGTCAAACGCTGGCGCTTGATCTTCTCGAAGTTGCCCGGCTTGTTCTTGTAGAACCTCGCCGGGCTCATGTCGGCCACGCCGCCTTCCGGCACATAAAACAATGTGCTGATCGAGGCGTCGATCATCCACACATCGTTCGGGTGCAGGCTGCGCTGTTCCTGGGCGGGCGCAGGCCGGCGCAGCTGTTCGGGGTGCAGCGCATAGCGGCGCAGCGCGCGGGCGATGGCGGAGACCGACAGCGGGCGAATGACCCCATCGGCATCCACCGCCTCGGCGCGGATGCGCCCATCCGCGCGCAGCACGGTGACGGCGCTTTCCACGCTCGCCAGCTTCTTGTTGTTGGCGCGGTACTGCTCCATCAGGTAAGCGCTGATGATCTGCGCCTCGGCCAACGACAGGGTGACCTCGCCGGCATCGGCGCGGCGCTTGCGATCGGGCCGCATGACGATCTCCTTTAACTTGCGTTGCAGCGTCCCGACCGACATACCCAGCCGCTGGGCGGCTTCGCTGTACACCGCGCACTTGCCGCCGTGCCCGGCGGCGCTGGCGCGTTGATGTACGTCGATCAGCATCTCGATCAGCGCGGGCGACATGTCAGGCACCCGCTGCCGCGATGTCGGCATCGTTGGCGGTGGCGCGCACCCATTCAGGGGTGCCGTCGCCGACGTGGTCGGGCAGGTTGAAGTCGTCGCGCAGCTCGACCAGCAGCCGCTGCAACTGATCGACATGGCCAGCCATCACGTCACGCGGGTCGGCGCCGCCATGCTCGACATAGTGTTGAGCCAGCGCCACGAACGCCTGACGCAAGGCGCCCTGAACCACGCCCGCCGCCTCGGCGCTGTACTTGCCGGTTTCCTGCATCAGCTCGGCCGCAACGTCGTCCGGCGGCAGCGTGGCGATGCGCTTTTTCTCGCGCTCCAGGCGTTCGATGCGCTGGGTTTTCTCGGCGGAGATTTCCTCGGTGGCCGTCAGCTCCCCCTTGAGCTGCTCCACCTGCTCGCGGGTTTCGTCCAGCTTGTTGGCCAGCGACTGGATCAGCGTGACGACTTCGTCCTTGCCGCCGTCGCGCATGGCTTCTTCGACGGCAGTGCGCTCGTCTTCCGGCAGGGTGAGCAACAGGCGAAGCTGCGAGCGGTTCAGGTTGAGGCGGTTGGCGTTCTCGTAGGCCTCCTCGCCCAGTTGCTGCAGCATGACCTTGCTATCGCTCATGGCCTTGTAGCCCCTGCCGAACACGGCGCGGCAGAACTCGTCGATGTTTTCCGCCGGGCGGAAACTTCCGTCCGAGTGCTTGATCGGCAAGTTCTTGAAAGCTTTTGATTTATTGATTTCTTCGAAGGCGCGAATTTCCGCCGCGGCGGAAAAATTGCTCATCGTTCGCGCCAACTGAGCCACGCCGACGAATCGGCCGAGGTCAAATGCACTCGATACCTGCTCCTGCTGCTCGCTGATCGCCGTCTCGCGCATCACCGCCATCGCCTCACCGGCGTGCTGTTCGTCGGTGACGTCCATCACTTCCGGCTCGGCCACCGTCATGGGCTTGCGTCCGCGCGTCATTTCGCACCCCAGAAGAGCGCATTGAAGGTGCTGCGCAATGCCTCGTTGCAGGCCGCCTCGTGGGCCAGCACGGCCTTGCGCATGGACGACCACTCATGCGACAGCGCCGTTTCGCCCGGCACCGTCAGAACATGGTTCGTCACGCGCTCGGCCATCGAATCGGCCAGCGCCACATAGCCGTTGTCCTGGATGGTCACCAGCCCGGCTTTCTCAATGCACATCAGCAGGCGGTTGGCGCACGACAGGTTGATGCGGCATTCATTGGCGAGCTGGCTCGGCTTCTTGCCTGCCGACCCGGTGAGCAAGTCGAGCACGCGCTTGACGAGGAGTGCGGATTCAAGATTCATGGTGTTCCCTCTGTTCAGTAGTTGTTGTTGCGGTTGATCGCGGCGCGGGCCTCTTCAAGCCGGGTTTCGGCGCGGCCGATGGCGGCGTACACCTTCACGGCCTGCTGCGGCAGGCGGGCGGTGAGGCGCCAGCGGCCGGCCTCTTCCTCGGCCATGCCGGCGCTGCGCAGGTTGTCGAGGTCGCGGGTCATCTGGCTGGCCGAGGCGCCGGTGCGCTTGGCCAGCTCAACCGGCAGGTAGCCGTTGATGACATCGCCGAAGAGCGCCAGCACCAGCTTGAGAATTCGCTGCTGGGCGGCGTTGGTGTAGTCGGTCTGGCGGCTCATGGTCAGAACTCCAGTTCGGGCTGCTCGTAGCGCTCGACGTTGGCGCGGTGCCAGGCAAGAGACTCCATGCCCCCGGTCAGCGCGGCCATGCAGGCATGGCGGTCGATGCGGCCGGCCTTGAGGTCGAGCAGCGCGGCGGGCGCGGCGGTGAGCACCGTCTGCAGCGCGTTGATGTCTTCGGCCGTCACGTTGCGGCCGGGCGGGATCTGCACTACCACCGCGCCCTCGCGGCTGGCGAGGTAGCGCACTACGTGCGTGGCGCCGGTGATGTGCTGCCAGGCGATAAGCGCACGGACCGGCATGCTGTCGGTCTCGATCCACTTGTAGAGCGTGGCCGGGGTGGTGCCGAGCAGCTCTGCCAGCCGCTCGACGTTGAGCCGGCGGTGCTTGAGGGCGTGCGCCTTGTCCGCTTCGAACGCGGCGCGCAGGCTGGTGGGCACTGGGGTTGAATTTCGTTTGCTCATTGGAAATCGCTCAGCGAACGTCACTCGAAACAAATAGGGATTTCGAAGAACTGCAACGGGTTTGCAGCCGCCTAGAATTCGGGCCATCAACCGCTGATGGAGATGCGCAATGCAACCCGTTGTCTATTCCTGCCTTTCTTGCGGGGCCGAGGCGACTGGCCCTGTGCCGGTACTGCCGCCAGCTCAATGGATATGGAACAAACGGCAGGTGCCGCGCCTGCTGTGCCCGCGCTGCGGCTGTGCGTGTGTGCCTCGGGCCTGGCGGTTGGCGGCTTTCGAGGTGTGCGCGGCGCATGCGCACCAGGGGATGACGATCGAGGCTCAGGCGCACGCGATGTGGTCCCGGTGCCCGAATTCACTTCAATGCCAACAGGCGGGGACGTATGCCGGTGACTGTGAGCAGGCTCAAGCCGTGATGCCAAAATGCTTGACGGCGCTTCACGATCGGCTCGAACGCGTAGAAAGGCGCCTCGGCGAGTGGGACGGCACTGCACCAGGTCACCGACGTGCACGCCCGGCAGATCCGCCACCGACCAATGCCAGCCCTGGTGCGTGATGCGCAGCAGCTGGTCGACGCGGCGGACTTCCCAGAGCCTTGCCTGCCGCTGCTTGCCTTCGCCGATAGCCACGTTACGGCCAGCGCGCACGAGACGGTTTAGAATCATGGCATTCATGGCGGCAGACCTCAGGCGGCGACGCGGTTGCGCTCGGAGACCTCACCGGCCTTGATGCCAATGGTCACTGCGATGTTGTGGGATTCGCCGCGGAGGCACTTGCGGCGGGGGTTCGCGTCATCGTCATGGACGATTTCGTAGAACAGCGACTGATTGAAACCGTGGCGCTTGGCTACGGACGCGAGCGAGATGCCTCGGCGGGCGCACTCCTCACGGAACTCACGACGGGTTTTGAGCGGGGGCATGGCGGGCCTCTTTGTGATTACTTGAGCGCGACTGCAATCGCGTGTGAATGAATGATAGGAACCGTTTGGTTCCCAGTCAACTGGATTTATATGGAACTTTTGGTTTCCATCGGAACCCGGCTGCGCGAGGAGCGGGAACGACTACTCCTGAACCAAACAGCGTTCGCGGCTGTTGGAGGCGTAACGAAAAAGACTCAGATGCTCTATGAGTCGGGCGAGCGTTTTCCTGACGCGAAGTACTTGGCGGCCGTTCATGCGATCGGATGCGACGTGCGCTACGTCGTCACAGGACTACGAGACATTCCCCCTCCAGCCACGCTTCACGCGGACGAGCAGGAGTTGCTGGAGCTATTCCGCGCTGCCCCGCTGGCGGTGAAGGCCGCAGCGATTGGCGCGCTGCAGGGCGGATCGGCGGGCGGCGCCACCAAGCAGGTCAACGTCACCGCAAGCGGCAACGCTCAAGCCGCGGGCCGCAAAATAATCAACAAACGGGAGGGCAAGAGTTGAAGGGAGAGATAAACGTTTGCGCCCACGATCATGGCCGAGCAGCTGGGCGCGATTTCTATGAAGTTCATATCCACCTCGGAGAGGACACTCCGGAGTCACAACGACAGGCTGCGTTCGCGATGCATACGGGCATCTGGTGCCCGCAAGGCGCCCGCGCCGCTCTTGAGCGGCTCCTGGAGCGTCACGGGTTCGCGGTACCTGAGTTGCGTCTGGCCGTCTTGGCTGGTGCCATACGGTGGCGGGTAGAGCCGCAAGACGGACAAGTCACGATGCAGTGTGGCGCCCCGGTGCGCGGAATGTGGCTGTATTTCGCCGCTTTGGCAGCATTCGGTGCAGCTGCAATCCCATGGGCAGCGGGCATCCATGAAGCTGCCATTGGTGTGTGGTCGCTTGCCGCCTTGTACCTCGGCATTTCAATCGGGCTCGGCACCGCCCGACGAGTGGGTATGCGAGCGCAGTCGATGTACCACTCTGAACTTACGGCATGAAGAATCGTTTCTAGCCGTGACATCAGACTGGCTGCATGCTCATGGGCACAACTCATGCCTTGCGGGCTTGCCCGCCAGCTTGCAAGACAGGGAAGGAGAAAGTTGGATGTCGAGCACGGAAAGCGTTGATGAGATCAAAGCCATATTCTGGCGAATCATGCTCGACGACTTCCCCTGCCTGGAAACGGCCATTCAAGCGCTCGAGAGGCCCTGCCTGCGTGTGTTCGAGAAAGGAGCACAACGGGAGTTCAACCGCGCGTGTGCGCGCTTCCTTGAGGAGAACGCTGGCGTTGGTTGGCCGCGCTACGACGCCTACCTTAAGTACTGGAAACAGGATGATCCACGCATACCGGAGTTCGAAGACGGTGAAGTGGTTGGCGGTGCAGACTTCCGCGAAGCCGGGGAGCTGCTCGCGCATCGCATTGTCATGGCTTTCTACGAAGACCGGCGACTGCGGCGATACCTGGCGGAAACTGACGCCTTCCCTTACTGGAGACTACGCGTGATCAACGATGGCAGAACTCCCCCAGACTGCCTTGCGGAGGCCAACACCACTCACCATTTCCGCGACGCATATTGGCAGACGAAGACGCTGCCATGCGAGCGTCTTTTCTGCCGATGCTCGATCAGCCGAGATACGGCAATCAAGCCCTGAACAGGCGGGCTCTGCCCGCTTGCTGTCCGCCAAGGAAAAAGATGAGAAATTTTCTCGGTTCGCTACTGCTTGCTGCCGCTCTGGCCGGGTGTGCCGGCACACCATTCCGATTCGACGACGCACGCAAAGTAAAGGTAGGCATGTCGGAGAAGGAGCTGACCGCCCTGATGGGGCCGCCCTACATGGTCACGACTAGGGGGGATGAGCAAATATGGGTGTGGAGCGCGGCGACCGCTTTCAGTCGTGCCAAGTCCGTTTCCTTTGCCCTGAAGGATGGGAAAGTCGCCTCGGTCCCCGTAATTCCAGAGTCGTTCAAATGAGGGCGATTGCCCATACCTTCCCAATGGCACCTGATGCCGGCTAAATCCTGCAGTACCTCACAGCTCAACAGCCGGCATTGCCGGCTGTTCTGTTTCAGCCCCATCCCGGCACCCCTCGCACCGGACGATGAGCACGTCGCCGAAGCCCCAGTAGTAGACGAAGGTTCCCACCCCCAGCTTGCCGAGCAGCATCAGCACGATGGTGAGCCAACCGATTACGGTTGCGACGTTGTTGAAAGCGGCTTTCATGCTCGACTCCGGGCGTGGCGACAGCGAGATGCTCCCGCGCGCGCGTAGCCGCGCGTAATTGAACCCCTTCATTTATTGACAGCGCCCCCATGCCGCGACCATGTCGGCATGGATACCCCGACCGCCACCTGCCGCACCTGCGCCCTGTTCGCGCAGCGCGCCCATGACCGTATGGCCGCGGTGTCCGAGTTCGGCAACTGCGCACACCTGCCGCCCTGGCACTACTTGGCACCGCAGCGCGCTTGCCGTTTCGATCCACCGAAATGGGAGCGCAAGCGTGAAGCTGCCTGACCGTAATCTGGCGTGGCCAATTGCCTGGCGCGCCGTCGAGGAAATTGCCCGCAGCGAGGGTTGCCGCCTGCGCGCCTATCGCGACGTGGCCGGGGTCTGGACCATTGGCTGGGGCGAAACGGAAGGGGTGACGCCCGATCTGGTATGGACGCAGGAGCGGGCCGACGCGCGCTTTTGCTCGCGCCTGGTCGAGTTCACCCAAGGGGTACGCGGGCTGCTCGCGCGCCCGACGAATGCCCACCAGCTGGGTGCGTTGGTGAGCCTGGCCTACAACGTGGGGCTTGCTGCGTTTGCGCGTAGCTCGGTGCTGGCGGCCCACAACCGGGGCGACACGCTATCGGCGGCTCGTGCCTTCGGGCTGTGGAACAAGGCGCGGGTGAATGGCCGCCTGCAGGTGGTGGCAGGGCTTACGGCGCGGCGGGCGCGCGAGGCGGCGTTGTATGCGTCGGTGCCGCCGGGCGGGTTGCCGCCGCTCGATACGCTGCCGCACGATGCCGCGGGATCGTGGATCGACATGCCGGCGGCCGAGCCGGAGTCGCGCATGGCACGCAGCCCCATCGCGCAATCGGGCGCGGTGTCGATTGCCACCGGTGGGCTGGCCGCCGCGAGTTCGGTCTCGACCGACATCCGCGAAATTTCCTGGGGCTTCGGCGTCGATCCGCTGCTGGTTGTGGCGGCGGTGGCCATTGGCGTGGGCGCGGTGGTGCCGTGGCAGCGCTACAAGCAGCGGCGCGAGGGCTGGGCATGATCCGCGCACTCCTCAACGCGATGACGGCCTGGTGTGCGGGCATCCCACCGGCGTGGCCAGCGCTGATCGTGGTGCCGCAGCTATTCTGGGCGCTGCACGGCGGGCGCGCATCCGGCGTGCGTGCGGCAAAGCGGGCCGCGCTGCGCGCGCGCAACCGCAGGCAGCAGAAGCGGGGGCGTGGCCATGCCCACTGATCTTCTCCGCAGCATCAGCGCTTGGGCCATGGCGATTGCGGTAGCCGCGCTGCTCGCGCTGGCGGGCTGGGGCGGTTACCGGGCGGGTGTTGCGACCGGCGAGCGCCTGGCGGCCGAAGCCCGCGAGAAGGCGCGCCAGGCCGAACTGGCCAACACCCATGCGGCACTGGCCCTTTTGCAGGCTGCACAGGCCCGAGGCGATGTGCTGACCCGCGACCTTTCCGCCGCGACCCGTGCGGCTACCCGACTTCGCAAGGAACGAGACGATGCGCTTTCCCGCGTTACGACTGGCCGCGTGTGCCTGGACGAGCCTGCTTTGCGCGTGCTCGACGCTGCCCCCGGCCTCCGCGTTGTCCTGCCCGACGCCGCCGGCCGCACTACTGGAGCGGATGCCGGCCGAGCTGCCACCGATTCCCACGTCGCCCACTGGGCGCTCGACGCCGGCGGCCAGTACGACGAATGCCGGCGCCGGCTCGATGCGTTGATCGACTGGCACAAACACGAGACTGCTCAATGAACATCAACGACGTCAGCTTTTCATTCGAGGCGGTTCGCTGGCTGCTCATGGCAGCGATCGCCATCTACTCCTGGCTGGTCGGCCGGCAAGCGGCGAGCGCAAAGGAGATGCTCGACCTGCGCACGCGCATCGTTGCGTTGGAAACGCAGATGCAGCAGATGCCGAGCAGCTCGCAGATCACCGAGCTGACCGCGCGGCTGGAGCGGGTCGATGCGCGCCTTGAGGGGGTAGTCGACAGCATGCAGCCGATTTCACGCAGTTTGGAACGCGTCAACGATTACCTGCTGAACCACAAGTGAGCAGCCATGAGCTATTCCGACTTCCTCCGCCGTGACATGCGCCTGGTGATCCTGCGCATCCTCTCCGAGCTGCCGGGCTACCGGGGCAACAGCTCGATCATCGCCAATCTGCTAGACCAGCTCGGCCACAGCTGGACGCGCGACCAGGTGAAAGCCGAACTGCGCTGGCTGGCCGACGTGGGCACGCTGACCCTCGACGAAGCCGGCTCGGTGCTGGTGGCGACATTGGCCGAACGCGGCCAGGACGCTGCCGAGGGGCGCGTGACGATCGACGGCATTGCAAAGCCGAGGGCGTGACGTGGGCCGCAAATCGTCCGTCGACAAGCAATCGCCCGGCGTGCGGGCGCACATCCTGCGCCGGCTGCGCGAGAACCGTCTGACGCTCGACGAACTCATCGCCGACCTGCACGCGAACTTTCCCGATGCCGCTGCTACAGGTGAGCTGCCCAGCCGCAGCGCGTTGCATCGGTTCGGCCAGGGTGTGCGCGAGATCGTGGCCCATGAACGCGAGATGGCCGCCGCAGCCGAAGCCCTCGTGGCAGAGCTGGGCGAGGAGTTCGACGCCAAGAGCGGCGCCTTGCTCGCCCAGGCGGTGACGACGCTGGCGAGCAAAACGGCAATGAGCGCGATCCAGTCCGACCAGACGCTGGAGATCGGCGACGTGCTCGACCTGGCGCGCGCCGCGAAAGCAGCACAGGAGGCGCGCAGTCTTAATTTGCGCGAGCGCCAGGCGGTGGCGAAGGCCGCGCGCGAAAAGCTGCTGGAAGAGCAGAAGGCCAAGCTCGACGCGATGGGCAGCAAGGGCGGCGTGACCGAAGAGACGAAGCGGGCGATCCGCGAAGCGCTGGGGATTGTGTGATGGCGATGGCCACCAAGCCCAAGGGCCGCGCCCGCAACATCCCGGCCAACCCGGACGCGATTTTCCTGCCGTTCCAGTCCGCGTGGATCGTCGATACCGGCCGCATCAAGCTGATGGAGAAGTCGCGCCAGATCGGTATCAGCTGGTCGACGGCCTACGGGGCGGTCGAACGGGCGTCGGCTCAAGGGGCGCGCCACGACGAATGGGTGAGCAGCCGCGACGACATCCAGGCGCGGTTGTTCATTGAAGACTGCAAGCTGTGGGCGGGCATCATGAACATGGCCGCGCAGGATCTGGGAGAAGTGGTCATCGACCCCGAGACCAAGCTCAGCGCCTACGTGCTCCAGTTCGCCAGCGGCCGGCGCATCCACAGCATGAGCAGCAACCCGGATGCCCAGGCCGGCAAGCGCGGCAGCCGCGTCCTCGACGAGTACGCCTTGCATCGCGACCAGCGCAAGATGTTTTCGATTGCCTACCCCGGCATCACCTGGGGCGGCAGCATGGAGCTGGTCAGCACGCACCGCGGGAGCAATTCCTTCTTCAACGGCCTGATCCGCGAGATCCGCGAGAAGGGCAACCCGAAGAAGATCAGCCTGCACCGTGTGACCCTGCAGGACGCGCTCGACCAAGGCTTTCTCTACAAGCTGCAGCAGGCTCTGCCGGCCGAGGCCGAGCAACAGGACATGACCGAGGCCGAGTACTTCGACTTCGTGAAGGCCGGTGCGGCCGATGCCGAGTCGTTCGATCAGGAGTACATGTGCATCCCGGCCGACGACGACAGCAAGTTCATCGAATACGAGCTGATCACCGGCTGCGAATACGTCGCGGGCCTGCCCTGGGAGAAGGACCACGCCGAGCGCTTCGCCGGCCAGGTGTTCTGCGGCGTGGACATCGGACGGAAAAAGGATCTGACAGTGCTGTGGGTGCTGGAGCTGCTCGGTGAGGTGCTTTACACCCGCGCGGTGATCCCGATGGAGCGCATGCGCAAGAGCGCCCAGGAGGCGATTCTGTACCCCTGGTTCGAGATCGCCGACCGCATTTGCATCGACGCCACCGGCCTGGGGATTGGCTGGGCCGACGATGCGCAGGACAAGTTCGGCGAACACCGGGTGGAGGCGGTGACCTTCTCTGCCCAGGTCAAGGAGGCGCTCGCCTGGCCGCTGAAGGGGAAGATGGAAGACCGCGCGCTGCGCATCCCCGACGATCCGGTCATCCGGGCCGACCTGCGCAAGGTGCAGAAGATCACCACGGCCGCCG
>JAEWVQ010000354.1 GCA_023459095.1 Pseudomonadota bacterium | reverse complement strand
GCCCCGGTCTGGGCACCGGGGCACGCACCTTCGTGTCCGCCGCGGCTGCGCCGCGGGCACGCGCGACTGCAGCCGGCGCGCCGCTGCCGGCCGGCTGATGGCGCGGTACCAGGCAGCCGGGGCCGTTGCCGATCAGGTCCGCGCGCCCCATGCGCGCCAGCCCTTCGCGCAGAATCGGCCAGTTCTCCGGGTCGTGCCAGCGCAGAAAGGCCTTGTGCAGGCGGCGGATCTTGCCTGCGCGCACGGTCTCGACCACTTCCGAATCGGCCGACACCTTCTTCAGCGGATTCCTGCGCGTGTGGTACATCGTGGTCGCCAGCGCCATAGGCGTGGGCAGGAAGGTCTGCACCTGGTCGAGGCGGAAGTCGTTGGCCTTCAGCCACAGCGCGAGGTTGAGCATGTCCTCGTCGGTGGTGCCGGGGTGGGCGGCGATGAAGTACGGCACCAGATGCTGCTTCTTGCCCGCCTCCTTCGAGAACTTCTCGAACAGCTTGCGGAAGGCCTCGTAGGCGCCCATGCCCGGCTTCATCATCTTGGAGAGCGGGCCCTCCTCGCTGTGCTCGGGCGCGATCTTCAACAGGCCGGACACATGGTGGGTCACCAGTTCCTTGACGTACTCCGGCGAACGCACGGCAAGGTCGTAGCGCAGGCCGGAGCCGATGGTGATGCGCTTGACCCCCGGAATCGCCCGCGCCTTGCGGTAAAGCTGGATGAGCGGACCGTGATCGGTGCCGAGGTTCTCGCAGATGCCCGGATAGACGCAGGACAGCCGCCGGCAGGACTGCTCGATCTTCGGGTCCTTGCAGGCCATGCGGTACATGTTGGCGGTGGGGCCGCCGAGATCGGAGATGTGGCCCTTGAAGTCCGGCGATTTGTCGCGGATGTCCTCGATCTCGCGCAGGATGGACGCCTCCGAGCGACTCTGGATGATGCGCCCTTCGTGCTCGGTGATCGAACAGAACGTACAGCCGCCGAAGCAGCCGCGCATGATGTTGACCGAGAACTTGATCATGTCCCAGGCCGGGATGCGCGCGCCCTTGTAGGCCGGATGCGGCTGGCGGGCGTAGGCGAGGCCATAGACGAAGTCCATTTCCGGCGTGGACAGCGGCAGCGGCGGCGGATTGAGCCAGACCTCGCGCGCGCCCGGCCCCTCGCCGTGGCGCTGCACCAGCGCGCGCGCGTTGCCGGGGTTCGATTCGAGGTGGAACACCCGTGAAGCGTGGGCGTAGAGCACCGCATCGTCCTTGACCGCCTCGTAGGCCGGCAGCCGCACCACGGTGTGCTCGCGCGCGGCGCGGCGGGCGGCCAGACGTTGCTCAACCCGTTCGGCCGCCGGCACGATGCGCACCGGCTGGGCGCCGTCGGCGGCGGGCTGCAGTGCGCTGCCTTGCGGCTCCATCGCATACGGGTCGGGGTGGCTGTCGATGCGGCCCGGCTTGTCGAGCGCGAGCGAATCGACCTCCGCCCAGCCTTCCGGCAGCCAGCCCGGCTTCGCCATGAAGGCTGTGCCGCGCAGGTCGCGGATGGACTCGATGGGTTCGCCCGCCGCCAGCCGCCGGGTCAGCGCCACCAGCGCGCGCTCGGCGTTGCCGAACAGCAGGATGTCGGCCTTGGAGTCGGGCAGCACCGAGCGCCGCACTTTGTCCGACCAGTAGTCGTAATGGGCGATGCGGCGCAGCGAGGCTTCGATGCTGCCGATCACGATGTTGGCGTCGGGAAAGGCCTCGCGCGCGCGCTGCGCATACACGGTAAGCGCGCGGTCCGGCCGCTTGTTGGCTTCGGCGTTGGGCGTGTAGGCGTCGTCGGAGCGGATCTTGCGGTCGGAGGTGTAGCGGTTGACCATCGAATCCATGTTGCCGGCGGTGATGCCGAAGTACAGGCGCGGCTTGCCAAGGGCGCGGAAGGGTTCGGCGGAATGCCAGTCGGGCTGGCTGATGATGCCGACGCGAAAGCCGTGCGCTTCGAGCAGGCGCCCGACCAGCGCCATGCCGAAGCTGGGGTGGTCGATGTAGGCGTCGCCGGTGACGAGGACGACGTCGCACGCGTCCCAGCCGAGCGCGTTCATTTCGGCGCGCGACATGGGCAGGAAGGGAGCGGGACGCAGGCGGCGCACGGCGCCGTCGGCAATGCTGGCTGCTGCGACCGCGGCGGCTGCAGCGGTGGCGTTGGGGGTCTGCACGTTCATGATGCGCCGTATTGTATCGCCCACAGCGCCATCCGGCTGCTCGATCCTTGTCTGCGCGTCCGTCAAAACCTTTTTATGAACAAGGTTTTAGAGCGGACACCAGGGACCTTCGAACACCTCTTACCACAACCGCGGGTCGGGGGCGTAGGCGATGCGCCGGGTTTTCACCCGGCGCAGATCGCGGTGCCGCGGATTGAGCAGATAGTTCCAACCAACTGGCACCACCACCGACGGCACCCGCAGCAGCAGCGAATCGCCGGCGGCCAGCCAGGCATCACCCAGGGCCTGGGTTGCGGCGCGGCCCACGCTCCAGTCGGTATTGGGCGCAGCCCAGTCCACGGGCGGATCGATGTCGTGCGCGGCGCCCAGCACCGCGGCCGGCACATCGACCTCGACCAGCACCAACGCGGCAGGCGGCCGCCAGGGCGTATGCACGCGCTTTTCGAGCTGCGCCAGGGCGACGCTGTCGGCGAGGTAGATCACCGCCGCGCCGACGCTGTTCCAGCGCCCGCCGACGGTCGCGGCTCCACCCCCGGCACACGCGAAGTCCTCCGCCGCGCACAGCACGGCGCCGCTGTCGAGATCGAGCCAGTCCTGCGCCAGACGCCACAGCGTCGCCATCAGGCCGCGGTGCCCGCCATGATCCGGCGCAGCGCGTTCATCACCGCCTGATGCCCCGGCGTGGTCGCGAGCAGGCTGATCGGCACCGCGCCTTCGAGCACCGGCACCGGCGACGCCAGCCACTGCCGCGCCGCGGCCGCGTCGCCGAACACGCGGATCGCCGCGCGCTCGGCCTCGATCAGGCGCGCGACGCGGTCGGAATCGTCCTGCGACAGGGGTTTGCCCTCGCGCACGCGGCGATCGTAGGTCGCCGGCGCCACCCCCAGCAACTGCGCGAGACTGCGCCCGCTGCGCCCGAAATGGCTGGCGAAGGCCTCGACCGAGGTGGTTTCGAAGCCGTCGCGCACGATCTGGTCGCGCTCGAGCGCCGAGTTCGCGTGCAGGTAGGCCAGCACGCTGCCGCTTTCCGCAAGCGCATAGGCGGTCGCGGGTTCGTGCATGCGGCGGACTTTAGTGGAAGAGGAGGAGGACACAATTTGATCAAACGAGCAGTTTCAATGAGTCAATTGAAGACCCTGGCACGCAGTTCGTCAAGGCGCCGACACGCCGCCCCTGGCAGCGGAGCCGCTCCCGCACCGTGATAGACTCGCGCCGCTGCCCCCCGCTTTTTCCCGCCTCTCTCCCCTGCTCCCCGCCCGCCAGTGCAACACCGATGCAGCTCCATCTCCTGATTCCCGGCCTGCTGTGGCCCGCCGCGGCGCAGCCGGGGGCCGCCCGCCATCCCGGCCTGGCCTGGCTGCTCGGTCGCGGACGGCAGGACCTGCGCCCCTTCGCCCCGGCGACCGCGCAACTGGCCGGCCTGTTCGGGCTGACGCCGGACGCGGTCGCGCTTGCCGCCATGCGCCGCCTCGGCGAGCCCGGCTTGCCGCCGCCGCAGCCCGGCATGCACTGGTTGTGCGCCGACCCGGTGCATCTGTCCTTCGCCCGCGAACACCTGCTGCTCGGCGAGTTGGGCGAGGACGCGCCGGACGCGGCCGAAACCGCGGCGCTGATCGAGGCCCTCAACGCCACCTTCGCCGACCTCGGCCAGTTCGAGGCCGCCACGCCGCGGCGCTGGTACCTGCGTCTTGCCCGACCCACGTACGCCCGGCTGTACCCACTCGACGATGTGGTCGGGCGGCCGATCAAGCACTTCCTGCCCGAGGGCGAGGACGCGCGGCTGTGGCAGCGCACGCTCAACGAAGCGCAGATCGTGCTGCACAACCACCCGCTCAACGAGGCCCGCGTTGCCGCCGGCCGGCGCCCGATCAACAGCCTGTGGCTGTGGGGCGCGGGCGCGCCCGACGCGGCGGCACGCGCGGCGCTGCCCGCGATCCAGGCC
>JAEWVQ010000353.1 GCA_023459095.1 Pseudomonadota bacterium | reverse complement strand
TTACCAGTTGACCCAGGTCAACCGTAGTTGCAGGGCAAGTGCGCATCATACGCACCCAGGCGAGACCGGGTGTCTCGCATTGATTCTCTGTTGGGGTTGGGGTGCGTTGCGACGCACCCTTTTTTTGTCCGGAAAAAAGCAGACTATCGTAGGGGGGGTAGGAAAACAGGCAGTCTTGCAGCCAGATAAATGGTAGATTGATCTAGGTCAAAACACCCCCTTTCAGCTAGAATACCATCCGCGTCTAGGTGCCGTCCCGGGGTTTTTGGATGGGCGGCATTCCGTTTTTCATTAACGAGAGGTGGGTTCATGTCTGGAACACAAACCACATACAATGACAAGGTTATCCGGCAGTTTTCCGTGATGACCGTCATTTGGGGTATCGTCGGCATGCTGGTCGGCGTCATCATTGCTGCACAACTGGTCTGGCCGGAGCTGAATTTTGGCCCTTGGCTGACCTTCGGGCGTCTGCGTCCGCTGCACACCAACGCGGTCATTTTTGCGTTCGGTGGCTGCGCTCTGTTCGCCACGTCGTACTGGTGCGTTCAACGCACCTGCCACACCCGCCTCTGGGGCGGTCCGCTGATCCCACTGACCTTTTGGGGCTGGCAACTGATCATCCTGCTCGCTGCCATCAGCTTCCCGCTGGGGATCACGACGGGTAAGGAATACGCGGAACTGGAATGGCCGATCGACATCCTGATCGCCGTCGTCTGGGTATCCTACGCTGTGGTCTTCTTCGGTACCATCGCCACGCGCAAGGTGTCGCATATCTACGTCGCCAACTGGTTCTTCGGCGCCTTCATCATTGCGGTGGCCCTGCTGCACATCGTCAACAGCGCTGAAGTGCCCATCACCCTGACCAAGTCCTACTCCGCCTACGCCGGCGTGCAGGATGCCATGGTGCAATGGTGGTACGGCCACAACGCCGTGGGCTTCTTCCTCACCGCCGGCTTCCTCGGCATGATGTACTACTTCGTGCCGAAGCAGGCCGGTCGTCCGGTGTATTCCTACCGCCTGTCGGTGGTGCACTTCTGGGCGCTGATCTTCACCTACATGTGGGCCGGTCCGCATCACCTGCACTACACGGCGCTGCCTGACTGGACCCAGTCGGTCGGCATGATCTTCTCGCTCATCCTGCTGGCTCCGTCCTGGGGCGGCATGATCAACGGCATCATGACCCTGTCGGGTGCGTGGCATAAGCTGCGCACCGACCCGATCCTGAAGTTCCTGATCACTGCGCTGTCGTTCTATGGCATGTCGACCTTCGAAGGTCCGATGATGTCGGTGAAGACCGTCAATGCGCTGTCGCACTACACCGACTGGACGGTCGGTCATGTGCACTCCGGCGCGTTGGGCTGGGTGGCGATGATCTCGATCGGTTCGGTTTATTTCCTGCTGCCGCGCCTCTACGGCAAGACCGAGATGTACAGCACCAAGCTGATCAACACCCATTTCTGGGTCGCGACCATCGGCGTCGTTCTCTACATCGCCTCCATGTGGATCGCCGGTGTGATGCAGGGCCTGATGTGGCGCGCGACCAACCCGGACGGCACGCTGACCTATTCCTTCGTCGAAAGCGTCAAGGCGAGCTATCCGTTCTGGACGATTCGTCTGGTCGGGGGCGTCCTGTTCCTCGTCGGCATGGTGATCATGTTCTACAACATGGTGAAGACCATCGCCGGCCAGAAGGCATATAACGCGCCGGTGCTCGCGCCTGCGGCTGCACACGCCTAAGCGGAGAGATTCAAGATGGCACAATCGAAGCATTCAAAAATTGAGAGCAACGTTTTCCTGCTGATCGTGCTGACGCTGATGACGGTCAGCGTTGGTGGTCTAGTGGAAATCGTTCCGTTGTTCTTCCAGCATTCGACCACTCAGCCGATCGATCAGAAGGGCAACGCCCTCGAGGTCAAGCCCTATGAGCCGCTGCGTCTGGTCGGGCGTGACATCTACATCCGCGAAGGTTGCTACAACTGCCACTCGCAGATGATCCGTCCGTTCCGCGCCGAGACCGAACGCTACGGCCATTATTCGGTGGCCGGCGAGTATGTCTATGACCATCCGTTCCAGTGGGGTTCGAAGCGTACCGGCCCGGATCTGGCGCGTGTCGGTGGGCGCTACTCGGACGAATGGCAACGGGTGCACCTGCTTGACCCGCGTGCCGTCGTGCCCGAGTCGAACATGCCGGCATTCCCGTGGCTCGACCGTCCGCTCCAGGCCAATGACATTCAGGACCGCATGCGTGCGCTGAACAAGGTCGGTCTGCACAAGTACAGCGACGAGGAAATCGCCGCTGCACCCGAGGCTGTCAAGGACAAGACCGAACTCGATGCGGTGGTGGCCTATCTGCAAGGTCTGGGAACCGCACTGAAGAACGTGAGGTAAGGGCCGAGGACGCGCTGTGGAAATCAACGATTTGCGAATCATCGTCACTGTTCTGGGATTCCTGTGCTTTCTGGGCATTTGTTTCTGGGCCTACAGCAGGCATTCCAAGGCGTCGTTTGACGAAGCGGCGCGTCTGCCCCTGACCGATGACGACCTGCCGGCCGGTAACGGCCGGCAAGAAACGAAAGGAAATTCAAATGGCTGACTTCGTTAGCGGTTTCTGGAACATGTATGTCATGGGCCTCGTCGGCCTGAGCCTGCTGTTCTGTGTCTTTGTGTTGGCCTCGAACATGACCAAACGGACCGAAGGGCCCGTTCAGCTGCACGGTCATGTCTGGGACGAAACCCTTGCCGAGTACAACAACCCGCTGCCGCGCTGGTGGATGTACCTGTTCTGGATCACGATCGTGTTCGCCGTGGTCTACCTGGCGATCTACCCCGGGTTTGGTAATTTCAACGACGGGCGCGGTGCGCACCGCCAGTACGAAGCCGAGATGAAGGCTGCCGATGAAAAATACGGCCCCATCTTTGCCAAGTATCGCGGCATGGACCTGAACGCCGTCGCGGCCGATCCGGAAGCCAACGCCATGGGGCAGCGCCTGTTCCTGACCTACTGCGCGCAGTGCCACGGCTCTGCCGCCCAGGGTGCCAAGGGTTTCCCCAATCTGACCGACGACGAATGGCAGTGGGGTGGGGATCCTGAAGTGATCAAGACCACCATCATGGAAGGCCGCTTCGGTGTGATGACGCCGTTCGGGCCCAGCCTGGGGGCGGAAGGGGTCAAGGACGTGGCCAACTACGTACGCTCGCTCTCCGGTCTGGCGCATGACTCGCTGCGCGCCCAGCGCGGTCAGGAGTCGTTCGCCCAGCAATGTGTCGCCTGCCATGGCGCCGATGGCACCGGCAACCCGATGCTGGGTGCGCCGAACCTGACCAACAAGGCCTGGTTGTATGGTTCTTCCGAAGCCACCATCATCGAGACGGTGACTCATGGCCGTCAGAACCAGATGCCTGCCTTCAAGGATTTCCTGGGCGAGGACAAGGTTCACCTGCTCGCGGCTTATGTCGTCAGCCTGAGCAAGGACAAGAAGTAAATTTGCGCTGCTCCCCGGAGGTACGCCTCCGGGGATATTTCGTCTCATAAAAATAAGAACCCACTAATAAAGTGATTGATCATGAATAGCCCCATTCGCAATCCGTCACCGACTGGTTCTTCAAAAGCTGCCGAGGGCGGTGAAACGCTTTATGCCCAGCGCCAGAAACTGTATGTCAAGGGTGTCAGCGGGGTGTTCACCTCGTGGCGCTGGGCACTGGTCTGGATCACCCAGTTGGTGTTCTACGGCTTGCCGTGGCTGACCTGGAATGATCGCCAGGCAGTGCTGTTGCACCTGACCGAGCGCAAGTTCTACATTTTTGGCTGGGTGTTCTGGCCGCAGGATGTATTTTTTCTCGCAATCCTGCTCATCATTTCCGCGTACGCGCTGTTCTTCTTCACCGCGGTGGCAGGCAGGTTGTGGTGCGGGTACGCCTGTCCGCAGACGGTCTACACCGAGATCTTCATGTGGATAGAGCAGAAGATCGAAGGCGACCGCAATCAGCGGATGAAGCTCGACAAGGCGCCGATGAGTGCGCGCAAGGCCGCGCTGAAAACCACAAAATATGCGATATGGGTTGCCGTCGCAGGGTGGACCGGATTCACCTTCGTGGCCTATTTTTCTCCGCTGGACGAGTTGCTGACGGCTGCCGCGCAACTGAGTTTCGGCCCATGGGAACTGTTCTGGATCGTTTTCTATGGCAGTTTCACCTACCTGTTCGCCGGCGTGATGCGCGAGCAGGTGTGCAAGTACATGTGCCCTTATGCCCGCTTTCAGGGGGTGATGTTCGATCCTGATACCCTGGTCATCACTTATGACGAAGAGCGGGGCGAACCGCGCGGTGCGCGCAAGAAAGGTGTGGCGCCGGCCTCGCTCGGCAAGGGTGACTGCGTCGACTGCGGGATCTGCGTTCAGGTCTGTCCGACCGGCATCGATATCCGTCAGGGCCTGCAGTACGAGTGCATCGGCTGCGCGGCGTGCATCGACGCATGCGACCAAGTCATGGACAAGATGGCTTATCCGCGCGGCTTGATCCGCTACTCGACCGAAAATGCGCTCAAGAAGCACTGGGGGCGCAAGGACATCATGCGCCATGTGCTGCGGCCGCGTACCTTGATCTACGGGATCGTCCTGGCAGCGATATCGTTGGCCTTTGTCTGGGGGCTGGCGACTCGCGAGCCACTGAGGGTCGATGTCATTCGCGACCGTGCGTCCCTGGCACGCGAGGTCGAAGGCGGAATGATCGAGAACGTGTATCGTCTGCAGGTCATGAACATGACCGAGCAGCCCCGCGTGTTCGTTTTTGCGGTGTCCGGCATCGAGGGGGCCACGATCGGCAGCGCAACGCGCATCGAAGTCGCCTCCGCTGCGACGCAGGCCGTCACGCTGCAAGTGCTGGTACCCTACGACGCCGGCAAGCCCGGCGTGAATGAGCTATTTTTCGAGGTGCACGCCGAGGATGATCCGTCTCTCGCCCTGCGTGAAAAGACAACCTTCCTGTTTCCCCTTTGAGCGATGAGTGCAAGTTTGACCGAGAAGACCAATCTGCCCTGGTACAAGCAGGGCTGGCCGTGGTTCCTGATCGCCCTGCCGGCAACGGCGGTGGTGGCCGGGATCATTACTTTGTTGATCGCGATCAGAACCTGGGACGGCCTGGTCGTGGATGATTACTACAAGGAAGGGCGTGCGATCGTGCAGACGATCGAGCGCACCAAGCGTGCCGCAGAGCTTGGCTTGGTTTCCGACCTGAAGGTGACCAGCGAGACGCTTGAAGTGCGTGTGAGTGCCAAGAATCCGTCCGATGTCCCGGCCATCATCCACGTCACCATCATGCATCCGACGCGCGGCGGCGCCGACCAAGTGCTGCAGTTCTCTGGGCAGGGTGGTGTGTTCCGAGGCGCGTTGGCGCCTCTGTCGGCAGGGCGTTGGCTGTTCCAGGTCGAGGACGAGGCACGCAACTGGAAAATGAACGGGGAGGCGTACATCCCGACGCAAACTGAGATCAGGATCGATCCGTCGGCGCCGTAGGCAAGGGTGCCGTCCGTTCTGACAGAACATAGAACATGAGTCCCGCATGAGCGGGACCGCGTAGTTCCCGGCAGAGACGATTTTTCGGATCGGAGCATTCCGTCTTCCATTTCTCGTCTATACAAGGAGAGTTGCCATGGCCTGGAACGAATTGTTCAGTACCGATATCGGACTGCTGAGCCTCTTTACGATCGGATTCGTGGTCGTCATGGGGGGCTATCTCTACCGCTTCGTGAAGCGGCATGTGGCTGAAGACGAGCAAAAGGCGAGGGCCCAGCAGGGCTAGTGCAGCCGAATGCGCTGAAGGAGGACTGATGCCGAAATGGATGCAGGTGCTGTGGCCGTCGTTTCTGGTGGCTGCGGTGGTCGAAGCGATCTTCTTTACCGTGATTGATCCGCAGGAGCTCTATCTGCTCGGCGAGCCGGTTCGGCTTTCGGTGATCGCGACCTATTCGATCGGCTTCCTCGGATTCTGGCTGATCTGCGCAGCCTCGAGTTTGACGACGATATTCCTTCAGCGCTCCGCAGATGAAGTCAATCACCCGAAAAGCGGACAGTGAGCCCGATTCAGTTGAGCTGAAAACGAACACCGCCCCGGTCTCCGGGGGCGGTGTTCGCTTTTTGGGGGCGATGAGGTCCTGCGTTCAGCGATAGACCAGAACCGGGGTCTTGCTGTGGGTCAGCACCTTTTGGGTTTCGCTGCCGAGAAGCAGGCCGGCGATTCCCTTGCGACCGTGCGACGCCATGAAGATCAGGTCGCAGCCGTGGCGGTCGGCGGCGTCGATGATGGCCTCGTAGGGAACTTCATTGACCAGGGTGTCGGTGGCTGCAGTCACACCAGCTGCGTCCGCCGCAGCCTTGGCGCGCTCGAGGATTTTCTCCGCCTCCTGCGCGGCCGATTTGGCGAACTGTTCGGGCGTGGTCGGATCGATCAGCGCACCTTCGCCGTAGATCGGCATGGGGAAGTCCGGTTGCGCATAGAAAAAAGTGATGCGTGCTCCAGCATCCTTGGCGAAGGATACGGCGCGGGCGACAGTGCCTTCAGACAACGGCGACCCATCGGTCGGCACGAGAATGTGTTTGAACATGTAGCTACTCCCTTGGTCGTGTTTTCGACACCTGATTATAGTCATCCCGCTAGGCCGACGCGTGTGACGACGGTCAAGCGCAGGGCCGTGGCGGCGTCGTACACTGAATCGACAGGCAGCGTGGCGGCCACGGGTGGAGAGTTTTAATGCAGATCAGTTTTCTCGGCGCAGCAGGTGAGGTCACGGGCTCGTGCGCGCAGGTGCGTCACGAGGGGGGCACGTTTCTGGTCGATTGCGGCATGTTTCAAGGTGGGCGGCAGGCCGATCTGAAGAATGTGCGCGCACTCGACTTCGATCTCCGGGCGATCGATTTCGTCCTGCTGACCCATGCCCACCTCGATCATACGGGGCTGATCCCGCGGCTGGTGGCACTGGGCTATCGCGGGCCGGTGTATGCCACAGCGGCGACCGTCGATCTGCTGGGGGTGATGCTGCTCGATTCGGCACACATCCAGGAGAAGGAAGCCGAATGGGCGAACCGCCACAATCGTGCCCGCCATGCCCGACGCGGCTGGGACAGTGCGCCGCTCTATACGGTCGAGCAGGCACGGACGAGCCTGCAGCGCCTGCGCAAGGT
Organism: Pseudomonadota bacterium; assembly: GCA_023459095.1. GTDB lineage: Bacteria > Pseudomonadota > Gammaproteobacteria > Burkholderiales > Rhodocyclaceae > JAEWVQ01. Next base: position 12,290 of record JAEWVQ010000353.1, on the reverse strand, counting down.
CGAGTACGGGCAGGCCTTGCTGCCGGGGACGGGGGTGCGCTGCGTGTTCCGTGACGCCGGCCACATTCTTGGCTCGGCAGTGCTGGAGATCGATGTCGAGCAGGGCGGGGGTGTGCGTCGGCTGGTGTTTTCCGGGGACATCGGCCAGCCCGATCGGCCGGTGTTGCGCGATCCCTATCGGCCGAGCCATGCCGACTATCTGTGCATCGAGTCCACCTATGGCAACCGTGCTCACCGTCCGATGCACGAAACCGAAGACGAACTGGTGCGGGCGTTGCACGACACCCTGGTGCGCAAAGGCGGCAACGTGATCGTGCCCGCGTTCGCGGTGGGGCGGACGCAGGAACTGCTGTTCGTGTTCGCCAAGCTTGTCCGCTCCGGCCGTGTGCCGCGCCTCGAGGTGGTGGTCGATTCGCCGATGGCGGCGGCGGTGACCGAACTCACCTTGCGCCACGAGAACCTGTGGGATGAGGAGACGCGTGATCTGTTCGCCTGGAGCCGGGCCAACTCCGATCGCCTGCGCGTGCGCTTCGTTGCCGACGTCGACGAGTCGATCGCGCTCAATGCGCAGCGCTCCGGGCTGGTGATCGTCTCGGCGAGCGGGATGTGCGACGCCGGACGGGTCAAGCACCATTTGCGCTACAACCTCGGTCGTCACGAGTGCTCGGTGATCATCGTCGGCTTTCAGGCCGCCGGTACGCTGGGGCGCCGACTGGTGGATCGCGCCCGCACTGTCACCCTCTTCGGCGAACGGATTGCGGTGCGAGCGGATATTTACACCATCGGCGGCCTGTCCGCTCATGCCGATCAGCCCGCGCTGCTCGAATGGCTCGCGCATTTCGACCAGGCTCCCCGCCAGGTTTTCATCGTCCACGGCGAGAGCACGGGTGCGGCGGCCTTCGCGGATGCGATCGAGCGGCGGCTCGGCTGGGTGGCCCCGGTGGTTGCCGAGCAGGGGGTCGCGTATACACTGTCCTGACTCGCTGCCCTGAACGAAATGCCGATGTAACTTGCCAATGTAATCGGGACGTCACGCGCTCATGGCGAAATCCGCTCAAACCAAGAAATCGCGGCTTCGGGCCGCCACGACCATGAAAGATATCGAACAGTTCGAACAGATCGACCGTCTGGATCCGGGCGCAGCCGTGCACCGCACCATGCAGAAGTTGCACGACACCGTGGAGGATGCTGTCGATCCGCTGGGTGTGGCCGCGCCAATCGTCCATGCTCAACTCGCGTGGCTTGCCCATCCGCAGGAATTGGCCACACGCATGACCCGGCTGTCCTCCGATCTCTGGCGCCTGCAATGGCACAGTTGGCAGCGCCTGCTCGGAATGCCGAGCGCCGACCCGATCGCCCCCAATCCCGACGATGCCCGCTTCAACGATCCGGTGTGGACCCGGTCACCGACCTGGGACCTGACCAAGGAGTGGTATCTGGCGTGGACCCATCATGCCCAGGACATGCTCTATGACACGCCGGGGTTGTCGGCCAAGGAGCGCCGGCGGGCGGCATTCTGGTGGCGGAAATGGCTCAACGCGGTGGCGCCGACCAATTTCTTGTGGACCAACCCGGTGGCAATGCGCAAGGCCGTGGAGAGCCGTGGAGCGAGCCTGGCCAAGGGCTTCCGGATCTTCCTCGACGATGTGCGCGCGGGCAACGTGCGCATGACCGATCCGGATGATTTCGAGGTCGGCGTGAATCTGGCGACGACGCCGGGCGCGGTGGTGTTTCGCAATCGCCTGCTCGAGGTGATCCACTATGCGCCGACCCAGCCGCGGGTTCACGCGCAGCCGGTGGTGATCGTGACGCCGTGGATCAACAAGTTCTACGTTCTCGATCTGACGCCAAAAAAGAGCATGATCCGCTTTCTGCTCGACCAGGGGCTGGACGTGTTCATCACGAGTTGGAAGAACCCGGGCGCCGAGATGCGCGACGTGGGCTTCGACGACTATCTGCTCGAGGGCGTCCATGCCGCGGTCGATACCGCGCTGCGCTTCACCGGTGCCGACAAGGCGCACGCGGTGGGTTACTGCATCGGCGGTACGGCGCTGACGATGTACATGGCCTGGGCCAACCGCCGCTTTGGCGCCGAGGCGGTGCCGGTGGCCGACTGGACGCTGTTCACCACCCTGGTCGATTTCAAGAAGCCGGGCGACATCGAGATCTTCATCGACGAGGCGAGCATCGATTACCTGGTCGCGAACATGAAGCGCAAGGGCTATCTCGATGGCAAGGACATGGCGGCTTCGTTCCGCCTGCTGCGGTCGAACAGCCTGATCTGGCACTACGTGGTGCATGGCTGGCTGTACGGTGAGATGCCAACCGCGTTCGACGTGCTGTACTGGAACATGGATTCGACGCGCATGCCTTATGCGATGCATGCCTGGTACCTGCGCGAACTCTACCTGCACAACCGTATGATCCAGAAGGACAAGCTGGAGATCGCCGGCGAGCGCATCGATCTCGGGCAGATCAGTCAGCCGCTGTACGCGGTTGCCGCGGAGGACGATCACATCGCGCCGTGGACGCAGACCTTTCGCATCAACAACTTCGTCACCGGTCCGAAGCGCTACGTGCTGTCGAGTTCCGGGCACATCCTCGGTATCGTCAATCCGGTGGTCAATCCACCCAAGCGGCGGTACTGGGCGAATACGGCGCATCGTTCCGACACCGCCGAGGACTGGCGCGCAGGCGCGCAGGAGATGGCGGGCAGTTGGTGGGAGGACTGGATGACCTGGCTGAAGCCGCGCGCCGGCGAACTGGTCGAGGCCCGGCCTGCGGCCACCGAGGCCTTTCCCGCGCTCGCCCCCGCACCCGGCGTGTATGTGAAGGAACGCTGAATCGCCGCCGCCTTGCGCCCGTCCTGGCCTCGCCCTGCTCCGTCAACCGTTGTGGCGGGCGAGGCGCTGAGGATCGTGGAGCACGATGCGCTTGCCTTGTACGGTGATCAGGCCCGATTCGGCCAGATCGTGAAAGATGCGCGACAGTGTTTCCGGCGTCAGATTGAGGCGCGAGGCGATCACCTGCTTGCTCGTCGGCAGCGACACGGTGCAGGGGCCGCTGCTGTCTTCACCGTGCTGCAGCAGGTAGCCGATGACGCGCTGGGTGCTCGAGCGCAGCGAATAGGTTTCGACATCGCGTACCATGCTGTGCAGGCGCAAGGCCATGCCGGCGAGCAGCTTGCGCGCGAACATCGAATCCTGGTCGATCAGTTCGGAGACGATGTTGTGTCCGATGTGCAGCAGCGTGGTATCGGCAAGCGCTTCGGCGAATACCGGGTAAGGGCGGCTCATGAACATCACCGCTTCGCCGAAGCTCTGCCGTGGTCCGATGATTTCGACCACTTTCTCGTTGCCCTGCGCCGACGAGAAGGCGAGCTTGATCTGTCCCGAGACCACGAAGTAGAAGCCATGGGGCTGATCGCCGCGCTGAAACAGTTGTTCGCCCTTGGCAAGGCGCCGCTCCCGCGTATATCTGGCCACGCGTTCGAGATCGCTCTCGGAGAGTTCTCCGAACAAGGGCATCTGCTGCAACAGGGTGCGAAGGTCGGTGGTGGGGTTGGACATTCGGGGCTCCATGGCGTGGTGGCTGGTATGTTCGCAGGTGTTTGGCTTCGGTCTGCGTTTGCAGAGGAGTTCAGGCCAGCGGGCGGCCACCCGGCCGTTGAAGGATGGAAATTCGTGGAAAACGGATGATGTACTACCTGATCAAGAACATCCATCTGCTGTGCGTCATGCTGAGTGGCATGGGCTTCGTGCTGCGCGGCGCGTGGATGCTGGCCGAGAGCCCGCTGCTGCGGACGCGCTCGGCGCGGGTGCTGCCGCACGTCATCGACACCGTGCTGCTCGGCAGCGCGATCGCGCTGGCGGTGATGAGTGGGCAGTATCCCTTCGTTGCCGGTTGGGTGACGGCCAAAGTTCTCGGGCTGCTGCTCTACATCGTGCTCGGCGCCCTCGCATTGCGTCGCGGCCGTACCCGCAGCGCACGCGTGCTGGCGCTGGCGGGAGCAATGCTGGTCTTCATCTGGATCGTCTCCGTCGCACGAAGCAAGGACCCCGCCGGATTCCTCGCGCTGGCCAGGGGGCTGTGGTGAGCGACTCACTGCTGCCGCCGGCGGCGCCGGATTTCGACGAGCCGATGGAAATGCTGCTGGCCTGCCACGAACGCCTGCAGGCACGGCTCGATACGCTGTTGCGCCTCGCCGCGTGGCTGCCCGAGCACGGCGCCGACCGAGCCGCGCAGCAGGCGGCGGCAAACGTGATGCGCTATTTCGATAGCGCCGCGGTCAATCATCATCTCGACGAAGAGCGCGATCTGTTGCCGGCGTTGGAGGTTCGTGCCGTCGGTAAACTCGCCGACGAGGTGCACGCGCTGCGCGAGTGGGTGGAGAGCGATCACCGCCGCATCGGCACGGCGTGGAGCGTGCTCCGGGGCTCTCTTGCCGGAATCGCGGCAGGCTCCGCTACGACGCTGCCCGAAGAGGCGGTGGCGAGTTTCGTCGACGCCTATCGCCGGCACGTCGAGCGCGAAGAGGGGGAGTTGTTCCCGCTCGCCGAAATTCTGCTTCGCGCCGAAGACCTGAGTGCGATGTCGGCAACGATGTCGGCGCGCCGCCGTCAGCGCATGGCGGACTGACCGCGCAGCGGGGCTCAGCGCACCGCGGGCTGGTGCTGGATCAGTTTTTTCAGGCCGGCGCTGTCGAGAATCCGGATGTGCTTCTGCTGTACCGCCATCAGGCCTTCTTCCTGGAAGCGGGAGAACGCGCGCGACACCGTTTCCAGCTTGAGGCCAAGATAGGAGCCGATTTCCTCGCGGGTCATGCGCAGGTGGAACTCGGCGGCGGAGAAGCCGCGCGCGGTGAAGCGCTGCGACATGTTGAGCAGGAAGGCGGCCAAGCGCTCCTCGGCGCGCATCGAGCCGAGCAGCATCATCACGCCGTGGTCGCGCACGATCTCGCGGCTCATCACCTTGTGAAACTGGTGCTGCAGGCCTTCGACCTCGCGCGACAACTCCTCGAGCTTGGCGTAGGCGATCACGCACACCTCGCTGTCCTCGAGCGCGATCGCGTTGCATGAGTGGAACTCGGTGCTGATGCCGTCGAGGCCGAGAATCTCGCCGGTCATCTGGAAGCCGGTGACCTGTTCGCGACCGTCCTCGTGGAGCACGTCGGTCTTGAACGAGCCGGCGCGGATTGCGTAGATCGCCTCGAAGGTGTCGCCAGCGCGATACAGATGCTGCTGGCGCTTGATCTTGCGTCGGGCGCCGACCAGTTCGTCGAGGCGATCGAGTTCGCTCTCGGACATCCCGAACGGAAGGCACAGCTCAACGAGGTTGCATTGTGAGCAAGCTGTTTTCAGGGTCGCCGCGGTAATCGGCGCCATTGCCTTCATCTGCACTCTAAAATAGCTCCGTGACCGGATCCGGGCAGCCGTTGATCCATATCAAACACCACTGATAGGCTTTCTGCCATTGTTTTCAGGCATACCTCGAAGCAGTACGACCATGACCAGCCAGAAAGACCTGATATTCGACCCCCAGTTGATCCGTCGATTCGACATCAACGGACCGCGTTATACCTCTTACCCAACGGCCGATCGATTCGTCGAGGCCTTCGATGCCCGCGCGCTGACCGACTGGCTGGCCAAGCGCGGCGTGGGGGGGGTGAGTCGGCCGCTGTCATTATACTTCCACATCCCGTTCTGTAACACGATCTGCTATTACTGCGCCTGCAACAAGATCATCACCAAGGATCATGGACGTTCGGCGAAGTATCTCGCCTATCTCGACAAGGAAGTGGCGTTGCAGGCCGCGGCCCTCGGCGGCGGGCGTCAGGTCACCCAGCTCCACCTGGGCGGCGGCACGCCGACCTTCCTGTCGCACGACGAGATGCACCGCCTGATGGAGTCGGTGCGTTCGCGCTTCACGCTCGTGCCCAACGGCGAATATTCGATCGAGGTCGATCCGCGCAAGGTCGATTTCGACACCGTCGAACTGCTCTCCGACCTCGGTTTCAACCGCATGAGCGTGGGGGTCCAGGACTTCGCATCCGAGGTGCAGCAGGCGGTGAACCGGGTGCAGAGCTTCGACGAAACCAAGCTGGTGATTGATGCCGCGCGTGCCACCGGCTTTCGCTCGGTGAGCATGGATCTGATCTACGGTCTGCCCAAGCAGAACGTGATCAGCTTCAACCGCACGCTGGAGCAGGTGCTCGAGCTGTCGCCGGACCGCGTCTCGCTGTACAGCTATGCCCACCTGCCCGGACTGTTCAAGCCGCAGCGGCGGATTTTCATGAGCGACATGCCGACGCCGGACACCAAGCTTCAACTGCTGCAACTCGGCATCCGCCGCCTCACCGAGGCCGGTTACGTCTACATTGGCATGGACCATTTCGCCAAGCCTGACGACGAACTCACCGTGGCCCAGCGCCAGGGCCGGCTGCATCGCAACTTCCAGGGCTATTCGACCCAGGCCGAGTGCGACATGCTCGCCTTCGGGGTGTCGGCCATCGGCAAGATCGGGCCGGTGTATGCGCAGAACGTGAAGACCCTCGACGAATACTACGATGCACTCGACCGCGACGAATTGCCGGTACTGCGCGGCATCGAATCGACCGCCGACGATCTGCTGCGGCGCTCCATCATCCAGGCCCTGATGTGCCATTTCGAGCTCTCCATGCAGTCCATCGAGATCTCGCACCTGATCGATTTCCGCAGCTATTTTGCCGAAGAGCTCGAGGAGCTGCGCGAAATGGAAAAGGGCGGGCTGGTGCGCATCGATGGCGACTGGATCAGCGTGCTCCCCGCCGGGCGCCTGCTGGTGCGCGGCGTGGCCATGGTGTTCGACCGCTATCTGCGCGCCGACCGCGAGCGTGCCCGCTACTCGCGGGTGATCTGAGGGGCGCGCGGTCGGCCCGTCTTACGTGCGTGGGGCGTAGAATCCGGACTCTTCGCAACCGCATTGCAACAAGGACGCGCTTTCCGGCGCGCGCCGCGCCCACATGCCTGAAACCGGTTATCTCGCAGTCTTCCTGATCGGCCTCCTCGGCGGCACCCACTGTGTGTCGATGTGTGGCGGCATCGTCGGTGCGCTCACCGTGCAGGTACGCACGCCGGCCCATTCCCGGCGCCAGTGGCCGATCCATCTGGCCTACAACCTCGGGCGCATCGCCACCTACACCTTGGTCGGCGGGCTGCTGGGCGCGATCGGCTCGGTCGGCATGCTGTACAGCGGTGTGCTGCCGGTGCAGATCACGCTCTACGTGCTCGCCAACCTGATGCTGATCGCGCTCGGCCTCTACCTGACCGGCATGACCGGGGTGCTCGCGCCGGTGGAGCGCCTGGGGCATGCGCTGTGGCGCCGCATCCAGCCTGCGACGCGGCGTTTCCTGCCGGCGCGTTCGGTCCGCCAGGCGCTGCCGCTTGGTCTGTTGTGGGGCTTCCTGCCCTGCGGTCTGGTGTACAGCGTGCTCGCCACCGCCTTGGTCACCGGCTCGGCGGCACGCGGCGCTGGGCTGATGCTGGCATTCGGGCTTGGTACGCTACCCAATCTGCTGCTCGCTGGCCTGCTGTTCAAGCGCTTTCGCGACCTCACGCGCAACGGCAAGGTGCGCTTCGCGGCAGGATTGATCGTGCTCGGTTTCGGTGTCTTTGGCTTGATCCATGCGCCTACCCTGGGGGGCTCGCTATGGAACGGGGTGGTGTGCCTGGTCTGAGCCGTCATCGCAGGTGCTCCCGGACGGCGTGTTGCCCGCCAGGGCGGCGAGGATGGGACAGGGGGCCGGTGCGGCGGTGTGCTCGCAGCAACTCACCAGGGCTTGCAGCGCGTCGCGCATCTCGCTGAGCTGGCGGATGCGCGATTCGATCAGCGCCGCCTTGGTCTGCGCCAGGGCACGGGCCTTGGCGCGATCGCGCTCGTCGTTGAGCGATAGCAATTCGTCGATTTCCTCCAGTGCGAATCCCAACTGCTGGGCGCGCCGGATCGCGCGCAGGCGCGCCAAGTCGGCTTCGCCGTAGGCGCGGTAGGCGCCGCGGCGCAAGGTCGGCTCGGCGAGCAGGCCGCGGCGCTGGTAGTAGCGGATGGTTTCGACGCCGACTCCGGCGGCGCGCGCCAGCGCGCCTATGGTGTAGTGACTCATGCTTTGGTTCACGATGGCTTGACTCCGTACCTGAGTACGGGGTTTACACTGCGCCCGTCTCGATCCTGTTGCAAGAGGGCGCCATGTCCGAGCTTTCCCTGACCGATCCGGTCGCCGCTGAAGCGCGCCGTGATCTCGATCTTCCCGTCGCAGGGATGACCTGCGCTGCGTGCGCGACCCGCATCGAGAAGGTACTGAACCGCTTGCCTGGCGCCACCGCGACGGTGAATCTCGCCGCCGAGCGCGCGCATGTCAGCCTCAGCGGCAGCGGTACCACGCCCGAGGCGGTGGTGGCGGCGATCCGCAAGGCCGGCTTCGAGGTCCCTGCCGCCACGCTCGAACTCGCCATTTCCGGGATGACCTGCGTGGCCTGCGCTACCCGCCTGGAGAAGGTGCTCAACCGCCTGCCTGGGGTCAGCGGCTCGGTCAGCTTCGCGGCCGAGCGCGCCAGCCTGCGCTACACCCCCGGCCTTGCCACCTCCGAAGCCGTGATCGACGCTGTGCGCCGCGCCGGTTTCGGGGCTGCGGAAAGTGGCCCGGCGGCGCGCGAACAGGAGCGTGCGCGTCAGCGCGCGGCGTGGCGGCACGAACTGCAGCGTTTCTGGATCGCAGCCTTGCTCACTTTGCCGCTGGCGGCGCAAATGCCGGCGATGTTCGGCGCCGGATGGAGTGGTGAGGGTCATCACGACCTCATTCCGCGCGGGTGGCAGCTTGTGTTGGCGACCCCGGTGCAGTTCTGGATCGGCGCGCGCTTTTACCGCGGTGCGTGGTCGGCGCTGCGCGGCGGTGCGGCCAACATGGACGTGCTGGTCGCGCTCGGCACCAGCATGGCCTACTTCTACAGCGTCGCGGTGACGCTCGCTGGGCGCCACGACCTGCATGTGTATTTCGAAGCCTCGGCGATGATCATCACCCTGATTCTGCTCGGCAAGCTTCTCGAGGCCCGCGCCAAGGCCCGCACTACCGCGGCGCTCGACGCCCTGCTCAAGCTGCAGCCGAAGATGGCGCGCATCGAGCGTGACGGCGAACTGGTCGAGGTGCCGGTGGCGAGCCTGCAGCCGGGGGACGCCTTCGTGCTGCGCCCGGGCGACGCGGTGCCGGTCGATGGCGTGGTCGAGGCCGGCGTCTCCGCTCTCGACGAGGCCATGTTGACTGGCGAGAGCATGCCGGTGGACAAGCAGCCCGGCGATCCGGTGTATGCGGCGACGATCAACGGCGACGCCGTGCTGCGCTGCCGCGCCACCGGGGTCGGTGCGAGCACGCTGCTCGCCGGCATCATCCGCCTGGTGGAGCAGGCGCAGGGCTCCAAGGCGCCGGTGCAGCGCCTCGCCGACCGCATCTCGGCGGTGTTCGTGCCGGTGGTGGTGGCGATTGCGGCGCTCACCTTTGCCGCGTGGTGGCTGTGGTCGGGCGATTTTCAGCAGGCGCTGATCAACGCCGTGGCGGTGCTTGTGATCGCCTGCCCGTGCGCGCTCGGCTTGGCGACGCCGACCGCGATCATGGTCGGCACCGGCCAGGGCGCGCGTGCCGGCATGCTGGTGAAGAATGCCGAGGCGCTGGAACTCGCCGAGCGCATCGCCGTACTGGCGGTGGACAAGACGGGCACCCTCACCGAGGGTGCGCCGGCGGTGACCGAGGTCGAGCCCGCCCCGGGGTGGTCGCGAGCGGCGCTGCTCGGGCTCGCTGCTGCGCTCGAACAGGGTAGCGCCCATCCGATCGCAGCCGCGGTGGTGAGCGCGGCGCGCGACGCCGGGGGGGCGCCGGAGGCCGCGCACGAGGTGCGTGCGGTGGCGGGCAAGGGGGTGGAAGGGCAGGTTGGGGGTAAGCAGGTGGTTGTGGGCTCGCCGGACTTCCTGCGCGAGCGCGGTCTGGTGGTCGATGAGACGGTGTGTGCGCGCCTCGCCGGTGCCGGGCGCACCCTGGTCGCGGTCGCGGTCGATGGCGTGTGGGCCGGCGTGCTCGGCGTCGCCGACCGCGTGCGTGTCGATTCCGCCGCTGCGGTGGCTCATCTGCAGGCGCGGGGTGTGCGCGTGGTGATGCTGACCGGCGACCATGCCGCGGCGGCGGAGGCGATCGCGCGTCAGACCGGCATCGACGAATGGCATGCCGGCGTGCTTCCTGGCGACAAGGCTGCGGCGGTGCGTGAGCTGGGGCGCAAGTTCGGCCACGACGGCGCCCGTGTGGGCATGGCCGGCGACGGCATCAACGATGCCCCGGCACTGGCCGCGGCCGACGTGTCGTTCGCCATCGGTGTGGGTGCCGACGTTGCGGTCGAGGCCGCCGACATCACCCTGGTGCGCAACAGCCTGCACGGCGTCGCCGACGCCATCGAACTGTCGCGCGCGACCCTCGGCAAGATCCGCCAGAATCTGTTCTTTGCCTTCATCTACAACGTGCTCGGCATCCCGCTTGCCGCGCTCGGCCTGCTCAACCCGGTGATCGCCGGGGCGGCGATGGCGATGAGTTCGGTATCGGTGGTGAGCAACTCGCTGCTGCTCAAGCGCTGGCGACCGCAGCGCTGAGCACGGGTTTCAGCTGGCAGTTTTTTTCAAGGAGAAACGACATGACCGAAGTGACGATCAAGGTGGAAGGCATGAGCTGCGGCGGCTGCGTGCGCAACGTGACCGGCGTGCTCAAGGCTCTGCCCGGCGTCGAGGACGCCACCGTATCGCTGGACGCGGCCGAGGCGCGCGTGCGCTACGACCCGGCGCAGCTGAGCGTGGCCGCGCTACGCGAGGCCGTCGAGGCCACAGGCTTCGATTCCCCGGCTTGAACGCCGCAAATACCTGCGGCAGAACACGCGTCGCACTGCACAATCTCTTATAATTCCCGCCACTTTTTTCACGGGAGAGAGCGTCATGGGTTTCGATCTGGTCAGCGCCGGCAAGGACGTGCCGAACGATATCAACGTCATCATCGAGATCTCCGCGCAGGGCGATCCGATCAAGTTCGAGGTGGACAAGGACAGCGGCGCGGTATTCGTCGACCGTTTCATGGGCACCTCGATGCGTTACCCGCTCAACTACGGCTACGTGCCGCACACCGTGGCCGGCGATGGCGACCCGGTCGATGTGCTGGTGGTGACCCCGTTCCCGCTGCAGCCCGGCGTGGTGATCCGCTGCCGTCCGGTCGGCGTGCTGAAGATGGAGGATGACGGCGGTGTGGACGCCAAGGTCGTCGCCGTGCCGGTGTCCAAGCTGACCCCGCTGTACGACAAGGTCCAGACCATCGACGACCTGCCCGAACTGCTGATGCGCCAGACCGTGCACTTCTTCGAGCACTACAAGGACCTCGAGCCGGGCAAGTGGGTCAAGGTGCTGGGCTGGGGCACCGTCGACGAAGCCAAGAAGGAAATCGTCGACGGCCTCGCCGCCGCCAAGAAGTAAGCGCGCCACGCGCCCCCGGCGGGGCGCTGTGCCGCATCCGAGCCCGCTTTCGAGCGGGCTTTTTTGTGCCTGCTTCGATGCGGGCCTTGGGCGTTCGCAAGGTGGCGCTTCGATAGGAGAGAGGGGATGCTCGGTGAGGTGGTGCAACGCACGCCGTGGTGGGTATGGCCGCTGTTTGTCGGCCTGCTCGTGCTCGGGTTCCGGCAGCGTCGCGACCGCGTTGTCGGCCGCCGCCGGCTGCTCGGTTTGCCGCTGGCGATGGTGGCCGTGTCCTTGCATGGGGTGGTGTCGTCGTTCGGGGGCGCGGCGGTGGCGCTGGCCGGGTGGGGCGTGGGACTCGCGCTGGCCCTGCGCAAGCCCTTGGCGGGAGGGCTGCGGGACGTTTGTGCCATCCGCGGAACGGGGGTGCTCGCGGTTGCGGGCAGTTGGTGGCCGCTGGCGCTGATGATGGCGATCTTCGTCGTGCGCTACGGCGTTGGCGTGGTACTCGCGCGCGGTCTGGCGCTGGGCGGCGCGTGGTGGTTCATGGCCCTGGTCGGCCTCGCGCTGGGGGGCTGCAGCGGGATCTTTGTTGCGCGGGCGTGGGCGGTTCTCGAGCGCGCAGGCCCGCCCTGATCAACGCTCCGCGGCGGCGCGAAACGGCGTGCGCTCGGCGAGTTCGTCGAGATAGAAGCCGATGCCGGCGGTCTCGCGCGCGAGGTAGTGGTCCACCGCGTCGCGAAAGCGCCCGTCGGCGAGCCAGTGCGCGGAGTGCGTGACCACCGGTT